>CAZXFQ010000001.1:0-16903 GCA_964640685.1 uncultured Candidatus Saccharibacteria bacterium
AACTTGTGTATTTGGATCAGTCATTGTTACTTTAGCGCCGTCGTTCATTCTTGTGTAGATTTTACCTTATTTAATTTAATTTTATCTTATTTAATTTAATTTTATCTTATCTAGTTGAGTGTTCAAACTATTTATTAATAACTCTAATTTGCGCACTTCAATAATATATAGAACTATAATTATCACAGGTACCAAGATTACCCCTACTAGCTGAATAGCTGGGGAGGCGATCAGAAATATTAATGCCAAAAATACTGTGTAGCCTAGACTTGAATAGCTAAGTAGGCGGAAATTGCTCAATAATTGTGTGCGAATCATCGCAAAATATATAAGCCAATACGGCATACTCAACCCTAGGCCAATCCCGAGTGCCAAGAGTAGCACTGTGAGATCGTTTCCTTGGCGTACAGCGGATATAGCTACAGCGAGCGTGATAGTGAGCATGCCTAAGAGTAGTTGGGCTTGCTTGAGATTACGCGCTGCCAGATAATAATGACTATTAATCAGATCATTCACTTTGTCTTTAGCAACTCCCAAATCTTGTAGAGACTTCTCGGCTGTAGCAGGAATTTTCTTGGTTTTTTTAGTTGCTTTGAGTGACTTGAATTGTCCAGTACTGAATAGCTGGAAAATGTTCTGCCCTAGATCTGCTTTGTTAGTAGGCATATTTCTCCTCAGGTGTTTCTAGATTAACCTTAGCAACACTGCTGCCATCAGAATTGGCCTTAGTCAGCTTTTCTAAGCGCTTGAAGCGTAGGGTATGCAGTACTTTCAGTACTACAAAGATCAAAAGACACATCAGTACTGCGATCATTGCGATCACAGTTTCTCCACTGAACCCTGCCAACTGGTAGGCTGCGATGCAAAAACAGAAGAAAATTAGCATTTCTACGGCTAAGGTTTGTCTAATTGTTAGGCCTAAATCTAGTAGGCGGTGGTGCAGGTGAGTTTTATCACTAATCTCTAGCAAGTCCTTGGGAGACTTGAGTTCTTTGCGATGCTTAATATAACGACCGCCCAATACCCATACTGCGTCGATAATAGGCAGTGCTAAGAGAATGATCGAGGTAGTGAGCTTGGCTCCTGAAACTATGGCCAGAGTCGCCAGCATATAGCCTTGGGTCATGTCGCCGATGCCACCGTTGAATGTCCTGGCAGGTGGCAGATTGAACGGCAAGAAGCCAAGTATAGCTCCAAACGTAATTGCGGCCAAGATAGCGGCCATTACTGCGCCATTCTCGATACCAATAAAGGTCAGAGTTAAAGCAGCGACAACGCTCATGGAAGACGCCAGTCCGTCAATGCCTGCGACCCAATTCATGGCATTGATCAAGCCTACAATCCACAGTATGCTCACAATATCTGCAATTGGGCTAAAGTACAGGGTCAGCGAGCCTAGAGGGATGGTGAAATTGACTAGGTCGAAATTGATGAACAGTCCCAAGATGTCCAGGTTTAGAATTTTGATTCCACCCATGGTGACTATGAGCGCCGCAATGACTTGAATCAAGAGCTGCTTGCTGCCAGAAATATCTCCGCGGGAATCAAAAAATCCTAATATGCTGATTAGAGTTAGTCCGGCTAAGATGTGGAGTAACTGGGGTGAATTGAGCTGTAACATACCGCTCTGACCAGCGACTAGCACGCTTACCACGATGGCAGCAAAGATAGCTAGACCTCCTAGTCGGGTCATTGCCACAGTGTGAATCCGACGTGTGCGAGTTTGATCGCGGCTATCACGTTGCTGAGCTGGGGCATCTATTGCCCCCACGGCTTCGGCAAGTTTACCAGTCAAAGGTGTCAAGATGAAACTAATTAAGATGGCAAGTGCTGCCAAGGGCAGAATTGGCTGGTATTGGTTGAAGAGTTTAGCTATTGGTTCTAAATCGAACATTAATCTATTATACTAGTTTTAAGCTCAAGATCTGAATCAGACCAATCAAGAGGACAGCATTGGCAAAAATCTGTATTGCTGCCATGACTAAACTCAGCCTGCGGTCAAAGTTGAAGATTTCTCGATTTAAGCGTAACAGAACCACCTGAACAATAGCAAACCCAACTGGCAGTAGAGCTAGCAGGGTCTTGTCACTATTGAGCCACTTGTCCTGAAGTTGTGAATAGATAAAGCTCACTTCGCCAGGCAATTTATCGAAATTGCTATAGATTAAACCTGCGCCAAAAATCACAGTTAATACTGAAAAAGCAATATTAACAGGGTTGAGGGGCTGTCGCCAGAAGGGCAAAAGCTCTAAAATATTCTCCCATCTGCGGATTTCATCCTTTAATCTGAAGATTCTGCTGGGTCTGGCGGTATTGAGCCCCATATTGATCTGAGCTAGCTCTGTTTCTGTATCAGCTCCGGATCTCCTGCTGGGCGGTGCTTTTACCGCTAGAGGGGGCTGGATATCTTCTGAATATAGACTATTGAAGGCACTACTTACGGAATTCTGAGACGAACTTCTTGGCTTTTGCATCCAAAAATTACCCTGGAATGGGCACAATCTGTTAAAATTAGCTCCTAGATAATAACTAAATTTTAACTAATAAGTCTAATTATGGCAGTGCAAACAGATTTTATTGCTGCGGTTAATCAAATTGCTGCAGAAAGAAACATCGATATTGATGAAGTAGTGACTGCGATTGCAGATGCAATTAAGACCGGATTTAGACAAAATTTTCCTGAAGAAAGTAATGTTAATTTGGAAGTTCGTATCCTTGCTGGTCAGGGGCAGATTTCGGTGTTGCAAATCAAAAAGATTGTAGAAAAGGTCACAGACAAAGAAGGTGAGATCAATCTTAAAGATGCTCAAAAGCTTTCTAGTAACTCTAAATTGGGCGATGAATTGGAGATCGACATTACGCCTGAGGGTGATTTTGGTCGTGTGGCCGCTCAGTCAGCCAAACAAGTAATCTTGCAAAAGATTCGTGAAGCAGAGCGCGAGACTCAACTGCGAGAATACAATGATCGCATTGGTGAAGTTGAATTTGCCGTGGTGCAGCGTATGGATGGTGACAGCGTGATTTGGGAGGTTGGTCGTGCAATTGCTTTGATGCCAGCTGAAGATCGGATCCCTAGCGAGTTTTACCGTAGTGGTAGCCGCCATAAAGTATTGTTGAAAGAGATCAAAGTTTTGCCAAAAGGCAAGACATTGTTGGTTTCCCGCTCAGATCCAGGATTTTTGAAAGCATTATTCTTCTTGGAAGTTCCTGAACTTGCCTCAGAATCTGTGGAAATCAAGGCGATTGCTAGAGAAGCGGGATCACGCACCAAGGTTGCCGTGGTTTCCAATGTAGACGGGATTGATCCAATTGGTTCATGTGTGGGTCAACGAGGTATCCGCATCAATGCAATCATGAACGAGCTGCGCATTGGCGAGCGTGAGGAGAAAATCGACATCATTGCTTGGGACGATGATTTGCGTAGATTTATTGCCAATGCTCTAAGTCCTGCAGAGGTTTTGGAAGTGCGTTTGACCAATGAAGAATATAAAGAAGCAGTATTGGTGGTAGAAGATGAGCAACTATCTCTGGCAATTGGTAAGGATGGCCAGAATGTGCGCTTGGCAGCCAAGTTGACTGGTTGGAAACTAGATATCGTTGGCAAAAGTGAAGCAGCTGACATGGACAAAAGAGCCAAACCAGCCAAACCAGCCAAAATAGCAAAAGCTAAGAAGGCTAAAGCAGAAGACCCAGAGGCAGTTGTGGAAGTTGCTGTGGAAGAAGTAGAAGAAGTTGCCAAGTCTAAGAAAAAGACTGTGACTAAAGCTGCTACTAAGACTCCGGCAAAGATCAAGGAAGTAGCAGTGAAGGCTGAGAAAAAACCAGCCAAAGCTGAAGTGGCTAAAGAAAAGAAAGTAGTGGAAAAAGCTACAAAAGAAAAGAAAGTAGTAGAAAAAGCTAAAAAGGCAAAAACGGAATAATTCTTGAGGCAAATGTGCTAGTATTCACTGCACATTTGCCATGAGACCTCATCGTCTAACGGTTAGGACACCACCTTCTCAAGGTAGTAATCGGGGTTCGATTCCCCGTGAGGTCACCAAGATAGAAATCACTGACATACTAACTGAGATCTTTTCGTGTTGTTTTCCCTCCCCCCCTTAAAATACTCTTTAATAAGCCTGTGCAGCGTTTTCGCTTTATGGGACTACGTAAAAAGAGTTAAATGAAACAAAACGACAAACAACTCCACGAAAAGCTTTGGGCATCTGCCCAACAACTTAGGGCAAATAGTAGCCTGAAATTAAATGAGATTTCAGAACCTATTTTAGGTTTAATCTTTCTGAAATTTGCAGATGTGCGCTTTAGAAAGGCGAAAATAGATTTAGATGCCGAGAAATCCAGTATGTTGAGGGATTCAGCATCTAGAAGGTTTCGTGATTTAAGCCCAGATGATTTTAAGGCCAAAGGTATTCTTTATGTGCCTAATGATTGGCAGGTCCCCGGAAATTCATTGGCCTTGGGTGTAGGTTTACGAATTTCCTCTAGTGACAAAACCTCTGCTGAACCATAGGCGCGGATAATTATTGCTTTCATGATTAATCCTTTAAATTTAATTACTCTCTGCACCGTACGAAAACACTTGATCCAATCCTAATTCGAACACAATTGCAATTTTAAATGCCAATTCTAGTGAAGGCGAATAGTTGCCCTTTTCAATAGCAACAATCGTCTGCCTAGTCACGCCAACAATTCTGGCGAGCTGCTCTTGAGTCATTTCGTCCTTGGCAAAGCGTAATTTGCGGATGTTGTTGCTGAGCGTCTTGTTCGTCATCTGGTTATTCAAACTGCCACTCATATTTACACTCCTTTATGGTAATAATATAACTTGGAGAATATATCAGATAGTTCTGAGACAACTCCAGTAATGAAAATGATGATAAACATTGTGGAGACAGAATTGTTCAGAGCAACTGAGATAAGTGCCACTAGAAATCCAATTATAAACACGAGGAAAGAATTGCGCATGCCCTTTAATTCGATTAGGTTGTCGCGTTCGTCAGTAATGTCTGTAGTATTTTCGCGGGTAATAATAGCGCTCAAAATGCTGAAAATTATCGATATGATAATCTCCATAACAATTCTCAAAGGAATTAACACTAAAATAGCCTTTGCCCAAAAACTTACCTCTTCGCCTGCGGCGTAATTACCACTTTGGTAACGCATGAAAATATAAGCTAGGTAAGGAATTGAGACTATTATAGTAGTAACAAGTGATACGAGGCTCTGTTTTTCTTTGTATGACATGACTTGTTGGTTAAATTAATAACTACATAGTAATGTATACTTTACACCATGTCAAGTATAGTTTACATCTACTTCTTGGACCATTTTTCTACAATAGTCCGGCTGAAACTTTTGGAATCGGCTATGCGAAAGCCTGCAGCTGCCAATGACTCGTTATTTTTAGTAGCGTCTTCCCAATACAATTTAATGATCCAGAGATCCGAAAGCGACGACAGATCGCCTTGAAAATAATCGCTTTTCTGGATGGAGGCAAGCCCCTCATAGTAGCGAAGTTCACTCTCCCTGGTGAAAAGATACTGTTGGCAGTTACATTCGGCTAAGTAATACTTAGTGGCGTGAAATTGCACCCCGGAAAAGTTGAGCACTACAGCTGAGTTTGAATTGGAATCTATATATTGCAGAGCTAGCTTAGTTTCTGGCTTAGTAGTGTAAGTATTAACGTTAAATATCTGAAAGCTCAACAGTGACGCTGTCAGCAAGAAAAATAGCGCAGTCAGGAGTGACTTACCCCGTCCGCCCACCAGCCCAAGAGGTTTGACCATAGTTAGTAAAATGACCGGCACTAGGAAAACTAAATATCTGATATAAAACAACGCCGTTCTAAACGATATTAGGTAGACTAATAACAAAATTGCCAGATAGATAAATTCGATAAAACCATTGCGTTTACGCCAAGAATCTACCGAGCCCATCAGTAGAAATATGCTGCCTAAGATTAATATTATTGGAATTAGTACAATTAGAGTTGGTAGAACCTCAGGATTTATATTTGTATTTACAAAAATATTCGCCCAGAATATCCAGATACTGTTGAATGGTTCGAAAATAAACCAAAAGCCTTTGTTGCTTACCTTGGACAACTGCGCTGCAAATATCAGTAACCATGGCAAATATAAAATAATCGTGGGAAAAAAACTTAGAAGGAATTGTTTGAGTGTGGCAAAGTGCTTACCCCTAATTAGCTGGAATCCCAAAGCTAGATTCAGGATGATGAACGGGAAGATAAAGATGTTGTGGGTGTAGAGTCCAAGCAGATTTGAGAGCTGAAACAGCAATAATAATTTCCAGAAATCGGTTTGCGGGTTTACTTGCGTATGTAAATCTACCTGCCTCTTTATTCTTAATAAAAGATAGAGCGCGCTTAAGAACAATAGGGTTAGTAACGCATAAGCTCTGGCCTCCACAGAGTAATAAATCAACACTGGACTGACTGCAAACAAAAGTGCTGTGAAAATCTTTTGAATATTGGTTAGTTTCAGCTCTTGGGCAATTTTCAATAGCACGAACAGACTTGCGATCCCAAATATTAATGATGTAAATCGCATGGCGATTTCTCCGAAACCAAAAATACCGCCCCACACTGACAAAATTAACAAATGCAGTGGGGGATTGGTATCTGCCACCGAGATCTCTATACTTCTGCTAAGTCCTTCGCGCGCCGCGTTCACACTAAACGCTTCATCTGCCCAGAGGTCTTGCGTATTAATAATGCTGAGTCTCAGTAGTATTGCCAGGACAAAGATTGCCGCCAGCCAGAACGCAACTTTTTTTAGCTTTTTATTTGCTAGAATGGGCATATGCAAAAGTTATCTATTTGTGTACCTACTTACAATGAGGCCTACAATATTAAAGGTTTACTAGACGGTGTAGAACTAGCTGCGAAATCTCTCGATAACTATCAAATCAATGTAATAATTATAGACGATAACTCGCCGGATCACACAGCTGAAATTGCTCAAAATTACGCAAAGAGTCTTACCAAGGTCAGCGTAGATATTATTAGCAATCCAAGCAAGCTGGGATTGGCAAATGCTTACAAAAAGGGCTTTGAATATTGTCTCAGCACTGAAACAGACTACATTTTGCAAATGGACGCTGATCTCTCCCACAATCCTATCTATATTCCTGACTTTCTGGAAAAGGTTCAGCGAGTAGACTTCGTGATCGGCACTAGATATATAAAAGGCGGCGGCACGAAGGATTGGGACTTCAAGCGCAAGCTGATCAGCAAACTGGGGAATTTTTATACGAATTTAGTCCTGGGGACTGGATTGCACGACGTGACGGGTGGGTTTAATATGTATAAATCTGACACATTAAGGCAGATTGACTTGAAAGAAATAAAAAGCAACGGCTTTGCCTTCCAAATCGAGGTGAAATACAAGCTAATTAAGCTGGGAATGCATTATGCTGAAACGGCAATTGTCTTTACTGAGAGGCTAAAAGGTAAATCTAAAATCAATCAGAAAATCATCAAAGAAGGACTTGTGATTCCTTGGAAACTGAGGTTTATGTGACAGCTAAATTAATGCTAGATACGTCGGTGGAAAACTTTGATCTTTTTATGCTATATGCTGACTTGGCGCAGGCCCAAACTATAACTTTGCCCGCAGGTTATTCATATAGATACTTTGATTGTAGTGCTGAGGACATCAAAAGTTGGGTAAATATTATAGTGTCTTCGGGTGGTCTGGCCAATGAGAAAGTAGGCTTTGAATACTTCGACAATTATTATAGAGCACACATTGCTACTTTGGCGCGCAGGTGTTTCTTTATCCTCAATTCGAAAGATCAGCCAGTTGGCACCGCTACTGGCTTTTTCATTGTCGACCCACAGCTGCAATTGCCAGCAGAAGTTACTGGACATTTGTCTTGGGTGGCAATTCGCAAAAAATACCAAGGGCTAGGCTTGAGCAAGCCATTGATCAGCCACGCTATGAAGATTATGCATGAGCAGGGTCACCAAGCGGCATTTTTGCATACCCAAACACCTTCTTGGCTGGCCGCCAAAGTATGTCTAGACTTGGGTTGGAAAGCTTTTAGGTATACCAGTAGCCAGGAAAACTTTACAGCTGCCTGGCAGATTGTCGAGGGCAAAATTGCATTCCTCAGTCGTTCACAAAACGTGGAACATGCAAGTCCAATGGACTAAATGTGATAATATTCACCAGTACCAACACTAGGACTTGTGGGAAAATCCGTTCCAGACTAAACTAGGCCTAAAATAAATGTCGGAGTCAGCATTTGATAATGATATATACCTAAGTGCTCAATATAAAATTATAGAGCACAGGATTGCAGAACGGCCTGGTGAACCAGCTTATATAGAGTTTGGGGGCAAACCAGGTGATGATCATCATGCTTCAAGAGTATTGCCAGGCTATCGACCCGATGTGAAGATAGAACTACTTCAAAGTCTAATGCCCAGAAAACCGTCTGGTCGTGATATTGATAGTATTAGTGGCTTTGAGCAGGGTGTTGCAGCCAGGGGAGTAGAGTTTCATAAACATTACTCTATAGATTCATACCCAAACCCTAGCGTAATTTATGAGGGGCATCAAAGTTTTGGAGCAAATGAAACCATCGCTAAAGGTGACGAGAACTTAATTATTTTTAGTCCAGGTGGCGGCAGTGGGAAATTTGGAGTGGCACTTTCTGAAATGTATGCTGCTCTAAGAAGGGGGGTTTCACCTACGTTTATAAAGTTTGAGACATTCCCGGTATTCAATCTACCGGCAAGACACCCTTTGAATCTAGCATTCGAAGCAGCTACTGCAGATCTGAATAATAGAGTCCATGGGATACAATCTGCGGATGGTAGGGAACTAACCACATATGACAAAGATCTTGAGAACTTCAGGCTTTTACAGCTGCTTTTTACTAGTTATTCCAATGATCCTTCTCATCCGATATTCCGCATGGATAATCCAACGGATATGGGCGTTAATGTGATTGAAACTGGAATTACTAACATGGAGGCAGTTATTTGTGCATGTAGATTTGAGATATTACGTAGATTCAAAAGATACAGAATAGAGGCCCGCAGCGGGATAGAACAGAATGCTACTGTAGAAAGGACTAGAAGATTATGGCTCGAAGCAAAAAATGGAGTTTTGTTTACTTAATCAGTGATGGGAACTACTGGGTCAGTTATAACAAATAATTTAATTCTATAAAATGAAGAACTATAAACTTATTAGAGAAAAATCAATACAATTCTTGTGTGAGGAGAAAACTAAAGAGTGGTTTTGCCATGTTCAATTTGTGGAAAAAATCGCAATCAAATTGACGAAAAAATTTACTGGAAGTGAACAGATTGTTAGCATTGCGGCAATTCTGCATGATATTGGCAGAGATAAAGAACAAGATGGTGAAGATCATAGGGAAGCGGGTATAAGGATAGCTCACGAATTTCTTTCTGAGTTCGAGATAGATGCTGGCGATCTAGCTTTGGTTCTAACTTGCGTAGGCAATCATGGTGCAGAAAAAAAACCTCAAAGCATTGAAGAAAGAATTATTATTACCGCTGATAGCGCATCCAAAGTTTTGTATCACCAAGCCTTTATGCTTATGGTTAAGAAGCCAACATATAGAGAGAAAGCTGAGTGGGGTCTAAAATACCTTGAAAAGGGATTTAAAAAAATTCAATTCCCTGAATATCAAACTAGGCTGGAAGCTAGCTATAAAACTCAAAAAAATCTTTACTTGGAGGTATTAAAACGTGTTTGAGATAGCTCCATTTATAACATTTCATGGGATTGATGGTACTGGTAAAACTACAGCAGTCGCCTCTACAGTGCTTCTGTTGCGGAGAATGGGTGTTAATGCCCTAAACTATGATCAGTTAGATGTTGACAATCCATTCACTGTCGCTAAGAAGCGGGTCGTGGCCGAAACTCCCCCTGCAGCACAAATAGCATTTTACATAGGGTCAGCACTTTTTCATAGTGGTCTGATTGAGCGACTGACAAAAGAAGGCAGTACAGTCGTCAAAGCACGTTACTTGGATGACATTTTGGCGCACCACGGACATTTAGGGGTTGTAAATCCAGAAATAATGGTTAGCGTTTTCCCATTCAAGCAGCCTGATTTGAGAGTAGTTTTAACTCTAGATGAAGATGTTCGTCGCAAAAGAATCAGTCAGAGAGGTGTAGTGGACGAAAAAGATTTGCAACTGGTAGAACCAGGTAGTAGATTATATTATTTCCAGAATACATTGTTAAGAATTGGCTACTAGCTGATCACTTGTATGTAGTTGAAGAGAAGGCTAACTGGCTGCTGGGGTAAACTGCCTGAAGCAGATCGTCAGCATACTATTCTAGTGGCCTGGTTTCTCGGTAACTAAGTTAATATTCTCAATCACATTATCTCCACTGGAAGAAAGTAATAATTGCACGGGGTGATCTAGGGATTAATCGGATTTAGCTAATTGAGATTTGTAGATCGCCCAATGTGCCAGTGTTTGGGCATTGGTAATTTCGTTTTTCTTAATAGCCTGGCCGACTTCTGCCTCAGTCATCCACACCACTTCCATGTCCTGTTCTGAGTCTTCACGTTGCTCACCTAGTTCTGTTAATTCGCGGGCCACGAATAAGAACAACTTTTCGGGTAATCTACGATGGTAAGGATAAGTCATGCCCAAGTATTCGAGTTTGCCAGCTGAGTAACCAGTCTCTTCTAAGAATTCACGCTTGCCTCCCTCAAATTTATCTTCTTCCAGGCCAATTAAACCACCTGGAAAACCCAATAATCTCTCACCCACTGTATGCGAGTATTCTCGAATCAGACAAATCTTGCCGTCATCGCGGATTCCTAGGACCTGAGCTGCATTGGCCTTATGCTCAAATTTCAAGAATTTACTCAATTCACCGTTCTCGTACTCGATATCATCTTCCAAAATAGTTATACGTTTATGCTCGAAAAGTTTTTCAGTCTTGAGGATTTTATACATGAGAAATTATACTATAGTTAGCAATTTAGTAAACTGACATAAATCTATGATAGAAAAACACTTATTTGGAGACTGTATACCGTCCAACCCACGCTGTACAAGTATGCAATTAGCGGATAAGATCCAACGCTACCAAGAGCTATTGCCAAAGCTAGAATAACTATCTAGTTCTTGTTAACATATATTGTATCTCAGTTAATTTCAGTGAAATAAATTATGTCAGCTAAGGGTAAAGATAAAGGCAATCAACGTGTTTCTTCTGGGGATATGGCTGCAAAAAAGCCTAAGAGCCCTAAACAAGCTAAAGAGGCCCGCAAAGCCAAAAAGGCCGCCAAAAAGACTGCACTTTAGGTTTAACTGGGGCTATAAGCTTCGAGCAGGGCTTCTTTCTGAGCTTTGGATAATTGCTTAAGAGCGAATTCCCTTTGCAAAGCTAGAGATTTAGTAGGCTGTTCCTCGCTGTATACCAACTCAACTGGCAGGCGCGTGCGTACATATTTAGAACCTTGACCATCGCGGTGCATTTTCAAGCGCTGCTCAAGATTGTTGCTAATACCTGTGTAGAGTGACATATCAGCGCAACGGAGCATATATACGATGTACATATTCTATATTAGCATCAGGCTTTTACGGCAGATTATTTTTCTGAGCAAAATTCTGGTATTATTCAAGCTGGTATTAGTTAATAATAGAGTTTGATTATGCAAAAACAAGATGTAATAATTCGTTTTGACGAAGTGGGGTTCAAGTATAGCGACAAAAAGTTGATCTTGGACGAAGTTGACTTCTCAGTGCGCAAAAATTCAAAAATTACGATAATGGGCCAAAACGGCGCTGGCAAGAGTACTATCTTTAAATTACTCACCGGTGTTTATAAACCTACTTTCGGACAGATCAATATTCAACGAGGTGCCAAGATTGCGATTGCTCAGCAAGTAATTCCCAAGGAGCAATTGGACATTAGCATTTTATCCTACTTTAGTGCTGCTTTACCAGAATTGAAACATGGTATTGAGCGCAATATTCGCGATGTGTTGCGAGTTGTAAACCTGGAAATTCCGTTGGAAAAACTGGATATGAAGATTTCGGAATTATCCGGAGGCCAGAAAGCTCGAATATTGCTCGCCTACGCACTGATCCAGGAACCTGATATTCTGCTTCTAGATGAACCTACCAATAACTTAGATCAAGAGGGCGTTGAGCATTTGACTCAGTTTCTGATTGATTACTCCAAAACCTGCATAGTGATCTCTCATGATGCAGATTTCCTCAACGCTTTTACAGATGGGGTTCTGAATCTAGATGTCCATACTCGCAAAGTTGAGCAATTTGTGGGCAATTATTATGACGTGGTCAATCAAATTGAAGCACAGATAGAACGAGAACGACTGCAGAACGCCCGCTTAGAGAAGAGTATCAAAGACCGCTTTGTGAAAATAAATAAACTGGGTGGCAAAAGTGTGGCTATGAATCGTCTGGCCAACAAAGTTAGGGCCAATATCGCTGAAGACAAAGACAAGATGGTGGATATGCGCCAAGAAGACAAAACTATTCCCGAATTCACAATTCCCATGCAGAATCACCCAGGAGCTTTGGTGAAAATTAACAAAATTAGTTTCCTGCAAAATTCGAAGGTAGTGGAGAAGACTGTGAATATTCAAGTCTATAAGGGCAATCGCTTGATTATCTTGGGACCTAACGGTATTGGTAAGAGTACTTTGCTGAAGGCGATTCTTGATAATCAAGGTGCTCAGATTAGCGAGGGAGTGAGAGTTGGATACTACAGCCAGGATTTCTCAGAGTTAGACTTTAGCATGACGGCTTTCGAATCGCTGAAATCTGTGATGTTAGGCAATGACTATCAGAATCTTTATGCCGCAGCTGGGAGATTTATGCTACCAGGGGAGATTTTGCAGCACGAAGTTGGGTCTTTGTCAGAAGGTCAGAAAGGCTTGCTTTGCTACGCGCGCTTCATGTTGCAAGAACCTGGACTATTGATTATGGACGAGCCTACAAATCACATCAATTTCAGACATATACCTGTGATTGCTAAGGCTTTGGATCAGTTTACCGGCGGGTTGATACTGGTGAGCCACTTACCTGACTTTGTCAGACAGATTCATATCAACGAAGAATTAGACCTGCGCAAGCTCTGATTGTAACTTGGCATCAGCCTTGCTGCAGTCTTCGGAGCAATAGCCTTTGCCAGTTTCCATGCAGTTATCACAGCAGATGAAATGCCGCACACCTTTGCAATGGATGTAATTGCAGTCAGTGTAGTGGTCAGACGCACTGTCGCATTTGGCGCATTTGCCTACTATTAAATGATCGGGAGCGTCAATATTGAAGCCCATGGTGACCCGGCCATCAAACACATACAGTTTGCCTAAGAAGTTTTGGTTGGGGTACTTTTCCATATAGCTAACGATTCCACCATATAACTGGTAGACGTCATTAAAGCCATTATTAACTAAATAGCCTGAGGCTTTCTCGCACCTTACCCCACCAGTACAAACGGTTAGGATCGTCTTGTCTCGCAGGCTCTCCAGAGCTGGTAAAGCCTTAGGTAAATCGCGGAAATTGCCGAAAGGAGCTAATATCGAATTCTCAAAATAGCCTACCTTATGCTCGTAGTCATTGCGCATGTCAACAATGTAAAACTCCTCCCCATTCTGAAACCATTCATGCAGTTCACTTGGCAAGAGGTATTTCCCGGTAATTCTGGCAGGATTGATATCCGCCCCGCCCAGTTGCGCGCTGACAATCTCTGTTCTGACTTTAATACTTAGTTTAGGAAATGCTGCAACCTCACTCTGGCTTTTTTTGAAATCGATATCCTGAAAAGCTGGGACTGTCTGTAAACTGCGGATATACTCTTCAGTCTGCTCAACATTGCCCTGGACAGTGCCATTGATTCCCTCTGCAGCGATGATAATTCTCCCTGTAAGTTCAAGCTGCTCGCAGAGTTCCTGCTGCTGTTTGCGTAAGCCTTCAGGGTCAGTAATTTGCGTATATTTGTAATACAGTAATATTTGTGTGGGCATGGCAGTGCTATTTTAACATGGACATTGCTGCAAGATTGCAGCAGCTATTTTGCTAGTATCTTGCTGCTATTTTGCAAAGACTACTGTTACAGTATTCATTCCCCCAGTAGATTCAAATTTGATACTAGCTCTATGCAAATCCACTATTTGCTTGGCGATTGTCAAACCTAATCCGTGGTTTTTTTCCGTGCGCGACGCACTACTACTATAAAAAGGAGTAAAAATCTTCTGTAAATCAGCAGGCGCCACTTCTGGACCGGAATTGCTAATTTTTACCTGGACTTTATTGGCTTGATTAGTAAGTACGATTTTGATCTGACCCGCTTGTGAATTGAACTTGAGAGCATTATCCAAAATAATCGTAAAAAGCTCTTGCAGGAGTATTTTGTCACCCAAAACCTGTAGCTTTGAGTCCGACGCCGTAAATTCTATAGCTATCTGCTTGCCTGCGGCAAGGCTGGCAAATTGTTTGGTCAGCTTAGCTAGGATGCTTTTGAGACCAACTTGCCCACTCAGAAGTTTGACTGAGCCACTATTGAGTTTCGCTGAGCTTAATAGTTTGTGGGTCAATTTGGTTAGATAATCCACCTCTGCCATGGCGCTCTCTAGAAAGTCTCTGTAGTCATTATGGCTGGCATTCGGGTCACGCTGTAGTACTTCTGCCTCTGTCTTGATCACAGCTAGGGGAGTGCGCAGTTCATGAGAGGCGTCAGCCACAAAGCGATTCTGCTTATCAAGACTCTCAATCAAAGGCTCCAAGGTCCTGCGCGCCAAGAGGTAGGAAACCACTATACTTGCCAGAAGTCCAAGTACTCCCAGGCTTAAAGTTAACTGCAGATTTTCTTCTTGGGCGCGCCTAGTTGCGTTGCCAATCAGCCTGATGCCTGCGCCATTCACTCCCTGCACGTAAGCTGGAGTAAGGTCATTGCCGGGGAATCTGCCCGCATTAGAATTGTCATCTGGAGTGTATTCGGATGAAACAATGTATTTAGGCTCTCCTGTGCGAATAATTACATCCTGGAGACGGTTGTATTGATGCACCTGAAAGCCTACTGGCAGCCCAATAAATATTATTAATGCCACTAAAAAAATGGCAAAGTATAAGACGGCTAGCCTCGTTTTTGCAGTTGCAATTGATTTATCAAGCATATTATTTTCTCACAGATCTATTCCATGTTCTATTCCGTGTTCTATTCCATCAGTCGATAGCCTAAACCTTTGACAGTTTTAATTAAAGGTTTTTCGTCTGCAAAGGCTTTATCGATTTTATTACGCAAGTATCTTATATAAACTGCCACTACATTAGATACTCCATCATAATTATAGCTCCAAACATGATCAATAATTTGACCTTCACTAAGAATTGCGCCTGGATGCCTGAGCATATATTCCAATAAATGATATTCTCGAGCTGATAATTGCACTAGTTCGCCCGCTCTACTAACCTCATGCGTATATGAATCCAAGACAAGATTGCTCAATTTTAACTTACTATCCTTAGTTTTGCCGCGCCGGGTCAGCGAGTGCACCCTCGCTAAAAGTTCTGTAAATGCAAACGGTTTAGCTAGATAATCATCAGCTCCGGAGTTTAGCCCCTTAACCTTGTCTTGAACACTATCCTTAGCAGTGAGGATTAATACCGGCGTGGTATTGCCACGTTTCCTAAGAGTAGTAAGCGCTTCTAGTCCGTCAATTACAGGCAGCATCAGATCTAAAATGACCAAGTCATAATTGCCTGAGACGACTTTATTCAAGGCATCTTTGCCGTCATGCGAAATATCCACCACAAACTGTTCCAGCTGCAGTCCTTTAGCAAGTGCTTTGGCAATTTTAACCTCATCTTCAACAATTAGGATTTTCATGGTAAACAATTAATTCGTAAATTATATGTCTTTAAGTTACTGGGGAGAGATGAGAGCAATATGAGAGCTTGCCAATAGACACTGTTAGGCCCTCTTAGGTAATGCTAGACAAGGCTATACATTACTAGTCTCTGGAAGCTCAACTGAGCAAGATCTTACCAACTTCTGCAGCTGTAGACGCACTATAACTAGGTTGTAGCCCAGATAGGGCTTCCGAATTGTTATACCCCCAGTTCACAGAGATGATCTCAATCCCCACTTTTTGACAGGCTTCAATGTCACGAACCTCATCTCCGACATATATTACCTCAGCTGCTTCTAGGTTCTCATACTTCAGCAATTTCCTGAGCAATTTATCCTTGCCAAAGATATTTCGCCCAGAATAGACAAATTTGAACATTTCAAGGTTATTATTTTCTAGAAATTTGTACACGATACTCTTGGAATTAGAAGTGAGAATTCCCAATTTGTAATGCTTGCTCAAAGCTATCAATAAATCCTTGATTCCTGGAAAAGGATGCATGTCATTTACATGTTTTTTGAGTTGCCACACAGCTAATGTCTGGATCAAAGGTAGCAAGAAAATAGGGATATGCATATCTCTCAAAAGTTCCCGGGCACTTTTGGCGCGCCAGGAGACAATTTCATGTCCTGCAGCTTCTGGGAGTCCGAGCTTCCGAGCGTTGTCATTGTATACGTGCACCAAGATATCTAGGGTGTCAGCAATTGTCCCGTCGAAATCAAAAATAATTGTACTTTTGTCTTTTAGCAATATCTTATTCTACTAGAGTATTTAATTTGCGATGCGTCTCACCCCATTTGGCCATGGCTTCGAGCACAGGGCTGAGTGTCAGTCCGTAAGCACTGATAAAGTATTCTACCTTAGGTGGAACTACAGGGTAAACTTTGCGGGTGATCAATTTATGAGACTCTAGGTCACGCAATTGCTGGGTAAGCATTTTCTGCGTGATTCCGGGCATCAGCTCCTCCAGCTTACTAAATCGCAGAGGCTTATCTGTCAG
>CAZXFQ010000001.1:16913-58109 GCA_964640685.1 uncultured Candidatus Saccharibacteria bacterium
CAACCACAGTAGCAACGGTTTCCACTTACCGCCCATCACACCTAAAGTCACATTCACTGGATCACTACTTTCACAATGTTTCATATCATTAATAACATAATATTAATACTAGTATATCAATCTAATAAGTATTGAACTAGACTAGATTTGATAGATTTATATATTAGTATCATTATAGTAAGTTTGTTACTAAAAGGTAAGTACTTGCTAAAAGATTGGCTAAAGAATAACATGGATTTAGTTCGGAAAGTTAACTTAAATAATTTAATTATTTAATAATCATGTCAAAGGACTGGAGCAAGATTCCTAGTGATTCAGTAATTGCAGCAACTGTAGCTGGGGTTGAGAGTCGAGGGATTAGTGTAATTTTAGTGGCTGACAGAGCTGAAGCTTTGGCAAAGGTAAAGTCAATGATACCTGCCGGGGCAGAAATAATGACAGGGTCTTCTATCACACTGGATGAAATTGGTTTGATTAGACATTTGACCAGCGATGAACATGGATGGAATTATTTGGCAACAAAAATCGGGGAAGAGACTGATATACACAAGCGCTCGGAGCTTAGAAGGCAGTCCGATACTGCAGAATATTTCTTGGGCAGTGTAAACGCTATCGCCCAGACAGGTGAACTAGTGGCTGCTGACGCCACTGGCAGTAGGGTAGGTGCATACCCATTCGCTGCAAAAAAAGTCGTCATCGTGGCAGGGGTCAATAAAATTGCTGCTGACCTGGCGGAGGCGATGCTGCGCGTGCGAGATTACGTGTTTTCTTTAGAGAATGAGCGCGCTAACGAAGCGTATGGCAGGGGTAGTATTTTTGGTAAATGGGTAATCATTGAACGTGAATTAAATCCCGAAAGAATGACGTTGATTTTAGTCAAAGAAGAGCTGGGATATTAGACAGGTTATTGATTAGCCGGCTGAGTGGCTCATTAGCTGGCTTGTTTACACAAGCTTTACATTATCTTTACCAACTCAGCTTGACCAACTGTTATTGTATGTACATATAAATTTATATTTCGCACACATGTCAGACGCACACACAAAGGATAATGCTGGTGATAGTGCCAAAGCTAATTTAGGCAAAGTCGCAGCTATTGCTGGCGCTGCTGCTATTGGAGGAGCTGCCGGATTAGCCGCGGGAGTTTTATTCGCGCCCAAGTCAGGCAAGGAAACCAGAAAAGACATTGCCACTAAAGCCAATGAAATCAAAGACACAGTTGTAGACAAGGCCGGAGATTTAAAAGCTGGACTGCAAGACAAAGCGACAGATCTGAAGACAGATATTCAATCTGAAGTAAGATCACGTATTGACCAAGCTGGCGAAACTATAGATAAGGCCGCCGCCAAAGCCAAGTCTGCTATTAGCCAGGCTCAAGATAAAGTATAGCCGCAACTTTCAGCTCCAGAGCTAGTGAGCAATTACTAGTTTTGGAGCGACTTCTGGTATTAGAAGCATTTATCTAATGTGATGCTAAATCATCCGCTAACATACTTGTATGAAGATATTTATTTGTGAGGATGACAAAGATATTTCAGAATTGATGCAGATTCTTATCACCGATCTGGGGTACGAAGTAGAGGTATTCTCCGAGCCTGAAACAATGCTAGAGATGCTAAAGCGGCAGAAACCTGGATTATTATTGTTAGACTACTGGTTACAGGATCGCAGCGCCAAAGAAACTATTCATTCGATCAAGTCCAACCCCAAACTTAAAGATTTACCGATTATTTTGATATCAGCTGTAGATAATTTGGACAGCTTAGCGGAATCGCTTCCTGTAAATGGTATGATTCGGAAGCCATTTAACATTGATGACTTTCAAAATCAAATTACGTCATTTGTAAACGCTCATGCTAAAAAAGATAGTAGTCATTGATGATAACCCCGAGATCCTGGAGTTTGTGAAGGAATACTTAGATAGTGAAGGTGGATTTGCGGTGCTCAAATTTGAAGCTGGCCTTGCTGCATTGCATTCAATCAAGTTAGATAAACCGGATTTAGTGATTGTCGATCTGGGTTTAAGCGATATCCGCGGTGAGACTCTGTGCGCTGAATTGCGCAAAATTTATAAGGACCTGCCAATTATAGTACTCACTGGCGACAAATCTCCAGAATCGTTGGTCAATTCTCTCAATGCTGGGGCGGATGATTACATTACCAAACCGTTCAATGCTACTGAGCTAGTCGCACGTATCAACGCCAAATTGCGCACTAACTCCGACAATGATAATCGCACACTTAGTGCCAAGGATTTGAGCTTGGATACGGAGAGTTTCCTAGTGGCACGAAGTGGGAAGACTATTGGACTGACCGCCAAAGAGTTTGAATTATTAAAGTATTTGTTGGTCAACAAGGGCAGGGTTTTGACTAGGGATAAGATTCTCTATGCAGTCTGGGGTTATACAAGTGAGGTAGATAGTAGGGTAGTGGATGTCCATATCGGTAAACTACGCAAAAAATTGGAAGCAGAAAACTCCCAGCCAGTTATAGAGTCAGTGAGGGGCTTTGGGTACAAGCTATTAGATTACTAGATTATCAGTAAGCTGAACTAGGCTGACTAAGATCATTAGAAAGCCTATTGAGCTGTGCGTAGTTTGGTCAACATTTCTGATAATTCTGCACACTCTGTAGAGATTTTACTGAGTCTATGCTTGAGTGTAGGATCATTTCCCAATTGTTTTTCAATTAGCTGTATATAACCCCAAATGATCGCAAGTCTTGAATTGGCATCGTGAAGCAGTTTTGTGTGAGTTTCGGTGTTGTTACTCATAAGACATTATACATTAGCGCAAACTTTACCCAATCTTTACACTAACTTGAACGATTCAGCGCTAAACTTGGATATAATGATCTCGGCTAGAAATGGTCTTAGTTAACTTATTATATTTTTATCCATGTTGATGCAAATATTAGTGGGCTTGTTGGTGGGTTTAGCTGCTGGTTGGCTAGCAAGTCAGGTAGTTAGTGATCGTGGTTTTGGTGTGGTGGGAGATACGATCATAGGCTTAATCGGCGGCCTGATTGGCGGCTTATTATTTACTGCGTTGGGCTTAGGCGCTGAAAATATTGTGGGTTCGATCCTAATCTCGTTTGTAGGGGCTGTGATTCTGCTAATAATCGCCAAAGCCTTTGTACATAGAGGAGCCTAATTTAGCCTAATCAGCCTAACTTAGCTTGGTTTATTAGGCAGGATTACTGAGATACCCCAGTTTTTGCTACTAAAAACCTTAAAACAGCTGGAAACAGTCTATACAATAAATTCACAGCCCAGATATATGTTGGGACATGCAGCCTGTCTGTGCGAGTGAAGCTAGCTCGATACAGCAGGCGTGCTACTTTGTCAGCACCAATGGCAAAAGGAGATTTGTCTAAGGCTAAGTTGGCTTTTTGAGCCTCGAAAAACTCTGTTTTGACAGCTCCTGGGTACAAAGTCGTCACTTGCACACCAAATGGGCTTAGCTCCGGGCGAATACAATCTGCGAAGCTAATCACTGCGGCCTTACTAGCCGAGTAGACTCCCCAATTTGGGGTAGGGAGTATCCCTGCAACAGAGGAAGTTATGATGATATGCCCACTTTTCTGCTGCACCATTATGTCTGCTGCGTACTTAGTTACTAGTAACATAGCGCGCACATTCACATCCGACATCTCTTGCACCTTTTCAGGAGTCATTGAGTAGATTGGTTCCACATAGCCTATGCCAGCGTTATTGAACACCAAATCCAAACTTTTGCCAGAGCCTGCTAAATTGGCAAATACTTGCTTAATTGCTTCGGGATTGGCGACATCCAACTCCACGATATTAGTACTAGCCCCTTGTTTATTGCACTCAGCTGCTACCTCTTTTAGTTTTTCGACCCGCCGGGCTGCCAGGATAATATGAGGCTTATCTGCGGCAATCCTCAGTGCGAAAGCCTTACCCAGACCACTAGAAGCGCCGGTTATTAGGATAGTTTTGCCAGTAAATTTCATAATTGCTAATCCTTAAATACAACTAAGCTGATTATATATTATTGAGTGCCTACAATGATATTCTAGTCACTCGGGGCGCTAACTTTATGTTGATTTTTCTTAAATTCTCTTTAGAATGGTATTAATTAGGTCTCTATGAGTGATTTAATATTTCTATATCATTGCTAGCAGTAACTATCTGACAATGCCCCAGCTGCCGTATCCTCACAAAATTTCAATTAGATCCCTAAGGCTGGGCTTATTAATTTCAGCTTGTTTTTTCTTATTCTCGATTTCTCATAATTCCACTGTGCAGGCAGGTGCAATTCATCCACCTACTGGGGGGAGCTTGGTAGTAGGAACTGAAGCCACGATCACTGCTGCTGCTACATCGGGTAATGTCGGATCTTGGAGGGGGGCACTGGCAGCAGATGTCACATCCCCCGGATTTAACTGGACAGTGAATAGCAACGCAGCCACTGGGCTAAATCAACAGATCCAGCTGGACAATGTGAATCTTAACGGAGCGAATAAGTTTATGATTGTGATGCGTGCAGCGGCCAGCGTGGGGACAATCAATCGTTTCTATCAAATTTGTGATTGGACCTCAACAGCCAGTGTAGATAATGTGGCTGACGCTAGTTGTACTGGTGGGGGCTGGCGTACATTAAACATCAGAAAGGTGGCAATTACCACCACTGCAATGACAGCCTACAATTGGCACATCTACGATGGGTATTGGACCACTGCAACTAACAGCAATACCACAGTATCCACACCACTATCCAACTTCATCAGAGCAGATTCTACTAAGAGAGTGTTGATTAGAGCTTTCTCGACTTCAGCAATTGCGGGAACGCATGGTATCGATTGGGCGAGGGTAAGTGCGGTGATAGATTCAACCTACTCACCTGCGAGTTTCACCCAGATCACTGGAGGTACGGTGGCTACTAGCTATATCAATACTACCAATGCTACTTTAGGTGGGCAAAGTTCTAGTGACAATAATCGCATCAGCGTGCCGGGGACAGCGGTGGCCATTGCCGATTTCTACCTATCCTACAAAAACGTCAAGACTTACACCGGAATGAATACAATCGTTGTAGTCTCAGAATACGGCTGTTCAGCTACTGGCATCAACCTGAAACCCAAGATTTACAATTTCAACACTGCCAGCTGGGAGGATCTTACCACAACAAGCATTGCTTGCTCCGCCACAGACGCCACTTCACAATTTGCCAAGAATAATGTAACTATAGCTAACTATATTTCTAATGGGGAAATCAGGGTAGGCTGGTATGGTTCTGCAGCCAACGTCTTGTCATTGAGACTCGATTTTCAGTACCTGCTTCTAGGCACCACAAATACCGACACCAGCAAGTGTGAGATATCATTTGGGACTGGTACTGTCACGGATTGCAACAGAACTAATAACTTAGATAGTACTTTGGCCTCGCCGGTGACGTGGCAGCCGACTACTGAATTAGAATCGGCGACATTTGGACATACATACTATGGTGGTGATAATGATGGGGACGCAGTGACTGGTGAGGCAGCAGTCTCCGCCAATCTCAGTTTTGGAGTGACCTTGCCGGCCAATACTACTCCAGCTTTTTTAGGGTACTCAATACGCTGGAGGTCAAATGCTACCACAGTTAGAACCCAATATGGATTTAAGGACAACCAAGGCGATAATCCTACAGTCACTGGTGGATGGACTGCTTTTGGAGGCACGAATGCTGCTATTACCTATGCCTATCAGGACAATATTACTAATGGTTATTTTATAACTGATCCTGCTGACTATATAGATACTGCCAATAACTTGATGAATCTGAGGATGAGAACTTCTGCGTCTACTGCGCTTGTCAACGTCACGACAGACATAGATTTTGTAATGGTGACTTTGGTCTGGACTGAGGATCAGGCTAGTATTCCTAGCGCTCAAGCAAATTACAGCCCCACGGGCAGTAGTCTGGTGGTGGGAACTGAAGCCAATATTACATCGGCTACTGCGTCAGGCAATTCGGGGTCTTGGAGGGCTACTTTAGCAACAGACATCACTTCTCCAGGCATTAACTGGACTGTAAATAGCAACGCAGCCACTGGGCTAAATCAACAGATCCAGCTGGACAATGTGAATCTTAACGGAGCGAATAAGTTTATGATTGTGATGCGTGCAGCGGCCAGCGTGGGGACAATCAATCGTTTCTATCAAATTTGTGATTGGACCTCAACAGCCAGTGTAGATAATGTGGCTGACGCTAGTTGTACTGGTGGGGGCTGGCGTACATTAAACATCAGAAAGGTGGCAATTACCACCACTGCAATGACAGCCTACAATTGGCACATCTACGATGGGTATTGGACCACTGCAACTAACAGCAATACCACAGTATCCACACCACTATCCAACTTCATCAGAGCAGATTCTACTAAGAGAGTGTTGATTAGAGCTTTCTCGACTTCAGCAATTGCGGGAACGCATGGTATCGATTGGGCGAGGGTAAGTGCGGTGATAGATTCAACCTACTCACCTGCGAGTTTCACCCAGATCACTGGAGGTACGGTGGCTACTAGCTATATCAATACTACCAATGCTACTTTAGGTGGGCAAAGTTCTAGTGACAATAATCGCATCAGCGTGCCGGGGACAGCGGTGGCCATTGCCGATTTCTACCTATCCTACAAAAACGTCAAGACTTACACCGGAATGAATACAATCGTTGTAGTCTCAGAATACGGCTGTTCAGCTACTGGCATCAACCTGAAACCCAAGATTTACAATTTCAACACTGCCAGCTGGGAGGATCTTACCACAACAAGCATTGCTTGCTCCGCCACAGACGCCACTTCACAATTTGCCAAGAATAATGTAACTATAGCTAACTATATTTCTAATGGGGAAATCAGGGTAGGCTGGTATGGTTCTGCAGCCAACGTCTTGTCATTGAGACTCGATTTTCAGTACCTGCTTCTAGGCACCACAAATACCGACACCAGCAAGTGTGAGATATCATTTGGGACTGGTACTGTCACGGATTGCAACAGAACTAATAACTTAGATAGTACTTTGGCCTCGCCGGTGACGTGGCAGCCGACTACTGAATTAGAATCGGCGACATTTGGACATACATACTATGGTGGTGATAATGATGGGGACGCAGTGACTGGTGAGGCAGCAGTCTCCGCCAATCTCAGTTTTGGAGTGACCTTGCCGGCCAATACTACTCCAGCTTTTTTAGGGTACTCAATACGCTGGAGGTCAAATGCTACCACAGTTAGAACCCAATATGGATTTAAGGACAACCAAGGCGATAATCCTACAGTCACTGGTGGATGGACTGCTTTTGGAGGCACGAATGCTGCTATTACCTATGCCTATCAGGACAATATTACTAATGGTTATTTTATAACTGATCCTGCTGACTATATAGATACTGCCAATAACTTGATGAATCTGAGGATGAGAACTTCTGCGTCTACTGCAGTTGCTAACATCTCACCCAATATAGATTTCGTCATGGTCAGTGTTGCATGGGTCGAAGGACCTGCTCCTAGTATTGAGCAAGAAGCTTATCGACTCTACAACAATGCAGATTCGACAACTCCAGGTAGTGATTTGGCAGCGCAAAACACTGTGGCAAATTTAGTGACTTCTGGCGCTGCTTTTAGGCTGCGCGTGCCACTGAAAGTAACTATTGCGCAGGTTCCGATCAATACTAGTTTTAAACTGCAATATGTAGGCAAAGGCAGTGGCACTTGTGCTGCTCCCAGTGCTGGAACTCCAGCAAGCTATATTGATGTCACTGGCGCAACTTTGATTGCCTACAATAACAATGCTACCCCCACAGATGGGACGGCTATATCGGCCAATGGTACTGATCCCACTAGTGCCTCAGAAATCAAATATCAAACTTATGAGGAGATCAACAACATTGCCAATAGTGTTTCCGCTATTTCTCAAACTCAAAGTGGTTTATGGGACTTTGCGCTTTTCGACAATGGAGCAGCCGGTTCCACTACGTATTGTCTAAGAGTGGTTGCCGCGGATGGCACGGTTTTAAATACCTATACAAATTATCCAGAAATCACCACTGCAACTTCAGCCCCCAATACCCCTACAGCATTGGCCCAGAAAAAGGTAGATGATTCAGTGATAGCAACTGGCAATTGGAGCAACCAGAATTCTGTCAAATTCACAGTCAGTGCCACAGATGGTGATGCCAGTGATACTTTGTATTTATGTGTGGAATCAAAAGATCTGGCCACGGCATTTACTAATGCTGAGGATTTATGCGGAACTGGAATCGCTTATTCAGGAGTTGCGGTCACGCCAATAGTCACTCTTACAAGCATTACTGACGCTACTCAATACCATTGGCAGGTGAGAGTTAAGGACCAATCTGGACTTTATTCTGCTTGGGTGAGTTATGGGGGGAATGCAGAGTCTGCAGCTGACTTCGGTATAGACACTACAGCGCCCAGCGGAGGTACGGTATATGACGGCACTGGGATTGGAGTGGACGTCAGCTTTAACAATGGCTCGCTGTCATCTTTATCAGCCAATTGGGACGGGATAGTCGTCACTGTTTCAGGCTTGCTTTCATATGACTATTCAATTGGGACAACTATGGGTGGCACTGACGTGCTCAACTGGGCTAACAATGGTACTGGTACAACAGTCACTGCGGGTTCCTTGGTTTTGCAAAGTTCGGTAATGTATTATTTTAACCTGCGCACCAACGATAATGCTGGCAATTCAACAATAATTAGCTCAAACGGCCAGTTAGTGGCACCCTCTCTTGCATTTTCTTTGTCTGCAAGTACATTGGCTTTTAGTAACCTAAATAGTAGCAACAACTATACTGATACGAAGACCACTACATTGACGACTTCCACCAATGCCTATAACGGTTATGTAATCAGGCTATTCAAAACAGATTTGATGCGATCTACAGTCAACCCTTCATTTACAATTGCAGATTTTGCTGGGGGGACATATTCCAGCCCTGCAGCTTGGACGGGGCCAACCAGCTTCGGCTACACCTCCAGTGATACTTCAGTGCAGGGCAACGATATTTTCAACAGCGCCTCTTGTTTGGGTGGAGGAAGCGCGCCATGCTACGCACCAATCACAGGCAGCGCCCCAGGCGATATTATTGCCGATCGCACTGCCACAGTCAGCGGTACACCAGTTTCCAATGAACAGTTTACAATCACTTATAAAATCCAGACGTCTAATACACAACGATCAGGGCCGTACTCTACTTCGTTAGTTTATACAATTGTGCCGCAATATTGATCAATATGAGCAGATTGACATTATCAATGGCATTAACATTTACAACTTTGATCTTGGCGTTCATTGCAACATTGACTTTTGGAATGATTGCAGCACAAGAAACTGCTGAGATAAAGTCGGTCTCTTCTCTGAGTATTGACCCAGCCATTGTGGAAGCCGTGCTGGACAAAAGTAAACCCACTGAGCAGGTGATCAATCTCTCAAATCTGACGAATTTACCAATACCAATAAAAGTCACCAAGCAAAGTTTCACCCCTAGAGAGCAGCTAGAGATCCCTACTGAGCAAATTTCTACCTATGACGCTTCTGGCTGGATTAGCCTAGCGGAAAAAGATCAGAATTTTATTTTGCAGCCCCGAGAGATTAGGCCCATAAGACTATCTATCAATCAATCAGAATCTGCCTCTCCAGGAGGGCATTATGCTAGTCTGATTTTCACCCCCTTACTGCCTGAAGGTTTGGTTTCTGACCAGTCGGTGTTTGTCTATACCAGGGTTGCGGCTTTGGTCTTTTTGGTGGTAAAAGGGGATATTAAAGAAGAGCTAGATCTGAAAGATTTGGCAGTGAACACATTTAATCAAAACTCACCAGTTGAGATAAATACAGTGCTAGCAAACCATGGCAATATTCACCTCAGACCCACTGGGAGGGTCACCATTACAAATGAGCTTAACAAGTCGGAAGTTTACAATCTCGATTTGATGCCAAGTATTGTCCTGCCAAATACAACAAAAAAGTACCCCGTGCAATTTACTAGTGATAATAAATTCGGGATATTTTCCGCTCAAGTATTGGTAAATTATGGCAGTCAATCTGAGATGATTAGCTCGCAGAAAGTATATTTCTTCATGATCCCATTGGGTCAAATTGCACTTGTCGCAGGTGCAGTAGTACTTGCGATAGTGGCGTTTAGGTTCAGAAGGAGACTGCAAAAGGCTTGGAAGATATTGTCCAAACCAAGCCCTAAGCAATCTAGTACTTGGCAAATTAAGTACAAGACGAAAGTATAGTTTTTAGTTAGCAATAAATTGCTTGACATCGCCTAGAAAAACACCCAAAATGTATATTATTAAGCTATTAAAATCTCTGGGTTATGAAGTTCAGTAAAATTACGTTAGCAGTGTTGGCAGGAGTCTTAGTTTTTGCTGGGTTGCCGGTTATGGGTGTAAACGCTGCTTCGCTTACATCAGGACGTGCTACTCTGAGCGACTCTCGAATTTCACAAACAGGTGTAAGCTACACACTACAGTTCTCTAATGTTACTACTTCTACTACTAGATGTATCAGAGTGCAGTTTTCAGATGCTACTACTGGTGGCTCTAAGCCTACGGGTATGACTATCACATCACTGGCATTAGGTGGCACTTCAAACTATGTTCCGACGCCAGCTAGTTGGTCTGTAGCCAATACTGACGCTACTGGTGTTTCTCAAATCACCTTCGCCGCCGGTGAGACTCCAGCTTCTGCCACTGGTAGAACTGTAGTGCTAAATACAATTACTAACGGTAGCGTAGCCGCTACTTCATATTTTGTACAATTCTCGACTTTTAGTAATACTGACTGCTCTACTGGACCTATTGATAGCCAAGTAATTGCCTTCATCTATACCAATGGACAATTAGTAACTGCAACTGTTGACCCTACACTGTCATTTACAATCGCTGGTGTTGCCACTGCTCAAACAGTCAATGGAGCTACTACTAATGTAACTACCACAGGTACTACAGTGCCATTGGGGGCACTAACAACTGGATCAAACAGGATTGCCGCGCAGGATTTGACTGTAGGTACCAATGCACAAGGTGGATATACTGTTACGGTAAGATATACAGGTACTTTTACTTCAGGAGCCAATACTATTGCTGACTTCAGTGGCACAAATGCTACTCCTGCTACCTTCACTGCAGCTGGAACTCCAGGTTTTGGTTATACCACCAACGACGCTACATTAGGTACTGGTAGTGCAGGAAGATTTAGTTCAAACAACTGGGCTGCCTTTACAACTTCACCTTTAGAAGTTGCTTATAATGCTGCACCAGTTTCAGAAACAACCAGGGTTGGTTATCAGGCTGGAATTGCTAGCACAACTAGTGCTGGTAGTTATTCGACAACTGTTGTCTATGTGGTTACTCCAACTTACTAGTCTTTGATAAAACTTGACTTAACAACTGCCTTTTCTAAGGCAGTTGTTGGTTAATATATTATAATGGGTAGATATTATGAGAACTAAACTAGGCTTTGCCATTCTTTCAACAACACTGACGGCGTTCCTAGTTTTTTCTGGCTACATCCAAGCTGTCCATGCCCAAGAACAGAAGTCTAGTTTTGCTGTTTCCCCTCCTTCATTCGAATTTAATGCTAATCCTGGTGATCAAATTACCAATGTGATAAAGGTTGAAAATCTCTCAGATAACCCCATGAAGATTGCCACTAGGGCTGAGAACTTTGTGGCCTACGGAAACGGTGGTCAAGTATCGCTTACTGAAGATCGCACTAGCTATTCGATTGATACTTGGATCACAATTGATCAAAAAGAAGCAGTTATCCAACCTCGAGAGTCTAAAGTCTTCAAGTTTATTGTCAATGTACCCAAAAATACCGAGCCAGGCAGTCATTATGGTGCTGTTGTATTTTCAACAGTGGCGAGTGCAGATTCTACAACTAATGGGGCCAATATTCAGCAGGAAATCGGGGCACTGATCTTGATAAAAGTACCTGGCGATGTGATCGAGCAAATCAATCTAGATAGTTTCAAGTCCGCTGAGCAGTTTTATCAAGGCACAAATTTTAATTTTAGTTTTTTGCTTGGCAACGAAGGTACAGTTCATATTAAGCCCAATGGATTTATTTACATCAAGGACTTGTTTGGAAACACACTAAAGACAATAACAATTGAGGGGAAAAATATTCTGCCAGGAAGCAAGAGGCTGTTTTCTGAAGCAGATTCATTTGAAAATGTAGGTTTGTATAGAGCTGAACTGGAGCTATTTTATAAGGATGGGCAGAAGGTACTCAGGGGGGGAACCCAGTTCTGGGCATTAAATTTGCAGAGAACTGCCCCGATTCTTGTTGGGTTCATTGTATTAATCCTCTTTTATCTAGTGTTCAGAAAAAGAATTAATAAAGCAGTAAAAGTAATTCTTAAAGGCTAATGTCTAATGGATAGTTTTAAGTCCTGGGTGAAAATCACCTTGCTTCCAGTGCTGTTAGTGCTGTTAGTGCTGTCCGTCTTCACGCAAATTAGACCTATAGAAGCCCAGTCAGTTACTTTTTCCGCTAGTGTAAGTGATACAGTGATCAATTTCCGGGGATTTTCCTCCCCTAACTCGGTGATTACCTTTAAGGAGAATGGTATTATTATAGGCAATTCCTTAACAGATGCAACTGGAGCTTACAATAAGAGCTTTACTGCTGTAACTCCAGGAATCCGCATTATTAATGTATTTTCAACAGACCGGCGCAACACATCTACACCTCAATCGCAAAAGAGCATCTTAGCAATTCCTTTCCAGTCAATTGAACTCACAGTGGACTTTCCCCCAACTCTTTATTTGAGTGGAGATTATCAAAACGGCAATTCACAGAATACGAAGACTTTAACAATTGCAGGCTTCGGGAAGCCAAACTCGGAGATAACTATTAACTTGGGTGGCCCATCTAGTGCTAGCTATCAAGTTAGATCCGATGCAAATGGCAGTTTTCAGCGCAGCATAAATACCGGGGCGATGATTAATGGAGATTACTTACTCACTGCTTATCTCAATAGCTCCGGGGGTAGTTACAAAAGCACCCCCCTAGGCTTTAGACTTAGTTTGGATAGAAATGTGCAACTTGTATCCGGAGATAATCCCCCAGCCCCACAAGGCACTGGGTGCGAATTCACTTTGAAGAAATTATGCTTTTTCAATTATACCAAGCTCGATTTAGACGTGCACTTTTCTAAGTTTTTCAATAAATTCGTAATAGTTAATGATACAAGGGTCACTGCTGATAGCGACAACTGGGATATAAATAGTGACCGGATTATTGACGACGCTGATTTATCGATTGTACTGGCCAATACCTATCAAAGTTCAAGTTTTAGCGGTTTAGTCAATGCTTCCGGCCAGAGGAGCGTGTTGAGCATACAAACTACTGACGTAAATACTGACTACATTGCCAGGAACTCAATGGTCAGAGCAATAATCTGGTTAATAGTGATTCTGCTGCTCATATCATTGATCTTTAGTTTCAGAGATTTGTTGCGGCGTAAAATTAAAAGATTATTGATACTTGTACTCGTTTGGACATCAATTTTTGTGAGAATCATCTTGGTTATCATATTAATTGGGTTTATCAGTTCTACTGGCTACTTAGGATTGACTGAGCCCGCATCAACTACAAATAACTATCGCACTGGGATAATTAATGATTCGAATCACAATACCTTTAGCGTCTCCCTGCCGAGCGCAGCAGATATTGGTAGTGAAAGTGGGTTCATTAAGCTAGAGATGCTTAATTTGGCCCAGCCGGTTAATGTTATTGCAGTTGAATTAAATTTTGACCCAAATCAAATAGAGATTATTGATATCGATACCACAGGCTCTGTAATGAATATCTTTGCTAAGAAGTCCTTTTCTAATACTGACGGCACTATTAGTCTTATGGCTGGCATCACTCATCCAGGATTCTTAGCTGAGGTAGGGCATCTTATCAAGGTTAATTATAAACTTAAAGTTGATAATGGCGATCGATTTGGGCTGCGCTTTGCCTCGCCGCCCAGGATAAGAGCAAACGATGGGATAGCTAGTAATATTATCAAGGGGTATTTTATTAGGGTTACTGGTGAGCAAGCCAAAAACTAAATCAGGCAATTTGATTATTGCGTGACTATTGCGTGACTTTAAGTGCCTATAGGCTTTATTTCTACCGTGATTATCTGCTATAATCCGATGTCGACTGTTTAATTAGGCTCTTAATTTGTTTAGTTTGGACTGATAGCTATGTCAAGAATTTGCGAGATCATGGGTGTGAAAACTCAATTCGGTGGAAGTCGTAAGCACAAACGCGGTCGTTCGGGTGCAGGTGGTGTTTGGCGTTTCAAGGCTCCACGCACTAGTCGTACTTGGCAGCCCAACATTCGCAAAGTCAAAGTAGCTACTCCTCAGGGTGAAGTGAAACGCATCAATGTCTCAATGCGCGCCTACAAAAAACTAAGACAAGTGGGAGAATTACAAGGATACTTGTTGCTCCAGTAGCGGTCCGATCATCAACCTTATTCCCACATTTCCATACTATCTTTGAGAATTGGCTTGTAGAGCTTTTCTAGATATTCTCTCAACATTCGGTCGCTGCCGTAATTGGCCAATGTAATTTTCAGAGTCTGTTTCATGCGGGCCAGCCATTCCAATGGCAACCCCTGTTCGTTCCTCTGCCAGAATAACGGCTTGATCACTTGCTCGATACTGTCAAAATAATTTTGCGCATCTAAGCTGTCTTTGATTTCCCAAATCATATTCTCGCCTACCACTTCGTCCACCCAGCCGTCTATTGTAGAAAATTGTAATACCCCGTTGGCCGCAGCCTTCATGCCACTAGTGCCGCAAGCTTCTTGATATCTCACTGGACTATTAATCCAGACATCGCTGCCAGAGACCATGTATCTGGCCATACGCCAGTTGTAATCCGGAATTATGATTACCTTATCTTTGAATCTAGGTTCTTGGGTCACCTGCCACATTTTCTGTAGTAATAATTTACCTTCTGTATCCTGGGGATGAGCCTTACCACCAAAGATAAACACCACTGGACGCTCTGAGTCATTTACCAGAGCCTCCAACCGTTGCAGGTCTAGCATTAATACTTCTGGCTGCTTGTAAGCCGTGAATCGCCTAAACCAACTGAAAATAAGTGTATCCGGCTTTAATTCCACACCGCAATGATATTTAAGTTGCTCAAGCAGGCGACTTTTGGCTTCTAAATGCGCAGCCCAAAGCTTAATGTCTGGAATCGTGAGTGCTTTTTGCCAGTCAGTAGGAGTACCTTGCTCGCTCCAGCTTTCGCTGAGATATTCGTCAAAAAGCCTATGCATCGATTCGCTTACCCAAGTAGACAAATGCACTCCATTGGTAACTGCAACCATTTCGTGGTCAGGCCAGATTTTTTTGGCAGCTAATGCGTGAATCTTGCTGACAGCATTGACCTTGGCTGAATTATTCAAGCCCAAGATTGTCATACCAAATTTGCCCTCGGCATATAAAGAGTCAACTCCCAAGGAAAATATATGTCTAAATTCGACTCCAACACTGGCTGCGTAGCTGCTGAGGTATTTCTCCACTAACGAGTAGGGGAAGACGTCATTGCCTGCTTGCTTGAGCGTATGGTTAGTAAATAAAATATTCTTTTTGGAGAGCTTCACCGCGTCGTTGAAGCTCAGATTCTTACGCTGCATCAAGTCTTCCGCCTGGGCAAATAGTGCAAAAGCGCTATGGCCTTCATTGAGATGCAAAATTGCAGGATTAATTCCCAATGCCTTGAGCATTTTATAGCCAGCCATTGCCAGCACAATCTCCTGCTTGATTCGAGTGTCTTGATCTCCGCCATACAGATGGTAGGTAATCATCCTATCTTCCATATCTTTATTTTCAGTAATATTCGTATCCAAAAGAATGAGACTGCGGCGTCCTACTCTCAGACGCCAGCCTTTGACTTTTACCAAGTGCTCACCAAGTTTCACTTCTACTAGAATAGTAAGCCCATTCTCGTCCTTAATAGCTTCTAGCGGATAATCATCTACATCCTGCGGCAAATAATCTTCCAGTTGCCAACCATCCTCTGTAAAACGTTGATAAAAGTACCCTTGAGAATAAAATAGACCTAAGGCCACAAGCGGAAGCCCGCTATCACTGGCCTCTTTGAGCGTGTCACCAGCCAAGATTCCCAAGCCGCCTGAATAAATCTGCAGCCAGTCAGTCAGTCCAAACTCTAGCGAGAAATAGGCGATAGGATTTGTATGTAATCTATCCAGCAGTTTGTCATAGCGGGCAAGATTGTTAAACCAAGTGGCCTTTTCCAGATAGGTCTCTTGCAAGCGGATAGTTTCCTCGATATTGGATTTATGTCTTTCGTAAAATTGATCCAGAACTGGGGTATCAATCTGCCTGAGAATATCTATAGGTGTTTGAGTGCGGCTCCACTCTTGTCCATAAAGACTATCTAAATAGTAGCCTTTACTTACTTCCCAGGTGAAAAATAGATTATTAAATAGAAAATTGAGTTTGTCGATCTTGGTCAATTGTAGAGTCGAAAGAGCATATGCATTGGCGGCCAGTCCAGTGAACCGAGCGTATTCTTGGATGGTGTTGAACAGTGCCGCCTGTTTTTCTTCCAGCAAGCCTGAATTATTGGCTTCGACATTTAAGCGCAGGAAAGGTTCGGTGTTGGATTGCCTAAGTGAGAAGCGCCAATCAGGGAAATCGATCACAAAGCCGTCGAATTCGCTAAACGATCCGCCCGGGTACTGATTTTTCAAACGATCTTTGATCTGGTCAATATCTGCTCCCGCTTGTATGTGGAAATTTTTCTCGCCACTACTAAAATACTCATCTTGATATGGTTTTACTAAACTGGCAATATCTCGGCCAGTTTCAGAGATGAGCTTTAGAATAATTTGCAGGCTAATTAAACCACTATCTGCATAATAATTATCACGGAAATAAAAATGCGAGGAAGTACTTTCACCTCCAAATATTGCGTCTTCCTGTTGCATCTTCAGTTTGATAAAACTGTGTCCAGCTTTAGAAGTTACGGCGCGACCATTTTGAGCACGCGCAATAGCCTCGATTGCCCTGGTATAGCGCAAATCATAAACTACAGTGGCGCCTTTGTTGGTTTTGAGAAAATATTCTGTAAGTAGCGCTTGGATATAATAGCCGGGTACGACTAGTCCAGATTTGTCTACAAAAAATACTCTGTCTCCGTCGCCATCAAATGCCACTCCCAAATCTGCCTGCTCTGACACAACTCGGTTTTGCAGATCAATCAAATTGGCAGGCAGTGCGGGGTTAGCTTCATGATGTGGAAAGTCTGGATGTGGCTCGAAATACATAGGGATGAGTTGCACTTGAGGGTAATGTGCAAAAAATGGCTTTGCTGCCAAGCCTGCCATGCCATTACCAGCGTCGACAACCACTTTCAGAGGTTGGATTGCGGTGCCCTTTGAAAATGTAGTGGCATGCAAGACAAATTCTGCCGTTAAGTCCAATTCTCTAGTAGCTTCCACTTCCATCAATGGGAGATAATGCAGATCTTCTTTGATTTCTTCGTACTGGGCTTTCAATTCGCTGATTATGACTGGAACCACTTTTTGTTTGACAAACTTTATCCCGTTGAACTTTGCCGAATTGTGGGAAGCAGTGATCATGATTCCGCCAGCATAATGATATTTGCCGACGGCAAAATATAAACAATCAGTGGTGGTTTGTCCTAAACAATCCAATTCTATGTTTTCTTCGGTAATTGCTTGAATGATAGCTCTAGCTAATTCTTTTGAAGAGCCACGCATGTCATAGGCGAGTACGTATTTTTGGCCTGGGCTCAAATGCAGAAAAGCCTTGGTGAGTTTATAAGCTAGCTCTGTATCCAGCTGCTCGCCATAGACGCCACGGATGTCATAAGCCTTAAACACGGCGTTATAATCCTTGCTAAAGCCATTAAGATTTATTTGTTCATCAGAACCAACTGTAATAATTGTGTGCATGGGCAATGCGATTGATTTAATAATATCTTAGCAAATTTAGCACTTCTGCGTGGCTCCAAATTAATGGTCTTACAGAGAGGCCGTAACCACTATTGGGGTGTGACATTTCAGCAAGTAAGCCTGTGGGCTCCATATGTTTAAGCACCAGCTCTAGATATTCTTTGGCCTTAGCTAGGTCGTTCACAGCCAATGCGTATTGTATGAACCACATTGTGCTGATAAACCAGCTATTTCCAGTCGACTCACCTGGCTGTCTTAAATAATAATCTTCTTCATAACGTAGAAATCCGCTAATGACCCTGAGCTTGTGGCGGGCCGATGCAACTGTACTCACTAAATAATCCTGCTCTGGCTTGATTGCGCCCAGTTGCCACAACCAGTGAAAGCTTGCGTCTAATTGTAAGTCGCTATGTTTGCTATCGTCAGCAGCCACGATAAATCCCCGAATCAATCTACCTTCATCACTAACAAATCTACCTAGCGCCGCAGTGCTGAGCTTTATTGCAAGAGTGATCTTGTCAATGATTGAGTTGGTTGAGACCGTCTCGGGCCCCATATATGCGGCGAAATTTGTGTTAAGAAATTGTAATTGTTCCAAGGCACCAATCAGGCTAGCTTGGGTGCTGGTGAAATTGCCCCAATGATTCTCCCAAAGGTCATAGCAGGGTAGATGCATTCCCTCAGAATCTGACTGTGTCAGTAGAAAATCAGCAATTGTAGGTAATTTTCGTAGGATGGGCAGTAGCTTGTCGGCTTCGGTCGGCGCTTGCGCTAAATATTTCCCAAGGGCAATTATTACTAAACAAGTTTGATCCAGTTGCAATGGTAATCTTGGGCCGCCTGCGCTATCTGTCCATGGGTACCAGCTACTGCCCAGTTGGCCGCCATTGTACAGTCTGTAACGGTGCAACAAGTAGGGATTATCAGCGAAGCATTGTGCCACGAAATTGAAATAGCGAGTGGCAATTTGCCTCACTTCTGCTGAGACTGATGCACTGGCTGATGCACTGACTGATGCACTGGCAGGACCATTCTCGGCCTTACCCAATAAAGCTAGTAAACTAATACTGCCGTCGCGTGGCCAGAAGTAACTGTAGTCATCACTACCGTTGTCGTTCTTATAAACACCTGAGTCCAGTGCCGCGAAGTTACCTCCTACTGGAGTGAAGCTATTACGCACCAAATAATACGAAGTTTGCAGAAGTAACTGCAGCTTTTTGGTGTCATCTGTAGTCAAGCTCAACCTTTCGGCCAGATTTGATGCCTTACTGCGCAGGTTATCCACTGGTTCTTTCACTTTCAACACTTTCGCCGCTTCCAGCAGTTGCATCTGGTTTTGAGTCGACCTAGTTTGACTGATCGCAGCTTCGAATTTCAGTTCAAGGTCTCGATAAGAATTGCCTAAAATATAATAGACTTCAAAATCTACCCTAGCTTCTGCTCCAAGCACAAAGTCATACCGCAAAGCAGTATCCAGTCTCCCTGTGGTGACTGGGTTATTGGTGAGATTTAGATCACCATCAGGGCTGGCGCCAGTTCCCGAAAAATCTTGTGGATCCTGGCAGGCAAAACTGTGTGGCGCGATTGAAGATGTAATTGCCAAATAGCGATCTCCCTCGTAATGCACTAGTCCTTTTAAGAAAGGATAGTAGACTGCAGAATCTTTTGATTTATTGCTGCCAAAATCAGGCCGGTTATTTAAAATTAAACTAATGAGGTGTTCCTGTTGATCAAGGTTGACTAGCTTATACTTGGCGGTAAGCCTATCTAGGCTGATCGAGTAATCTATTTGAACGCTCAGAATATTAGAACGTTCACAATCATACACTGTTGAAATTAATTGTCCACTTACATAATTTGCTCTAACTGTGAAGCTGAGCTGTTGCAGTTGTTTATCGGTGTAAAGATTCTTGCTCAGAGTTGTGTATTGCAGAAGATTGTCTTCGCCAGGTAATGGCCAACATAGATCGACAATATTTCCATCGTAGTCTAGATTGCATAGCAATTTACCCTCAATTAATTGTTGGGCTGTGCTCATCGGTAGCGCTCCAAATCTATGATTGTTTCCAAAAGCACCGCGGTACTCCATGCTTGCGCGATAGCCCCGCCAGCTTTCAAAGTTGTGGCGTCGAACAGCTCAGGGATGCTAGATAAGTGCTGTGCTTCTAGCTCGTGCCAAAAAGCTTCGATATGAGCAACTACTTTTGCTGTGCTTGCTGTCTTGTCATTACCGTAGTTTAGTATGGTCTTATAATATAAGCCCAATAGCCAAGGCCAGACAGTGCCCTGATGATATGCCAGGTCACGCGCAGACTGGCTGCCACCATAATTGGCTATGTAACTAGAGGAGTAGGGGCTCAGAGTGCGCAGTCCTACAGGGGTGAGTAGATTGCTTTCTATTGCGGACTGAGCTTTTCGGGCCTTGTTTGTAAAATCAGAGTTGTCTTTGGATTTGATCCTAAAAGGCAGGGCAAACAATGCTAGCTGATTTGGGCGCAGTTCACGGTTCACGTTGCCCTCTAGGTCGATATAGTCTGCAAAGTAGTTTTCTGAATCCAGCCAAAAATCTTTGACCAGATTCTGTTCTAACAAAGATTCTAATTGATCGATCAGCGCCAAATTGTCCAGTTTATATCCCACCACCTTGGCCAATTGCTCAGTAATTTGCAAAGCGTTGTACCATAAAGCCTGAATCTCTACCGCCGCGCCCATTCTACTACTCACTGGCTCGCCTTCCACTACAGCGTCCATCCAGGTCAGGGCTTTAGTATTGTCAGTCCAGATAAGATAGCCACTGCTGTCCACGCCTATGCCGTATTTGCTTCCAGCAACCAGTTTATTGATAGCCGTTTCAAGTTTGGGCAGTAATTTAGTAATTACTTCCTTGTCATTGGTAATTTCGTAGTAACTCCAGAGGGCATTAAAGTACCATAAAACAGCGTCCAGGCTATTGTAATGCAGTCCCTCCATAACATTGGGTAGTAAACCTACTGAGAAATATTCTCCCCAGTCAATTAGAAGTTTCTGAGCTTCGTGGAATTTACCCAATCCCAACAATATTCCGGGCATTGAGATGAAAGTATCGCGGCCCCATTCGCCAAACCAGTGATAACCGGCAATTAATGAATGTCTGGACTTATCTTGCACAATAAATTTGCGGGCATTATAAACTAGAAATTCTGTTAGATTTGGATTGATTTTAGGATGTAGCTGGTGAAAACGACTGATATCAGAAAGCAGCCCCGGATTCTCCTCAGTTTCCCAAGCCAATTTAGCCAATTCCCAGAGCTTACGAGCTGTATGTCTGGGCTCAAGCTTAAACTGCAAGTCAAAACTATATACACCCGAGGCTGGGCAGTTATAGCTAAATTTGGCCAGTTTAAGCAGGTCTTCACTAGCCTCGTAACCACGCTCAGCTTCTTGAGGATAAAGATGTTGCTGACTGCTAAATTCGCCAATGTTGCAGTCGCCATTGGTCGTAAGGATTACCTGCCATTGTGGGGAGACCATGCAGGCGTACTTGGTTTCCGAGATCTGCTTAAATTCGGGATTAGATAGCTTTAGACCTATTTGATTGATATCACGGAAATTGAATAAAGGCTCTAGTGCAAGGGTGACAGCCTCAGGCGTACTAATCTGATAGGCTAATTTTAATTCATTGGCATTTTCGTTGAATTCGTATGTTTTGCGAATCTCCACAGCCCCAATCTGGTAGATTTGGGTGGGTAGAGGCAAATAATATGCCTTTAGCAAATACTTTTTTATGCCCGGCTCAATTTGATTGACATAATAATTCCCTGAGAAATTGTATTTATTGTCTTTGCTCGCTAGAGTGAATAATTCTTCATTGATAGAAGTGACGATATTGCGCCTCTCGAAATTCACCAGACCCGCCACTAGCAGACCATGATACTTGCGGGTAACTCCCGCTTGCAAGTCTAGCGAGCTGTAACCACCAAATTGATTTGTTAGGAGAAATTCTGAACTCATAATGGATAATGTTTTAATTGATATGCATGCACGGCCAGAATAAACATGCTTTCGGACCAACCTAAGGGGCTATTGGTATTGTGTTCATCAGAATTGGAGTAATACAACTCTGGCACTTCGCCTTTGTCGTTGATGGTGTCGAAAGCCGTCTCCAAATAGTGCCTAGCCTTGTCTTTATTCTCAGCTTGACTGTAAATCAATGCTAGCCAGGATAAGCCAAAGCACCATTCAGCCTCTTGGGAGAAACCGTCAGTATTTTTATTGTAATAGTAGTCATTTTTATAGCGAATTACACCTTTCTCACGGACTAGGTAATATTCGATATTCTCTAGGATCTGGTTCTTTTGCGAATCACTAACGATATTGTAGGGGTAAATTAATGATAGCAAAGCCATGTCCACGAACTTCCTGCCTGACTCTCTTGGCAATAGCTCTCGCAAAGTCGCTAGTCCTTTGTCAATTAGTTGATTATTTATAATCACTAGCTTCGTGGCCTGGATTTCCTTTAGGCCTGCCACACAGGCTCCTACGCTGGAAGCATGCACTTCTTCGCTCTCTTCCCAGACGCCACTATCTTGGTCATGCCAATACTCTAGTGTCTCTAGATAATTAACCAGCTTTTGTACAATGCGTATATTGTCTGCGGACTGTAAGAGATTGACATTGTAGCGATTGTAGAGATGTCCCAGCATAAACAGGATTGAGCCAATGGCGTCATTCTGCTTATTGCCCCAATCTTCCCAAAATTCACTGAAGGTGTCTGGGTGGTAGCGGGCATGGATGTATTCATGCTTTGCTCGTGGCTTTTGCGCAATTGCGTGATCAATCTTCCATTCGTATTTGTGGAGTATTTTCAGCAGAGCCGTATAAGTCTTTTGTACGATATCCCAGCGACCTAGTAGTACGAAGGGTAGGCATTCATAAAAATTATCTCTTAGCCAGGCTTTGTCATAACCAGTGTCTACTTGCTGCGCAGAAGCTCGAAACAAGCCACTAGGAGCCTGCAGGGCTTCCAATGTCCTCAGATGTTGCTCAATCAATTGACTCAGATCAATTTTTCTAGGCATGGGCAGTGCGCTAAATCTTAGCTTAATTATGGATGCTAATTAATCATGATGTTTCTGGCAAATAAAGTCCAGCAATATTGGAGAGTTTCACGATTTACTTAAACTTACATTAGAATTTATGGTCTCGCACTATTTGGGTATATTGCGAAGCGGTTGTCAAAAACAACGGCAATTTGTCGACTTTTGTGCGACTTTCTCGCGACTTTTCTGCGACTTTTCGACTGCTACTCCATAAGTGCAGCAAAAGATGTGAATTGCCAAAAATTAGTTTAGTTTAGTCTAAGCTAGTTTGGTTCCCAGAATCAGTCCGGGTGAGATTATTTCGCAATTATCACAGAATAATTATTACGAAACAACTTTCACTAAACATTCTTGGCAGCAATATAATCAACTTGCTGAGTAAAGTCTTCGAGTACATTCATAAAGTTAATAAACGCCTCATAAGGTGAATCATAGGGGCTAAAGTACTTGTGTACATCACCATCGGCCCAGTATTTGGTAGACATATAATAGAAGTGATCTGAAGTCTGCAATTTTCGCCAAATGTTGTAGAGCCCTGATAATTTAGTTTCAGGCTTCACATTAACCAATTTACTTAGCTTGGATTCTATTGCATATGTGAGCCTCAAAGCCGCTTGTTGCATCTTGTTACCATTCCAGGCAGAGAGATCACGCTCAGCGTCCGCCCAGGAAGTAAGTTCTGGTACTGAAACTGTATCGGTTGCACCTTGCCTAGCAGCCTCAGAGATGGTTTTGAACTGTATGCCAGTATCCGAGGCTTGGAAGATCATTGCCTCCAAGAACTTGAAAATACCCGAATCAGCCCATTGGTGTTCGCCAAAAGTTTCGTAGTCCATAAAGAGATTGATGAGATTGCCTGGATTGGTATTGACCCAACTCAAATACTTTTCGGCGCTGAGAGGATATTCGGCCCAATCTTGGTTGGAGAAGCGAAAGGCGATGTCGTCAGACAGTTTATAGTGCTTGAGCAACAACTTTAATTCACTAGGAACAGGTTTCTGTATTCTATAGCCTTTAAGCGTCTGTAGTTCCTTTGACTCTAGTTCTGGTAATTGGGCCTTATAGACAAAACCACTATTCCGCCAAGTCAAGTATTTATCCCAGCCTTCAGCTAGAACGGTTTGGAAGCCAAGCTGGTTGACTAGGCTGGCTATTCTGTCATTGTATATAAGTTCAGTATTTCTAAAGCTGGTGGTGTCATAATCAAACAATTTCTTGATGAGATTGCGGTGCTGTTCTACTTGAATACAAAACTCCTCAACCGAATAAATTGCGGCGAGAGAGTGGTAGTAGGTTTCACTTAAGATTTCTACTTGACCAGTAGCGACTAATTCTTGAAAACTAGCAAGGACCTTGGGTTCATAGGTTTGTAGTTGCTCAAGCAGTGTCCCAGAAATAGAGAGGCTGATCCGCAGCTCAGGTAGTTTCTTGAGCAATTTGACTAATAGTTTGTTGGTTGGTAGATAGCTCTTTTTCGATACTTTTTCTAGGATTACCTGATTTGTATCGTTAGTAGGGCCTTGGAAATAGTCGCGCACACTGCCTAGATCTAGGTAATTGACTTTGCTCAAACGGTAAGGCTGATGTGCATGCAAGTACAGGCAAATTGCTTTGTCAGAAGGTGAGGAGCTATGCATACTAGTTGAATCGTAGATTTTGGTTGTGTTTAAGCTGTGAATAAATTTCGATCACCTTTTTGCCTTGGATGTCCCAGGAGATATTTTCCAAATCTAGTTTACTGTTGTTTGAGAGCTCTTCTGCCAATACACCATATTTGAGTACGGCAATTAATTTATTAGCAAGCTCGTCCACATCCCAAAAATCTACTTTAAGCACATTTTTGAGGACCTCGCTGACACCGGATTGCTTAGAAATGATGACTGGTGTGCCGTTTTTGATTGCCTCCAAGGGCGTGATTCCAAATGGCTCGGCTATGCTAGGCATTACAAATACACTGGCAGCTCTGTAGGCTCTATCTACCTGATCATGTGGCAGGAAGCCAGTGAATGTGACTTTATGAGAAATGTTTAGGTCCACGCTGCGCTCAATTAGGTCTTCTAGAAGCTCTCCAGCGCCTACAAATAAGAATTTGGTTTTGGGTAAATGTTTGAGAACCTTATTTGCGGCTTCCAATAGATAATTTGCACCTTTCATCGCAGTCAGTCTTGCGAGAAAGAGCACGATTTGGTCATCTTTATAGAGGCTTTTGGCAATTGGCCCGAAATTACTTTCTAATCTTTCTACCGCGTTGTGCACCACTAGGATCTTAGAGGCCTCAATACCATAATTGTCCACTATCCTTTGTTTGGTCAACTCCGAGACGGCAATGATAGTATCGGCCGCCTCCATTCCTGCTAGTTCTTTTGCGAAGATGGCAGGATTAGGGTGGCCAACAGTGCGTTCGATTTCAGTTGCATGGACATGCATAACCATAGGCTTACCGGTCAATTCTTTGGCCCTAACGGCCGCTGGGGCAGTCATCCAGTCATGATTATGGATAATGTCATAATCTTCTATGTTAGTCACGGATTCGATAACTTTCTGTGCATAAGAGTCTACTTCACTGAGTAAATCCTCACCATAGATTTTTTTGTTGGAGGTAGATCTAGTTGCACGACCTTTGTCTTGTGGTGCTGCGATATTTGTCTGTCTGGCTGGATTCGTATTTGGCTTATCAGCTAAATCTGTGGCCAAGTTAAAAGTATCTGCCGAGAGATAGGGAGAGCTAAGTCTCGAATCAACTCCCAAGAAACGTAGGCTGTCTTCCTCTACATTGGCGGAAGTGAAGCTAATTCCATCGATTTGCAATTGCACATCATCTGGAATGCGAGGCAATACATATGTGATATCAGCTTTTCTTTTAACTAAAGCTCCTGTCAATCCTTTGCAAACAACCCCTAGACCCCCAGCAATAATAGGGGCAAATTCCCAACCTAACATCAAGACTTTGTAACGTTCTGTGGATGATTGCATGTTTTATCTACCTAACTAAGTAGATCATAATTGCTTTAATGCTGCAAGCTGTTTCGGCAACTAGTTCGCTTAGTTTACCTAGTTCGCTTAGTTAGCACAGTTTGCTTAGTTTGCTTTACTTATAGCTCAAATTATTTTAGATTTGATTATTAACCACTATTCCTATGCAAAATATTCTGCCCGTTTTGCTGTTATTTATTGTGTTGAATCTACTACTATTAATCCTGTTATTGTGGGCTCAATCTCGCTTGCGTAGGCAGAGGGAAAAACATCAGATTGCTGTAAAGGATATTTATCAACGAGTGGATACGCAAGTCGCTGAATTGCAGCGCAACCACGCCCTAGAGCTTGAGCAGTTGCATAATTTTTACAAAGACCAGCCTAAAGTTTTAGTGCCATCTGAATCCAAAGAGATGCTGGCTAACGCAAAAGAGGAAGCTGAAGTAATTGTCGCTGAGGCACAGGAGCGTGCTAAGTTATTGCTGCACAAGCAGGAACAGGAATTGCAGAAGTCTTTGGTGAAAATTGTCATTCAAGTTACTAAAAAAGTAGTGGGCAAGACTCTCAATTATGACGACCATAAACAGCTCATCTTAGATACTATTGGGGAGATTGCTTAATGAATCCCAAATCTCAAGATCTGGAAAACCTAGTCATTTCCGTGACAGACCAAATAATCACTTGGGATGGCTACGAAGAATTCCTCGACGCTGCGAAGCGCCTGAAATCATACCTGACCAGGGTAGCTGCTGAAGATATTATCTTAGATATTTTGCTATCCACTCAAGAAAAACACCTACAGCTCACAGAGCTCATTACCGCAAAAGTGCAGCAGCCTGTCTTGTATAAGTTAATTTCCACGATAATAAGTCGTAAGTATTTCGCATTACTCACAGCCAATAATTTCAATTCTTTATTAGGCATGATCGCGGAAGAAGTGGAGGCGCTGCCAATATTAAAGCTGACTTTGGCCTTGCAACTTGAGCCCAGCGATTTACTGGAAGTTAAGGCACGCTTGGCCAGCAAATATAAAACCAAGTTTCTGCTGGAATTGAAACTCAAAAAGAATATTCTTGGGGGATTTATTCTCGAGAAGGATTCTACCATTGTTGATGCTAGTTTAGAAAAGGTTCTAGAAGATTACCGCCACAACTGGGCCAATGCTTTAACTAATAAAATGCTAAATTAGATTATGAATACACTAACTTTGGGTCGCTTGCTTGCTCCCAAATCTATAGCAGTAGTAGGTATACAGGATAAGTCGACTAATCTTGCACTTACCTTGCTGGGGAATCTTTTGCAACATAATTTCCAAGGTAAGATCTATCCAGTTGGTACTGATATGAATTATCTTGGCGTCAAGGCATATACAAGTCTACATGAAATCCCTTTCAGGGTGGACTTGGTGATTTGGGCAGGTAAGCGGGCTAATTGGGCCGATTTCTTAGTGCAACTTATAGCTAAGGGCTGCAAGCATTTACTGCTGCTTAGTAAAGGCGAGATGACCGATTTGCACACGCATAACCTGAAAGTCATCGGCCCCGAGAGCTTAGGCTATATCAATGCTGAATTGCAGATTTTTGCCTCCCCTTTGGGAATAGGATACCTGCCTGGCCAGACAGCGCTGCTAACAAATGCGGATTTTCCAAGCAAGTTGTTGTTGCAGAATTTCTATGCGAATGGGATTGGTCTGAGTCACTTTGTAGACATTGGCACGTCAGTTGACCCGGCAGACCCGGCAGACTCGGCAGATGCTGCAGACGCAGCCGGGGATGGTGGTGGCATAAATCTTAGTAACTGGCTGCAGTACTTTAGCCAGCATGGCCGCACTAAATCTATTGTTATTACCGCCACTACTAGGAGCGATATATTGAGCTTGAAAAAAGTTACAGAATCACTGGATCTGAGCAATAAGCGTGTACTGATTTACTATTCGGCTGAGATGTTAAGCTCAGACTCAGAGTTACTGAGAGCGGTATTGTTAATGCAAGCCCAAGGTATTGTCCTGGTTAGCAACTTTTCGCAATTGCTGCTGACCCTGTGTTGCGATCGCTTAGATCAGTCTGTTATTGCGCCAAACACTCTAAGTACCAGGATTGTTACAAGTAATTTAGAGTTCACAAGTAGTGTAGGCAAGGATCTAAGATCAACAAATATATACGAGTATAATATTAGAACATTGTCGCTGGACAATACTGTAGCCGGCGCAACATCCTGGTGGAAGTCAGTTTCCAAAATGAGAGGGCTCGAGGCAGCCATGAATTACATATTTATTGTGGCAACCAAAACCGAACTACAGTATCAGGTAATTTTGCATGAATATATGCAGGCAGTGGCTGAAAATGCCAATTTGGCGTTATGGCTGTCTGGGGCTAATGGTGTGCAGTTGTTTGTAGGTAGAAATCATTTGAGCCTCAAGTTGGAACCTGGTCAATTTTGCCAGACATTAATGGGATTACGCAGCAATGAGCAATACCTGGCTTCAGTTTGGGGTGGCAAAGATGACTTTGCAGCTAAGCTTTCGAGTGAGTCGCTGCACATTCCTAAGAAGTATTGGAGCAAGTCTAGAATGGTTAGTCACGCAATTATTACCAATTTAGAACAAGCAATTACGTTTGCGCAGCAGAATTTGCAAACTATTGAACTTCGGCCTGCACCTCAATTTGGGCTGTCTGACGCAGAGTGGCTAGTTACAGGGATTAATAGCTTGCAGAAGCTAGAAAAAGCTCTGACTGGATTGCAGCATAAGCTATACCAAGAGACAAACTCCGAGAATCCACCCGTAGAAATTCTCACCGAATTAGCCGGCGACTCAGCACAGTCATTTTATTTGCGCGTCGATATGAGTCAGGGCCCGGAGCTACTGACTATTGCCAATAACCAAAAAGCAATCTCCCAATTATTAACTAGTTCTAGTCAAGATCTGACAGGCATTGTTAGTGAGTGTGTGCAGGGGCGGATAATTAGCGGTCTAGCTGATAATGCCCCTGCCAAAGCAATTACTAGACAGTTTAGTGAGATAGTTGCTGGATTAATGGCAAGTAACCAGACTGGTCAAGTTGTGCAACTACAATTGGCAATTGGATCTGCGGCAGAATTGGAAATACTGGCGGCGTCGATGCCTGCATAAGCGGCTATAGTTTAAAATAGCTCAGATTGAGTCTGAAGCCCAATCCATTCACTGTTTCAATCACATGCTTATTGGCATATTTACCTAACTTTCTGCGCATTCTACTCACCAGAGTATCTACGCTTCCTTCATCTGAATCAGTTACGCCTCTGAGTGTGCGATTGATAATCTCCTGTCTGGACAAGATATTGCCCTCGGCGCTGATTAGAAGTAGGATTAGTTCGTATTCCTTGAATGAGAGCTCCAATTCTTTGTCAGCCTTGCGAATGTAGCGTTTGTTTGGTTCTAGATAGAGATCACCAATCTCAATAATTGGTTTCGGCGAGTGCAGTCTCAATAGATTTGAGACCTGAATATTGAGTAAATCAAAGTCCAGAGGCTTTGGATGATAAAGGTTGGCGCCTTTGGCGAAACTGGCTTTTTCGCTTCCTGGGAGCTTGCCGTCAGTAATAATAATGGCGGGCGTACTAATGCCTTTTTTGCGCAGTTTATCAATAATAGTCAGTCCACTGACCTCTGGCAGGCCTATATCTACCAACAGTAGCGAGTAGGCGTTTTTCATTGCTTCGTTCAGCCCTACCGCACCGTTGCCCACTACTCTGATCTGAATACCAATTTTATCAAGCTTACGTTTGATAAACTGACTCAAGATTATGTCATCTTCAATCAATAACACCCGCGTAAACTTTGGAAAACTCTGCCAATTGACCATTGGTTAAATTATAATGCAGTCTTCTTACAAAATCTTTACAAAGCAAAAAATTCCAATTTAAATCTGGAATTGACCATTCTGATAGAGAATCAGTTCTTTGCCTTTGTTGGTGCGAGCTAAGACTGTGCGATCCACGGTGCTGACGATATCAGTATGCTCAGCGGAATCGTTATAGCCTAGTTCCTCCCAGTCCAGATTACTCAGTTTATTGGCGTCCCCAGAGAAGGTGTCTTTGTAAGACATGCCTAGAGCTATATGGGTATTCCCGAACTTACCACCAATGTTTTCATCGAATAAAGTCTCGGCCATCACATGTGTTATCGGCGACATAGTTTTGTCGGTGAGTGAGAATTCCCCGATTTTATTGGCATTAGGAACCTTCAGCATGGCTTGCAAGACCTTATTGCCAAGTTTAGCAGTGGCTTTTGTCACTAACCCGTGTGAAAATTCTAGATAAATATCCTTGCATACTTGACCAAATCTATATAGTGGCTGGTTGAATCTAACCCAACCCTCCGTACCTCGCCAATCAGGCGAGGTGAAGAATTCAAAGCTAGGGACATTGCGGCCACTGCCGGCCAGCCATTGCCGATGTGCGCCTATTTTGATCTGCAAATCCACATCCCGTCCCTGCACTGATACAGTGTCTATAGCCAAATCATTTAGTTTAGTCTGAATCTTGGCCTGCCTACTGGCTAAATTTCGCCACTCCTTGACTGGATCTGCCTTGTCTAACATACAGGCCTTGATGATCTGCTGCCAGTAGCCTTTCAGGCTTAAATTCACCATATCAGCTTTGGCTTGAGTACCCCAAAGTGCCGCAGTCCAGGTATATTTACCTTGCAATTCTTTGTCTGTAAGCCATCGGCGAATCTCCTGCTTGGCTTGTCTGCCGGCAAAGAGCTTCTGCGGATCTACTCTTTTGAGTTCATTGGGGTCTACATCTGCAATTACGCTAATCTGATGATCGATCATGTTGACCCGAGCCAGCCAATAATCTCGTGGGAAAAATTCTAGTTGATTGCTGCTGGCTCGCTCAAAATAGTCACGATCAAATCCAGTAGGCAATAACCTCACTAGTGGATGCGCTCCGGCCTCTAGGATTACATTCTGTAATTCCAGTGCTAGAGCTTTCGCTACGTCGGGGACGTTACATACCACTACTTCGTTAGGCTTTACTCCATTGCCTGAATTAAGTGCATAGTTAACCAATACTTGGGCATATTTGCGTAAAATCTTTCGTGCGGGTTGATAGTCTGTGGTCATGAATTAGGATGTTAGGTTAATTTGTTAAGTTAGGTTGCTAAATTAAATTTTTTAAATCTGAATAAGTAAACCCCCGAGCAATATACTTTCGGAGCAAGCGCTGCTTGGCTTTTTGGTCGAAGTTATCACCGAATTTGGCTTTGTCAGCTGTCACCTTGTCTGCCAGTTTTTCACTTTGGGACTCCAGTTCTGTGCCAGTGTGAGCGGCTAGGGTAGTGCTGATTAATTCAGCACTAATTCCTTTCTGCTTTAACTCCTGTTTAATCTTATTGAAGCCATGCAGGCCAAATTGCAAGCGGTTAGTCACGAACCATTCGCTGAAATCTGGATCTGAAATCAAGCCTAAAGCCTTGAATTGCGTCAGCAGGAAGTCAGTCTCGGTATTGTCTAGTTTGTTGCGAATTTTCAGGTAGTTGTAGACTTCATGTTCAGAGCGCGGACGCAGTGCCAGATATTTTTGTAGTTTATCAATAATATTTCGACTGTATGCCATGGTCTTAAAAGTATTATAATGTCTGCATGAGTTTACCCAAAGTCCTAATTGATGCCAGTCCATTAACCTCCGGATTCAAGAATCGTGGCATAGGTAATCAGATCTATTCTTTATTGACTGAATTACTAAATAATAAGCAGTACCAGTGGCAAATTTTAGCACATGGCACGAAGTCAGAATTCCTCGAGACGCTTGAGATTGACCAACAAGCAGGGATCTCTCTGAATTTCGAGTTCTTTTCAATTCCAATTCCCAATCTGCCCAGCAAGCTACTGGCGGCATTTTATTTCCAGGTATATTATCTGCCGCAGATCAAAAAAGCCAATCCTGATCTGTTACTTAGCTTTATCCCCGACAAAGGCTTGCCTCATGATATTCCTACAATTGTCATTATTCCAGATATCACGCCACTGCAAACCGGGGTATTCTCCCAAAAGAGCTGGTTGGCCAATCTCATCAAGAAGCGCAATTACGAGTGGGCTATCGAACAGGTAAAATCTGCGAGCAAAATACTGACTATTAGTGAGTTTGCCAAAGAGCAGATTGGCAAAAGCCTAGGTATCCCTTTGGCTGCAATTGGAGTGACTCCGTTGGCAGTACCAACAAACTTTATCACGGCCGTAGGGCTAGCTGCCAAGAAGTCTCACCAGGAGATTAATTATAAGCGACGCATACTCAATACCTACAATATCACTGAACCATATATTCTCTACACGGGCGGTCTAGAGGCCAATAAAAATGTGGGGCAGATTTTACAAGCTTTCGCTTTGCTAATTAACAATTTTCCCGACCTTAAATTGGTGATTACGGGCAAGGAATTTAAGCTGGGCTGGGATCATAAGCCCTTGCCATTGAATGAGCGTGCTAAAAGTATCATGGATTTAGCAGCCAAATTGAAAATTCAACATAAAATTATCTTTACAGGTTTTGTGGACCAAAATCATTTGCCTACAATTATTCAGTTTGCGCAATGTTTCGTGCATCTGTCCAAATTGGAAGGGTTTGGCTTGAGTGTATTGGAACCTCAGATCGTGGGGACGCCAGTGGTGGCAAGCAATTCTTCTACTTATCCAGAGATCCTGGGTAATTCTGCAATTTTGGTAGATCCTGATAGTGCCAGTGAGACTGCGAAAGCCATCAACAGTCTAATTGCTAATTCTGCACCAGCAGAACAAAAACGTAAAGAGCTAATTGCTAAAGCTAAGGAGAATGTGAAACGTTTTTCCTGGGCGAGAACAGCAGAGTTGACTATGACAGAGATAAAGGCTGCACTGATAATTGCCCCTCAACCAAAACCAGAAGAGAAATCTTTGCCTGATAACAAGCAAGCGAAAGTTGCATCGAAACCCAAGGCCGCGGTAATCGCTAGCTATTTTCATCCTTTCCGAGGTGGCATGGAACAAGTAGCTTTGGACTCGGCAAAATTCTTGGCTGAGAGTGGTTACGAGGTGACTGTGTTTACCTCAGACCGCAAATCAGGCAAGATAGTGATTGACAGAAATGAAGCCTATGACTTTGAGACTGGTAAACTGCAGATCAAGCGCTTGAGGCGCTTGGGCAAGAATTATTATTTCTATCTACTCGCCGGTTTAGCAACTGAGCTGCAACAACTTAACCCAGATGTAGTTCATATGCATGGTTTTGGGTTTTTTGGACATGACTTAGGTGTGCTGAGGTACAAGCTTTTCACTAGGCCCAGACAACTGCCTGCTCTGAAAGTGATCAATACCCCACATGGACCATTTATGGCGAAATCGGAGACTGGACTTAGGCAGATCCTCAAATTGGCTTGGACATTTACACAGAAATTGTATTTGTTTAGGATCTTGGACCTTGTGATAGCAGAGAATCATGAGCAATTTACATGGATCAATACTGACTATAATATTCCTACAAGTCGAATTAAGTTATTGACACCCGTGATGCCCCAAATAGCCATGTCTTCGACAAAAGCACTGGCACTGAAGTCGCAAAAACCTGAGGTCTTAATTGTAAGTATTTGCCGAATGAGCAGATACAAAGGCTTAGATACATTGGTGGAGGCCTTCGGGCTTTTAAATTCTAGTGTGGCTACTAAGTTAATTATTGCGGGGGCCACTGATGACTTCACTGCTGAGCTCAAGACACTAGCTCGTGAAAACCTGCGCGCTGAAGATATTAGTGTGGAAACAGATATCACTGACGAGCGTAGAAGTGAGTTACTCAGCAAGGCAAGTATTTTTGTACTAGCCAGCGAATGGGAGGCCTTCGGGATCGTGATTGCAGAGGCAATGGCGTACCATTGCGCTGTCGTCTCTAGTGATACTGAAGGCAGTCGTTTCCTGATTAAACCAGGCTCAAATGGACTCGTTTTCAACTATGCTGACTATAGGTCACTGGCAGATATTTTAAATAGCCTAATCTTAGACCCTAAAAAACTGGCTGAATTACAAAAGGCCAGCGCAGATATCCTACCTAAGTATACGTATGAGTCAGTGAAAACGGAGTATCTAAAATTGCTAGACAAGATATCAGCCTAATTTTAAGTTACAATAGTTGACTATGAATAAATCTATATTGATTGAACCAGTTGCTAAGGATCAGCGTAAAAGTATTCATATATTGTTTGAAAAAATCCCTGCAATTCTGTTTTTTGGGATACTAATATTTCTACTGCTGGGGGGGGTATTTTTCCCGGTAGCAACAGCGTATTTGATAATTCTCATAAACGTTTATTTCTTTTATAAATCTGGAATGTTGCTTGTGACTTTCACTCTGGCCTATGTGCGTATCTTGAAGGCTGAGGCTACTGACTGGCAGGCAAAACTGGTTGAGCTTCAAGACCCTCAAGCTAGTGTGCAACTTTATAAACAAGAGATTAAATTACTCAAAGAATTGCAATTTCAGCCAGGGATGTTTAAAGACCGCAATCATATAGGTAGGAAAAATATTGATCGCAATGATACTGACCGTCTGTCTGTGCTTGCTGCAAGATTACCCGATTTCTTACAACGAATCTTGTTTGCCCGCGAAAAGCGTAAGAGCGTGCATTATTTGACTACGCAAATCGATAAGCTTGAACGCTTAGATATAAATTATTATTGGCAAGATATACAGCAAATTGTGATTGTGCCACATGTGAAAGAGCCGGAACATATATTGCGCGAGACTTTAGATAATCTTTCCAAGCAAACTTTTCCCACCAAGCAGTTGAATATTGTCCTAGCGGCAGAGGCCAGGGACCCCAATGGACTGCCATTATCATTGAAACTGGCGGAAGAATACAAAGACGTTTTCAACAACGTCTGGGTGTCCAACCACATCCTACAAGACGATGAAATAGTGGGGAAATCTTCCAATATGAAAGCTGGTGGTAAGGTGGCTTTTGATCAGGTGATAAAGCTTGGCTGGGACTTGAAAAAAACTTTGGTAACTAGCTGTGATGCTGATTCCAAATTGCCGGTACAGTACTTTTCCTACATTACTTATGAATATATCACCCGTCAAGACGCCGAATTTAAAATCTTCAATGCCACGCTTGTATTCTACAACAATATTTGGCGACTGCCTTTTTATGCGCGGATTAAAAATTCAATGTCTACCATATTCAATACTAGTCGCCTTCCACGCGTAGACAAGCTGATTCCCTTTTCTACTTACACAACTTCATTTTGGATGATTGAGCAAATCGGTTTCTGGACTCCGTGGGTGACTCCTGAGGATTTCCATTTGTTTTTCAAAGCTCAGTTCAAATTTGGAGGAATTGTCAGCGTGGTGCCTATCTATTTGCGCATCATGTCTGACGCCGCTGAAGGTGTTGGTCACATTGATACGATTAAAAATAATTACAATCAAGAGAGGCGTTGGCAATGGGGGATTTCAGACGACGGCTGGGTATTACAGAATGTACTATTTAATATAGGTAAACAAGATTTAGTGACAGTTTACAGAGCCTTGCATTCAGTATTTGACCATGTCTTAGGTCCGATTACTGGCGTAATGTTGATAGTTGGTGGGAATATCCCTCCACTATTAAACCCCGCTTTCAGCGCTACCGTATTGGGCTCACAGCTGCCCCAGGTATCTTCCACAATTATCACATTGTCACTAGGCTTTATGTTAATCATAATCCTGCTTGACCTTACATACCGTCCTAAGCGCAACACCAATTGGTGGCTGCCATTTAATCTGCTGCGAGAGATAATGGAATGGCTGATATTGCCAGTGGCTAGTTTTGTTTTGGCAGTGCTGCCAGGCCTCGAAGCCAATACTAGGTTGCTCTTTGGCAAGCACTTAGAGTACTACGTCACTAAAAAGCATTAATTACGGTATAATTACAGAGTTCTAACCTCAGTTTTGTGTGCTCAGGTGGCGGAATTGGTATACGCGCTACGTTGAGGTCGTAGTTCTCGCAAGGGAGTGCAGGTTCAAATCCTGTCCTGAGCATATCCTTAGTTAATTTTGATATAATATGCACAATAATTGCGGGCGTAGTATAGCGGTTATTATGTCAGTTTTCCAAACTGAAGATAGGGGTTCGATTCCCCTCGCCCGCTCCAAATTGTCTGATTCCGCAATTCCCTGCAATATTCTTCTTTATCTAAGACAAAATATAATGAAAGCAGCAATTATTAGTAAATATGGCCCGCCAGAAGTATTAACAATACAAGAAGTAGCAAAACCAACTCCTCAGAAGAATGAAATCTTAGTTGAAGTCATGACTTCCGCAGTAAATTCTGGTGATGCGAGAATTCGAGGCGCCAACTTTCCTAAAGGCTTCGGACTCTTGGCTAGACTGGGCTTGGGAATCAGAGGACCACGCACTAAGATTCTGGGTGTTTCTTTCTCAGGCATTGTGGCAGAGGTAGGATCAGAAGTGAGTGAATTCAAAGTTGGTGATGAAGTATTTGGAATGACTGGAGCCAAGATGGGCGCCTACGCTCAATACCTAGTAGTAAATAGTTCCAAATGTGTCGTGCATAAGCCTAAGCAAATAACTCACGAAGAAGCTGCGGCATTACCTTTCGGAGGCACTACAGCATTGCACTTTCTACAGGATAAGGCTAGATTAGAATCTGGTCAAAAGATTCTGATCAATGGTGCTTCAGGTTCGGTTGGGGCCAGCGCTGTGCAAATCGCCAAGTATTTGGGTGCAAACGTCACAGGTGTTTGCAGCTCAGTAAATATCGATACGGTCCGCTCATTAGGCGCTGAAAAGCTGATTGATTACACTAAAGAAAATATTTATGAGGGCACTGAGAAATATGACGTAGTCATGGATACAGTTGGTAATATCTCTGTAAAACAAGGCAAAAGTTTATTAAAGCCTGGAGGCAAGTTGATTTTAATCGTGGCTGGTTTAGCTGAGTTGATAATGCCTGGCAAAGATGTTATCACTGGCACAGCATCTGAAAAGAAGTCTGATGTTGAACTATTAGGCCAGCTCGCTGCTTCCCTAAAATACAAAGCGGTGATTGATAAAGTATTTCCTCTCGATCAAATTGTGGAAGCCCATAGATATGTTGATACTGGACATAAGATTGGAAATGTTGTCCTGAAAATTGGCTAAAGGACAACAAGTTATTACTACATTGGCTTTTATACATTCAACAATTGACGGCAAGGTGAAGTTGCTTCGGCCTAAAAGAGCAATGTCAAAGAAATTAGGTTAGGAGATGGGCTCGGACTTTTCTGAATAATAATAGTAGAATTTACAATACATTTAGAAAACTGCAAAGAAACTCATGACAAAGTCCAGAGAGATAATAGAGTTTATAGGTGTTGCGTAGGGGCTTAAGAGAGAATTAAGGCATTGCTGGCTTAGCGATGGAAGTAGAGAGAGTGTGGCTGAACACGTGTGGAGTACGTCTTTGCTTGCCTTGCTATTATTTGCTGAGATTAAAGTCACAGTAAATCAATTGAGAGTTTTGAAAATGATAATAATCCATGATCTAGTTGAGATTTATGCAGGCGATATGCCTGCATTTGAAGCAGCTGCAGGGGGACAGGCTGTAAAGGAAGAAGCCGAAAAAAAGCATTGGAAGAGTTACTAGAAAAATTATCCAATCAAGAATTAATCATAGAGATTCGCGAACTATGGCACGAGTTTGAGGGCAGAGAAACTGTTGAGGCCAAATTTGCACAGGCTTGTGACAAAGCAGAAGCAGTTATCCAGCATAATAATGCAGACATAAGCTCATTTCCACAAGGTGACTACGATATAAATCCATATTATAAAGATCATTTATTCGATTTCGACTCAGTTTTTAGGGAGTTAAAGGACCAGATCGACATCGATTCAATGGAGAAGATAGAGAAAGAGGGTGATATCAATAGGGTAAGCCAAGAGCACCGAGATAGATGGGCCAAGCAGAATAGCTTGTAGATGGAAATTACACGATTGCACAAATGATTAATCATACAGCCGACGCAGTTATGAACAAGCTCTTCCAAATTAGGCAGTTAGTAATTACTACGAACTTCTAAAAATGAATAAACAAGACTTAAAAAAGTTCGCTTTAGATGCAATCAAAGAGATAGCCTCAGAAATAATTGTAGTATCAAAGTCCCGAAGTCTCGGGGAGAGCCAGGAGGTGTAAGGCAGTAGTGGTGACATTACTAAATTTGCTGATGAATATAGTGAGAAAGTTATAAAAGCAATTATTGAAAGGTACATTACTGAAAACCCTGCTATTCGAGTTGTGCTTATAACTGAAGAAACTGGATTAGTTGAGTTTGGAGAGGCAGACTCAAAAGAGGGCTTCTTCATTATGCTGGATCCACTAGATGGTTCAAATAATATCAGAGCTTGGAGGACTCCTAGTCCCTACGTGGGAATAGGCTTAGCAATGGGGTCGTTGCAGAGGCTAGGAAAATATGATGACACGGATCAAAAGCCAAAGTTACTCCGCATCAAAGAAGCAGCAGAAATGTTAGGAGTAAATCCTGAGACATTAAGGCGCTGGGATAATGATGGACGACTGAAAGCAGTACGAACGGGCAAGCGAGGTGACAGAAGATATAAGCTTGAAGATCTGCAAAAGATTTTAGACGATAAAAAGATTTAGTGGGACAGAAAATACATATTAATATGAATTCTATTCTTCAAAAACAATTTCAAAGTGCACTACAAAGTTGTCAAAACCTTCACTCATCATATATTAGTCGTGATTTCATTGATCTTTTGCGAGAGTAGCAAAAGAATCACTAGATGAAACAGGGCAAGTTGTAGATATTCTGCTTCGTAATATCGAGGTTGATAGAAGCAATACTGTTGCTTCGTTGTATTGCATTATTCGATTAGCGGATGTCAGTGATGAGATGAAAAAGATAGTTTCCAGCAAATGAATACGGAACATCAAAAGATCTAAATTGTGAGGGATTATCTGGTAGATCTCTTTTAGAGTGTCTAAAACCTGTACCTTTCCATTCTTCTGCCGAACCATATCTATGTGGTGGTGGACACAAAGAAACAATCTTCGTAACCTCCTTAATCCTGCTTCCAGCGATTATTGAAGTAAAACCACCCATACTGTGGCCGATTAACACAATGTCCTCTGGATTTTGGTCTTTATAAAATTCAACTCTTTCTTTAATTTACTTGATAAAGTTGGTTATGGAATATTTGCTTATATCATTGTTTTTCCACAAATTACAGGGATCCAACCGCTCTACAGTGTAGCCAAGTTTTGTAAGCCTTTTATCAAACATCCGCAAATGAAGATAGTCTGGTGAATCTAGATATCCTGGTAGTAGTAGCGCAACTTTCATTGTTGTTTGTTCAGAAAACTGTTAAATATAAACCTTTTTGCAATTTCTCCCTCTGCTGTGAATTTATGGTTACTTGTGGGCAATATGACAGTTCTAACATTTGATAGTCTTTTTTGGACTTCCCAGTTATTAACGCCTGCTACTATCTCCTTTACAGTATTAGATGTACCAGACTTAATTTTCTCTAATAAGACTTCCGCTGCATCGGAAGGGGTAACGTCATACTTTTTAAGAAATCCAAGTCGCTTTTCCCATAAATCTGGGAATATTCTCTCTATAGCATCGTTTTTAGTAAAAGCCCACTCTACATCTCTCTGCCTTGCAAGAAAAATACTGTTTAGTAACAACCCTTTGAGGTTGCTTGGATGAGTTTCTGCATAAGCTATAGTAGCACTCCAACTACCGCCAGCCACAAACCATTTATCGACCTTTAATTGCGAACGCAATCGTTCCATGTCAGAAACCAAATTCTGGATAGTATTAGCATTTGTTTCACCTGCGGGTTGGCTTTGACCACAACCTCTCTGATCAAAAGTAATTACATGGAATTTTTGAAGGTCATAAGGTTTGACATGTTTAGCCTTAGATTTTGAGCCAGGACAACCATGTAAGTAACAATTATTTCACCCTTAGAATTTCCATATTCAGCAAAATAGACTTTGTGTCCATCTTGTTCTTCTAGGTAGCCTGTATTAAAAGGTTTTGGATTCATATTTACTTTAAGGTAAAACCAGCATCTACATAAATAACTTGCCCAGTCATTGCATCATTCTTCGCTAAAAATATAAAGGCGTCTGCGATTTCATCTTCAGTAACCCATCTCTTTAGATATGTTTGTTCGATAAACGTATCAGTTTGTTCTTTGGTCATTTTGTCGTAGTTTCGGGTTTTAACAAACCCTGGAGCGACGGCGTTTACTTGGATAATAGGAGAAACCATTTTTGCTAGTGTTTTACTAAAGCTGTTTATCCCTGATTTACTGGCCGCGTAAACAACCGACCTGCCCCCATGCTCTGCACCACGAATGGAACTTGTATTCAATATCTTTCCAAATCCTTGTTTCTGCATATATTTCACTGCGTATTGAGCAGATAACATAGGAGCAATTAAGTCTGTAAGAACTAATTCGACAATATCATCGTATGAAGCTTCAAGGTAAGGAACTTTATCATTTGGTATAGCGGCATTGTTAATCAAGATATGAACAGTACCAAATTTTTTCTCAACTTCTGCAAATAATTTTTTTACATCTTCAGGTTTAGATACGTCAGCCTGAACAAGTAAACCCTCAGTGTGTTTATTTATTTCTGCGAGAGTTTCTTCTCCACCTTTTTTATTGACGTTGTAATTTATTACTATCTTTGCACCTTCTTTAGCAAAGCGAATAGCTGTGGTTTTTCCTATACCACTGGATGATCCTGTTATTACGACGATTTTATCTTTTAAATTCATAGTTAATTTACTTTAGTAGGGAAGTCTCCTTTGGTTGCACTAATAATACTTGCAACCCATTGCACTGCATTTTTTCTCATTGAATCCTCTGTACACCATGCAAGTTCTGGTCCTGCCCAAACATTGCCTTCAAAATCGCCTATCCTGGCCTTAGGATCTTCAAATCCGTACCCGTAAGCGTTTCCATTCTTAACCATATCTAAAAGAAGTTGATGATTATAAACATTGTGTATGACGCTTATAAAGATGGCTGTTTTCTTCATGCTTTGAAGCATGTCATCAGTAATCATGCCTTGTGTATCTTTGTTTTGAGCAACTACAGGGAAAATAATATCAGAAGTTTTCAT
>CAZXFQ010000002.1:0-4321 GCA_964640685.1 uncultured Candidatus Saccharibacteria bacterium
TAATATAACAAAGGAATATGAGATAACTCCAAAAGAGAGGAAGATTGTTTTTGCCTCGCGACTAGTAAATATTAAAAATCCAGATCTAGTTGTAGATGCGTATCTATGCCTAGCAAATCAATACCCTGACTGGCAATTCTTGATGGTAGGTAAGGGTAATTGCAAGTTAGAGAACATAGATTTAAAAACCCTCCCCCGCAATATTACTTATAACAATAACTTATTACCTCAAGAAGAACTCCACCAACTATTAGCAAAGTCATATATATATATAAACTCCTCGTTTAGCGAAGGCCTACCTCTGGCACTGACAGAGGCGGGCGCATTGGGTTGTTTGTTGGTCATGTCTAATATCGGTAATAATTTAGAAATAGCTAGCGCACTAGGTTTAATTAAATATACTTTTAACCCAAATAGTTTAAGTGAATTTATAGAGAAGTTGCAACTTGCGATGTCAATGTACGGACATGTTAATCACAAGCAGATTCAACTCAACAGCATTCGCACCTTCGCTAATTCTAAAAGACATCAGAAGTATGCGAAATTATTTGGTGTCGAATTTGGTATACCCATGGGGGTTACCTACTTTCCATTGATATGAATGCTGGATTATATCTTTTAGTGAATAACGAGGTTTCCATTTCAGGTATTTGTTGGCTCTACGACTGTCTGCAATGAGCATTGCCGGGTCTCCAATACGTTTAGGTGCGTAAGTCCAGGAGACTTTGTCAACTATTTCTTCAATCTTTTCTACAACTTCCAAATTTGAGTAACCGATGCCGTTGCCTAGGTTAAATGATTCACTAATATGATGCTCAAATAAATACTTGACTGCCATTCTATGGGCTCTAGCTAAATCACTCACATGGACATAGTCCCTAATGCATGTACCGTCAGGTGTTGAATAGTCATTACCGAAAATGAATAGCTCCTTCCTATCGAATACACTCTCGATAGCCAGAGGTATTAGCATAGTGGGTCTTGGGTAATCATGGCCTAAGAGCCCTGTAGGATCCGCACCTGCGGCATTAAAATACCTCAGAATCAGTGACTTTACACAATTTTGCTCAACTATTGACCCCGTATCTAGAGATCTCAAGATATTTTCCACAGTTAGCTTAGAGTGTGCATACCAATTTATTGGACTAGGAGTGTCTTGCTCATTTATTGCTCTGCTATAGCCATCCCCATATATACTACAGGTCGAAGAAAATACAATTTTATTTACCCCAAACTTTTGCATGCACTTCAGTAAATTAATTGAACCAGAGATATTGTTTTCAAAGAATCTCAAAGGGTATGTCATGGATAGACCTGCTTCCATGTAACCAGCAAAATGTATAACTGCATCAATTTCATGAGTCTCAAAAACCGAATTTATTTGATCAAGATTGAGTAGATCTCCTTTGATAAATGTTATATCTTGACCAGTATGATTCATTATTCTAGCTAAGGCTTCTTTATGTCCGTTAACTAAATTATCGAATACCACTAGGTGATAGTTTGTTTCTTGGAGTAGTTCTAGAACGGTATGAGAGCCAATATATCCAGCCCCACCAGTTATAAGTATTCTTTTACTCATTTGAGTCTTTATTAAGACTAAGTAGAAATACAGCGTGATAGTCGTCATTATATATTTCATTCGCATTTTTATCCAAAAATCTAATCACCTCAACCTGTTTATTTAACCTGTCTGTATGATCCACCTGATAAGTGAAAATCATTTTTGTCCAGCGATGATCCTTAGTAGCTAGTTCCATTAATCTTGCAGTGATACCAATACACAATGGTTTACCAGCATATCTTGGATCTGAAAGATCGGTCAAATTCTTCACTTTCTCAAGCGTATCAGCATTTGGTGATCCAATGAACTCCACGAAAGTATTTCTATCTCCAAGATTCATATAGTTCCCACGTAGAGATTCCCCCTCGCCTAAAGAGTGAATTGTCAACTGCGTTTGTGGATCAGAAATCAGAACACATTTAGGACTGTTTTCTTGCCAGTATTTCACTAGATTATTGTCTTTCTTAACTACAGCACTAGTTGGCCCGTTATTTTGCAGAATGAAACTAGTTAGGGTTTGTAGTTGCAGCACATAATTAACTCCATAGCTGGTGATTAGCAAAATACCAATAACAACATAGACAAGCAAATGTTTGGGTTTTAATTTTTGCAGAAAGGCAATAACCACTAGCGATGAGAATAAACCGAATCCTAGTAGAAACTTACCGGCAAATGTGGGTGCAAGGAAATATATCGCGATAGTTGTCATCATGCCAAAATAGCCAATAAGCTCAGGCATAGTTTTATGTGGCTTAAAGAATACTCTTAAGAATGCAGGGATTAGAACTAGCCAACCAGCACCAATAAGTGCAAGTATCGCATCAAATTTACCCCGAAAGTCTGGGTTAGATAATCCACCTACCCAGTCAGTGATGCCTTTCTGGAAGCTGTTTTCAATACTAAATCCCGTAATAGAAAGTGAAATTATAAACAAGAACACAAGAATAATTTCTTGAAAGAGCAATAAATTTTGCTTCTTGCTTTCTACCTTGATCACTCTTTCATAATAAATATATTTCACAATCAAGAAAAATGACAGAAATATGCCGATGAAGAAATGAGTTAATAGCAGTATCCCGATAGCTGCAATCAAACCTCTGAATTTCAAATCTTTGTCACCTAAAATGAATAAAAACAATAAAAATGCAAAGGTCTGCGGAATAAAAAAGTGAGCAGTATAAGCAAGATTCTCAAACACTAGTAAAGATAGGGTCACACCTAATACCGCCCAGCCTGGCTTGTAATATTTCCTGAATAGCTTGTAGGCGGCTATTGAAAAAATGAGAGTTAGAAAAATATCGACGAAGTAGCCGGCCAAAGCGTAATCAAACTTAAATGCATTTGCTAGCGTGTACAAGAATGCATGGAACATGACAATTGGATATGCCTGATCTGTGAAAGTAGATGAATAGGATGCAGGCATAAATCCAACTGTTTGAGGATCAGACATGCCATTTAATACCGTCTTGTGTACTAATATGTCCGTTGAGATGATCGAGCCATAGTCCCTGGCTATGACAATCACACCGATAAAAACGATAAATGGCAGTAGTGCTAACAGAATTCGTTTGTAGCTTGCTCTGAAACCATTAAATTTTGCCTTGAAAATCAGCCTCAAAGCCAGTAGAGTCCAGATAGCAATTAAGCCTGAACCTGCAAACTCGTAATAACCAGCAAGGTCAATACCAATACTTCTTAAAACTAACCCAACAAAATATATTGCAGGGTAGATTAAAAAGCTATATACAGCTGCCAAACTGAAGGAGTTCTCCCCCAAAATTGACTTTGATATTAAACTAGGCAGAGTGAAAACTATTAGGAAGAAGTATATTAGAAATGGTATAGATTGTGTTACCACTTGAAAGCCAAAGCTAAAACCTAGAATTAAGCTAGCTACTGGAGTAAATAATACTAAGAGGCTATAATAGTATCTCAACGTCCAGTCGTAGATTTTGGTATTGGCCCGCCTATTCACAGTAAACTAGAATGTCAAAGTTAAATTCATACTCACCAGATTGTATTATTTCGGTAGTTGACTTCTGATATATAGTTAAAACCTTATCTTGTTCCTGAAATCTAAACTCTAGATTATTGCCTCCATCAAACTTGAGGCTGCATTTATCTGCCTTTAGCAGTTTTTCTTGCTCATCAAAGCTATAACTACTACCACCTAATGCAAATTGCATATTCAGCTTATATGTTTTCGCAAGGCCGGCATTACTATTCTCGTAGACTTTCCTGACTAGCTTTAGTCCGCCTTTATCAGTTTTTAGTAAATAACTTTCGATGTTCGCATTTCTACCAACTACCTCTTCGGAAACCTCTGTGATCGAACCATTGAAGTTGCTTTGCTGGTAGTCAGCACTGAATTTGTCTTTATCTTCCGCGAGCTGAATTAATTGACCATCTTCGGTGACCCAGTAGTCGTGAAGTCTAAATACCTCAATATAGTTACTTCCCTGAAGTGTGATTGTCAGTCTCTGAGAAGCATAAGAAATACTATAGTCTTCTTTATAATTTGCTCTATAAAAAACATAAAAATTGACCCCCAACACAAGGATAGCTATAAGCAGCCAGAGAAAAGAATTATGTGCAATATTGTAGAGAGATCCTGCTATCTTTTTCACACTGTTTTCGTATTAATATAAACAAATCTGTTTAATAACAGATACGTAAATGTAGGCATAATTATTAGCTGTGCGAGCTTTGCTATTTGCACATTTACCAGTACATTGACCAAGACAACTAGCGATAGAT
>CAZXFQ010000002.1:4331-6438 GCA_964640685.1 uncultured Candidatus Saccharibacteria bacterium
GCTTACAATGAATATCAGGATATTTACTAATACGTATTTAGCTGATTCAGTTCTGATTTTTCGACTAGAATTAAAAGTAAACAATCTATGCGCAATGTAATTAAATCCCAGCATAAATGGTAACTTTAGATTCTCTGCGACTAAATAGTTTCCCGATAGCAAGAAGATTGTGGTGAAAGCCAGATAATCAACTAGAGCTGTAGCAATCCCCACCAATATGTAACGAATAAATTGCGTATTTATTTGTTTATACACATTCATTCTCATAGCCCTAAGAGCTGATGTAATTGTTTAGTTTTCTCGTGCGTAAGTTTTTTGGAAATATGATAGTAAACTTCAGTGCTCTTTATAGTTGTATGCCTAAGAAATTCCTTTGTTACGTAAATGCCCAACCCGGCGTTCGCCATCGCCAGTGCAATTGAGTGTCTAAGTGTATGCGGATGCTGGTATCTTGTCGGAATTCCAATTTTAGAGCAATGTTTTTTGAATAACTTGTTAACCATAGTTCTGGAAATTGGTTTATAGATTACTTCACCATTCATGTACTTTCTTGTGACTATAATATTAGAAAATTCACTCCCTGGTCTTTTTTCAAGCCATGCATTAAGGAGGTTAGGAATTTTATCTGACAGTGAAAATACGAACTTATTTCTCTGTTTCCGCCTTAAGGGAATAATCTCTATAGTTTTTTCATCCAGATCAAAATCTTCAATAGTGAGATTTATCAACTCACTTACTCTCAAACCATAACTATAAATCAAAGTAAACATAAGTTTGTCACGCGCAGACTCTATAGAAGCCAGAAGTTTCATTACGACTTTATGGTCTAAATACTTAATTTTTTCTTCGATTATCTTATTCACTTACGTTTAGGTTATATAGTTAAACAAATAAAAGAATTGTAAACTATAATTGACAATAAGTCAATACTATAGGATATATCTAAACACATTCTGGAGAATTTCTTAAAATTTCAGGTGAATTCCGCAGGGTTGCTAGCAAATGGGGGCCGATTGATGGTTATGATGAGTATTGGGTTGAGATTCTTAGAAAAGTACACGCTACCTTTAGTAATGCCGAAATCGTCGATTTACAGTATCATACAATCCGCTTTATAAGATTGTTATCCACTAACGCACTGATACTTCTTAAACGATCACGTAATAATCGCACTGCGTAGTTTGTTGTTAGTGCGAATTGTTTGCATTAATACCTCCACTAATATATAATCGTCATAGCAATGTGCCTAATTATTAGGGCACTTGATCATTTACAAACAATCCGACTATCAATTGGCAGTAGCATTTGGCTTATAATTACACTATGTAGGTCAACTGCTACTGTCAATCCCGGGGGGGACAAATCACGGGCCAGAAGGGAGGTGATAACCCATGCCCAAGAGGGATGCTAGGCCAGAGCACCACTCCCACGCGCACAGCGCGGGGGAGTGGTGCTTCGCATCGTTGCCACTGTCGAGCGCGAACGCGCTCGACGTGGCAATGCTGAGCGATGCTCTGCTTCTGGCGTCCATCAAGACGCACGAAGCTGAGTTCACTCAGCAGCTAGCTGCTCTTCCAGCAGATCTGCGACTATTCGTCGCAGGGGCAGCGCAAGCTGCCGGCTGGAATGAGTAACTAGCAACTAGCTCCACCTGCAGGCATGATCCGTGTGGCTCGTCCCCCGGCGGTAGTCGGATCATGTTTGTGGGTGGGGCTTTTTTTCTTCATATTGGTAGCTCGCTACTATATGAAGAATCCATTTCCAAAAAGCCCCACCTTAAGTTATAATTGATGCAAATGAATCGCACTAAATATCGTGAATAATTACCAAGAGAACCGAACACAACCACCTACAGCTGAGATTGACAGCCCACATGCAGATGCAGAGTTAGTGAGCCAAATATTGGCTGTGGGCAGGATCGAATTTGGCCTGCAAAGATTATTTTCTCTAGATAAAACTGTAAAAGGCTTTACAGGAACTGGACATAATGATCCTGACTCGAGTGTAATTGCTGAAAGTCCTGGTGAGTTTCGTTCTGAATTTTATCTATTCTTGCCGACATCTGTAGGTCCACCTAATGCTGATAGATGCAGCGAAGTTATTTGGT
>CAZXFQ010000002.1:6538-7828 GCA_964640685.1 uncultured Candidatus Saccharibacteria bacterium
CTAGAGATCGTTGAAGTTAGCCAAGTAGCTCGAACCTACCTTTGGCAATTACTTTCTAATCATCAGTTCAATGAAACTGCGGACAGGCAAGAAAACGATTCATTTATAAAACTTAAAACGGCCAGGGACAGCATTAACCAGCAATGGGAAAGCTATCTGGCAGAACAATCTGATCTCTATGCAGATGGAGTGAGCCGAGCATTTGTTGAACGTGCTGACATTGCTACAACTTTATCAAAATTGGCCCTAGATTATTTAGAGCTAGTTAATTATAGACTAAGACGCGATGCCAAGGTTATAGAGGCTGAAGGTTTAGTGGAATTAAACTCTACAAAGGCTAGAGGTGCAGAGTTGGCCAAATCCATGGTCATGCATACTGTTCTTGGAGATACAGAAGCAATTACTAGATTAAGGAAAACATTTACTCAGGCTCCTTTTTCATTGGGTTCGATTCGTTCTGAGGGTTTACTAACTCTAAATACTGATTTCGAAGCCGGAATAGCAGATCATTTAACAGAAAGATTAACTGCTGAACATTTTAGAAATAAGCTCGATCTACGTGAAATTGCCCGAAGCTTACTAAGTTTGCACGGAGTTGAGCTAACTACTCAGCAATTAATGGATTATGACTTTTCCCAACTGAACCAAGCAGAACTAACTCATGAACAAGTCGCCACAGTGCTAATTACCGAATTTATTGCGGGAATTGCCACCCAAAATGGCTTAGAAACACATATACCTCATGATCATAATTTAGCAGAGTTGTTACGTGAGCAGGGACTAAGAATAGTCAATACTTATGTGTTCATGGGCAGTCATGGAGATGAAACAATGGCTGGCTATCATGCCATTATCAATCAGACTACTGGACGTGCGGAGATGTGTGGTGATCATGCTACAAATATGGATTTTGATTTACAGCAGGACAACGCAAATGCTGACGAAGTATTGGGTGCAGCACCTGATGTTAAGTATGAGAATGGCGTAATTGCATCTCCATCTGACACAAACATTCAATCTGCGGGCGCTGCCCCAGAACTGCATTCCTTAAATCCGAGAAGGGTCGATGGGAGTATTGGACAGATTATTTATACGCGGTATGCCAATAACACTGAATCTGGCGAACCAGGCTCAAGACCCGCAGCAGTTGCATATAATTCTGATGACTCACAAAGCTCAGCTTCAACTAACATCTCAGATAATTCTCGACCAACAGCAACGAGCACTCGCACATCTGTTGGTGCATTTAATAATGCCTCAGACAGATCTAGTATTTCTGGAAATAACCAA
>CAZXFQ010000002.1:7928-39405 GCA_964640685.1 uncultured Candidatus Saccharibacteria bacterium
TGTTGGTGCATTTAATAATGCCTCAGACAGATCTAGTATTTCTGGAAATAACCAATCTCATACAAGAGTTAGAAGCACATTTGCAAGATTTGCTGTCACAGGAAATACTCGAGTAAGCACAGATGCTCAAAGACCTGTTAGACCTATTACACCAAGGCCAAGCAATACTTCAAGACAATCATCTGGAACATCATCCACACTGAGAGGGATTACTTCGGTCACGCTTAAAAGGCCTGTGACTTTCATCGGAGCTAATTTACAATTGGCAATCCAGCAGGCTGATGAAGCTGTTGCAGCAAAGACAGCTACGGCTAAAGCTTTAGACAGCGCTGCATCCGCAACAGCCAAAGAGTTTATAAACGTAGAACACCTGCCTTTAATTAATAACACACAGGCTAATCCTGCATATACCCAAGTAGCTCCAAAAGCTACTAATGCAAGTCAAGCATCTAGTGCACTATCAACTGTTCGAAGTGTAGTAGTATTTAAACCACAATCAGATGACCATGGAAAAAGAACCGGTATTACCCCCCAGCCAGGTGGATTACACCGGACCGGAGATAGTGCACTGAGCTTACAACTGGACGCACCTGGTTATGATCGAGTGATCGACCCATTTGTTGACGCTAAAGAGCTACAACGGTTTACTGACCAACTAGCCGCTTAATTATGCAAAAAAAGTCTGGGCCTCAAATTATCCTTCGTAGTTTAGAACCTCGCAGGAAACCCAGTGTAGTCACTACAAATATGGTCAAAGTCTTTCTCAAAGCTAATATAGCTAACTTTTCCGAAGTGGTTTACCTTGGCTGGGCTCGCAGAGAATACTTAGACAAGGAAGGCAATAGTAAAAGAGGTTTAAGATTTTTTGCAGCCACAGCAGCAACTAGACAAGAAGCGCGGCAAGCATTCAAAGCAAGTTGCGAATGGGGCAGAAATATCTGGGATCTTACCTAAATTTGAAAGCCAATGACTATTATCTACACTTCTTTGGTGGGAGATTCTGCAATTTTGGCAGACTGAACTGGAAAATCAATCACATCACCAGCTTTGATCTCACCCTTAATAATTCCCTCCGCCAGTACATTCTCAATCCTTTCCTGCAACAACCTCAATAATCCCCTAGCGCCATACCTTGGATCATAAGAATCTTTTGCTAATTGCGCAATAAACTCAGGTTGGATGTTTAATCTAATCTGCCTCTGCTCAAGCTCACCCTCCAACCTTTGGATCTGGTTTCTGGCAATTCCTTCCAAAGCTTCTGGTTTCAGTGCATTAAACACCACCACGTCATCAAACCTATTAATAAATTCAATCCTAAAATAATCCTGCAGAACCTCTTTTGCCTCCTTGGCAATCTCCTCGGTAGTTTTGCCAGCAGCAACAAGGTCCAATATATCCTCAATCCCAGCATTTGAAGTAGCGATTATGATTGTATTGGTGAAATCAATTTTCTGGCCCCGTCCGTCAGTAAGCCTGCCATCATCTAAAACCTGCAAAAATATATCAAATACTCTCGGATGTGCTTTCTCAATTTCATCCAGTAATATAAGAGAATATGGCTTTTCCTTGACTGGATTGGTCAATTGGCCACCTTCTTCATAGCCGACGTAGCCTGGCGGTGAACCAATGAGCCTTTGTACCATATGTGCTTCAGCAAACTCCGACATATCAAGCCTAATCATCGCTTCTTCATCTCCGAAGATTTCTTTGGCCAAAGTCTTTGCTAATTCAGTTTTCCCAACCCCAGATGGCCCTACGAACATAAATGAACCAATTGGTTTATTACCTTTTTTAAAGCCCAGTTTTGAGCGTTGAATTGCTTGAGCAACTTTAGTAATAGCTTCCTCTTGGCCTTTGACACGAGACCCGATCCTCTCAGCTAGTTTGGACAAATCCTGTTTGTCTATATCAGTCAAAGAACCGATTGGAATATTGGTCTTCTGGGACACAATCGCTTTTGGTATTTCAAGGTTTACCCTCGCTAATCCTTGCACGAGGGCCTGGCTACTACTTTCCTGTAGTAATGTAATCCCCTTTGCTGGGAAATTGCTGTCTTGTAAATACTTTTTGGCTAAGTCATAAATCTCTTGTGAGAAATTTTCGGCGAAACTTTGCTGTTTTTGCTTAGACAACCTGTCAATATGTCTTTCTAAAATCTGCAAAGTAGTCTCTCTATCTGGTTCATCCAATCTTAAAATTTCGAATTTAGAAGTAATATGCGGATTATCCGCAGCAAACCTTCGGTAAGTTTCTTGGTTAGCAGTACCAATAACTTGGGCGCTATCTATCAAATATTTAATCTGCCCTACTTCAAAGGTGAATATCTCGTCTAGATAGAAGACAACTTTAGTTTCAAACTTAACTTTTACATCAGCTTTAACTTTAGTATTATTGCTCTGGCTGAGCAAATTGACTATTTGGTCGAAAAAGCTATCTCCACCAGGATAAATTTGTAGGATTTTAAAACCATCCAACTTCAACTTTAATTGCTGTGCTAAGGCTGTTTTACCAACTCCGACATCCCCAATCAGTAGAAGGTTATTTCTTTCTTCTCGACTTAAGATTCGTAGACTTTCCGAGATTTCTTTATCCCTGCCCATAAACTCTGTAGTTAGCTGAACTCTATCCAGCTTATGCAGAGAGGTTTGCAACATCTCCTTGAGCACGGGTTTATAGTCCTCCAAAATACCTTTGTCTTCAAGTGCTTTCAAACAGGCAAGTAGAAGCGAATGCTCATCTATACTTGGACAAGAAATTATACGCGCCTGGGTAAAAGCATACTCCTTAAGCTCAAGCTGTAAGTCTATATTTGCCCTAGTTGGATGAGTAATACTAGACCACAGGGACTTTGATGGTGCTTTAGCTGCTTCAATGACCTCACTTAGCTTTAATACCAACTTGGACTTATGGCTCAGTAGGGATAATGCTTCACTCTGGATCAGGAGTTGCAAGGCAAGTTGTGCATAGAACTTCTCCGCGCTATCTTTATATTGTTTATATGATTCGGCAATTAGACTTTTTAGCTCCATAGAACATTATACAGCTTATTGCGAGTACTTTGCACTAATCTGCCAGAATACTTGCTTGAATATTATGAACGGAATATTATTTAGTCGAATACTACAAAGAAGGATTCAATTTGCAACTTTTGCAAATTCCAAAAAATTCTAGTGAGTGACTTGTAATCGTAACACCTTGCTCTTGCTCAATTTTTTGCTCAATCTTCTTCTCACTCTCTTTAAGATGATTTCCAAGATGAATAGGAATTATATCTTGACATTCCATACAAACAAAATGATGATGGTGATCGCCACGCTCCAATTCATAGCGATTATAGCCTTCAAGCAAACTAATCACCTTCACAAATCCTTCTTTAGCTAGTGATTCAATAGTTCTATAGGCTGTAGATTGGTCCAGTTCTTGAATATCATTCAGAGGCGAAATTTTTAGCGCCCGTTCATAAATTTCGCCAACAGTAAGAGGCTTGTCAGTCTTATCCAGAACTTTCAGCACCTTATCGCGGTTTGCAGATGTGCGGTAACCTCGCTTTTTAAGTTCAGTTTGAATGTCATTAACAATATTACTCATGGCAGAATTATACTATATTAGTGCAAGTCTTTGCATCGCATACAGACGCTATTCACCTGGATATCATTTAAACAGTAAAGATTATCAATCACTCCTTATCTTTACTATCTTTACTTTAGTTTTGTCTACTAAATCAGCGAATTGACAGTATTGTGGTTAGTCCCACTCTACATCCTGACTATCGATCCCAAAAAAACAATAACTCCTCTTTCAATTTATCTATAACGAAATTCAGCTCTCTTCTAAGTTTAGTTAGTTCCTCGGTATTTATAGCTTGAAGATTGTCAAAGTAGTAATTTGGGGAATGATAAAGAATATCTGCCATGGCTCTGGTGGGTGTGGCAATATAATAATTATTGAGGTAGTCTATCTCAATTCTGTTTAATAAGAACTTCGGGTTCATGCATATTACTGAAAATCTTTGTCCTGCGACTTCTAGTTCCATAGACTTTTGACCGTATGGGTGATGGCATTTACTGCTTGCATAATAACTCCAGATTTGGCTAGGACAGCCTCTGCACTTACAAATGCCGATCCTCCAGCAATCGCGCATCCAAGCTCGAGCTGATTAGTTTGTCTAAACTTTTCGTGGAATACAGTCCTTTGTAGATCCTTTTGGGATGACCTTTATTTTCGTACCTAATGACTGCAGTAAGTAGTGTATTCTTATTCTCTACTTCCCAGAGCACAGCTAAATCGGAAGCACTGAATATACTTCTATCCTGCTCTAGTAGCATTTGCAATTTACCGTTCACTACTCTAGATATATGGTACTATATACACTTCTTTACGTGGTACCGTATTCAAAGCAGCTGGGGGTCACGGAAAAGTTAAACAGATCTCGTAGATGATGGATCCTCAACTACATCGTGAGATATATCGGAGAATTAGTGAAACAACAAATGGGAGCTGAATACTGGGGCGAGATGATACAGGGTAAAGTTGATGAGAAATACTTTGACTATTTACTTGCCGCTTAGCTAATATTAATTTCGACTTCGCGGTGGCCAACACATTTGCTATAATCTAGTGCTGTAAAATCACAGCAGCGCTAAAGTAGATGCTAAAGCACTGTTTAATATTTGGCCTCATCGTCTAACGGTTAGGACACCGGGTTTTCATCCCGGCAATCGGAGTTCGATTCTCCGTGAGGTCACCATTTGAAATATTTCTTAGTTTACTCTTCAGATAATCCTATCTAATAATAGAATACAGTACTGCGATTGCCTTGCTATATAGTTCAACGGTGATGAAAGATAGGTTGAAGTTTCATCCAATCCTGGATGGATATTTGAGGATCAGATAATTATCCCTCAGTTGGCTCCCAGGCGTTGATCAATTCGGCGTACTTTAGGCTGCTAGGCTTGGGTAATCTTTTGAACGTGTCTGGCTCCACACTATACAAACCAAATTTAGGCCTATAGCCAAAGTGCCACTCAAAATTGTCAATCAACGACCAATGCATATACCCAATGATGTTAATCTTGGCGCTAACTGCCTGCTTGAGAATCCTAAAAATGCTTTGCAAATACTTTACCCGTAAATTATCATCATCGGTATTGATCCCATTTTCAGTAATTATGATAGGCCTGCCTGAATTCTTGAATAGGTTTAACAACCATGTGAGATCCCGTGGAAATTGACTAAACACATTATTGTTCAAATTCAGCATGGGCGGATCGGTGCGAAACCATTCTTTTGCATATGGATCCAAAGATAGCTTGGCTCTAGTGTAAAAATTAAGCCCAATGAAATCTGTATAATTGCGTAGCAAAGCAAATGCAAGGCGATTATTGAGCCAATGCAATACACCGCAAACTAGCAAGTTCAGCAAATAATAGTGATTGTGAATGGGGACAAAGCGAATCGCGTTGATACAGAGACTGACTTGCGCAGTAGTAGAATGTGCCTTGATAAGCTTATAACTGGCTCGGTGGGCAGCTAAGAAATGTTTTGCTACCTTATATGCCTTTAGCGGTGAAAAGATCGCAGGAAACCAAATCTTGAGTATATACTTAGACGCCAAATATACATTGGGCTCATTCACCGTCACCCAATAATCAACTACATTTTTTAAGGCATTACAGACATAATTAACATAACGACTGAAGTATTCCACGACTTTAGGATTTTCCCAAGCACCAATTGCTTCCAACCAAATAGGATTGGTAAAATGATGCAAAGTGACAATTGGAGTAATACCATGCGCGCGCAGATCTAAAATCAACTCGCGGTAGTGATTGAGGGCATCTAAGTCAAAATTACCTTGTGTAGGCTCAATCCTCGCCCATTCTATCGAGAAGCGATAGGTATTACAGCCCATCTGCTGCAGTATCTTACGATCTTCTTTATACAACTCATAACTATTTGCAGCGGCACCAGACTGATGCACGCCCGGTGTAGTAGTCTCAAACTGCCACCAATCGTTATTATGATTATTACCTTCTACTTGGTGCGCAGCCGTAGCAGCGCCAAACAGAAACTGAGATTTATTTGCTGCTAAATTTGCTGCTAAATTTGTACCAGAATTCTTAGACATTAATCAATTGCTTCTAAATCTAACTATGGAAGTGCGCTAAAAATTGTCCCACTAGCTTATCGACCTTAATGTCTGCTAGAGTGATCGGCCTGCGCAAAGTGATCCCCTCCAAAGTAGTGGCCCTGCTTAAAGCAACATATACTTGGCCGAAGTCAAAAGCCGAGTATCCAAGATCAATGATAAGCTTGGAAAATGTTTTGCCTTGCGCTTTATGAATCGTCACTGCCCAAGCAAGCTGCACTGGATACTGGGTATAAGTACCGACAGTATGTTTGATCACTTTATTGAGACTAGGGTCAAAGTTATGTTTTTCCAATTTCCAAGTATAAGGCAATACTTCCACTAATTTGCCATTTGCCAGCTCGACCACCAACACATCAGGTGTACCGGCCTTACTAGCTTCGGCAATGTCAGTGATTTTGCCAAGAGTGCCATTGACCCAGCGATAGCTATCAGTCTCAGGATCTTTTTCATTGTTCAAAAACATCACTTGACTGCCAACCTTGAGCTCCAGATTTTCCCCTACTGGCTTAGTATTTGGAGGGAACTGTCCAGTGGTTGCTGATGGATAAACTCTTGTTCGACTTGATAATTCCTCCAATTTATAATTATTCACTTGCTGTACGATTTTGTTGGTGGTGGCTAGGTAGATCGTAAAACTATCTAATGCTGACTCTACATCCTCATCGTAACGACTATTTATCAATTGCAAATCTGCTTCCGTGACAGTATTGGTGCGAATGCTATTTAAGATTGAGACAAATTCCGCGTCTTGCTGACGATAAACTTTGGTTAATTCTATATAATGAATGTCGAGAGCTCGTATGACTTGACTCGCAAAAAAGTATGGCGAGCTGTAGCGCGTCAGGAACTCTGTCTTCTCAGAATTAGTTAGTACCGGAGGTAATTGGTATAAATCGCCAATCATAATTAGTTGCAGACCTCCGAAAGGCTTATCCCGCTTTAGTGTCAACCGCAGACGTAGATCAATCAAATCCAGCAAATCAGCGCGCACCATGGAAATCTCGTCGATAATGATAGCGTCGAGTTTGCGAATTAATTGTTGCTTAGGATAACTAAGCGGTCGATGCTCTATGTCTGCTGGAATAGCATTTGGAGCCAAACTGAAAAACGAATGAATAGTTTCTCCAGAGACATTTAGGGCTGCTACTCCGGTTGGTGCCAACACAATTAAATTTTTGCGTGTTCGTTCTCGAAATTCTCTCAACAAAGTGGACTTCCCCGTCCCTGCTTTGCCTGTAAGCAAAATTGTATCGCGGCTCTCTTCCAAGACTTTCAACACTGCTGATAATTCTGGTGTGTAAGCAATTGGCATATAAATGACTGTCTAATCTGAGGGAATTATATAACAGTCTCTCCCATTCTCAGCAAGAGTTTCAGTTGGGAATCAGACACAGGCATTACAGACAAGCGGGATTGTCTTACCAGCGCAAAATCCTGCAGCTGCTTTTCTGCTTTAATCTGAGCTAAAGTGACTGATTTTTTAAAGGCTTGCAGCGGTTCTACATCAACTCCCACCCAGCGCTCGTCGCTAGTGGTAGGGTCTTGGTAAGCCTTACTAATCACTCGGGCAATGCCCACGATTTCTTTGCCAACATTGCTGTGGTAAAACAGTAGCAAGTCGCCAGCTTCCATTGCCAACAGATTTTTGCGGGCAGCATAGCTGCGCACACCATCCCAAAAGCCTTTGCCATTATGTATTAGCGTTTGCCAAGAGTACACATCAGGTTCAGATTTTGCTAACCAGTATTTCATTGCTACTAAGGAATTAGCTTTAAATTAGCTTTAAGCCAACTTTAAGCTAGCTATAAATTAGCTGATTTTTTGATCTTTTTTAGACCATTAGTCAAAACTTGATTCTCTTCTTCCGCTAGGCTGAGCTTGAACTCATAAATACCCTGTTCACCATAGAATACCCCATTTATGCCGACCTTCAAGATTTGAGGTAATAGTGCTTGCAATAATTGGCTATACCTTGAGTAGAATAGTGTCGGCAGGTGTAACTTATTCTTTGGCTTGAGCATGCTGACCAAATAATTGCTAAAACTATCTACAACCCCAGCTGGCAGATTGGTAAAATCAAGCAATGCTCCACTGCTCCCTGCAAATTGTGGATTCATTCCCAATAAATGACTGAGTAATAGATCAGCGTCCAAAACTATGCCGTCAATACTCAACTCAGCTAAGGCTGCCATGTTATGCAAATGCAGAGGTTGACTAATCAGCTGAAACACTTGGAAAGCATTAGTGCGCCTGAAGCCACTGGCTGTCAGTTCCTTTTTGTAACTGCTTACTTCTTCTAGTTGCAATAATTCTGGCAACACAACCCAAAAGTTTTTGTGACCATATAAGTTACGTAGTTTGCTGAAAATCTGCAATTGAGTTTCAAAGTCTAAATTTTTCTCTATTTGGATGAGCAACGGCTTAGGCTGCATGGCAATTAGATACAATGCCAAGTGTTCACAAATCTTCTTTTGCAGAGCGTGGGCGTTGGCTAAGTTGCTAAGATCAAAGTTTGGTTCATAAGTTCTAGCGACCTCGCTGATTCTAAACAAGCCAATACCGTCTAGATTGCTCTTAAATACCTTCAATTCACTGGCACTAAGTAGGCTATTGCTCCAGACTTCGGTGGCAGTTTTTACCTCAGGCAACATTTGCGTTACAGAATGTGCTTTGGTATCTCGGTCAATATCAGTCAAGACCAGTTCATCCTCAGTTTTCTGCAATAACTCTAAAATCTGTTCCTTCTCTAGATTAATCTCAGTTGCAACTGGAATTATGGGCGAAATCACAGGCAGAACTGCTCCTGCGCTGGTATCTGCGCTGGTATCTGCGCTGCCCCAGCTAAATTCTGGAAAGAACTTCAGATCAGGCTCAGCTAGCAACCTTAGACTTGTAAAGTATAACTGATCAGTTTCCTGGACCCATTCCAATTCTATGAAACCAGGGAATGTCTGCTCAATACTGCGCATATAATTGGTCAATTTACGTAACTGAAACTCATCTAATTTTTGTTTATCAGTCCAGAGAGTGGAAACTTTGACTTGTACATAACTAGCGCTACTATCACGTGAAGGCTTTACCCACATGAATTTCTGCGGGCGTTTCAGGCCGGCAATTGTAGATTGAGATTGTTTGGCAATTAGGTAATAATCACTTTGGCCTAAATCTAACTTTTCGCTATTTGCGTGGCCAGCATTGCTGGAAACATTTAGTAATGCCAAATTGTTGCTGTCAGAAATACCTAAGTTTGCTATTACACTAAGATTATTGATGGAATGCGTACTAAGGTCAAAATTGTAAATCAAACCAGAACTGTCTGCACTAATCATGCGCTGTATTAGCACTGGCTGTGTTAGATTGCCTTCATACTCAGTCTGCAACCGATATCTAATAGCCTCGGCACTGAACAAATCCGCCCATACCTGCTTCACAGCTGTCAATAAATTCTGAGTGCCTTTGATATTTAGATAGCCAGTACTGGCCCGATCGTAATTTACTTCTGATAGCTGTTCAGTTAGAGCGGATTGCCTCACTGCCACTAGCGCTTCACTGAACGCTGATAACCCTTGGTATGCTTTAATAACATCATTGGCAATTATCTGGGGAATTTTAGCGGCCAAAATCAATTCCCTAATCGCCTGAGCCACAGAAGGTATTTGCGCAGACCCTACTTCAGTAGCTCTACCCAACTGCTCTACTAGGGGGTCTACTAGATTGGTTGCTAACAAAAAGTCATCAAATGCTTGGCCACTAAGTACAAAACCCGGTGGAATGTTCAAGTTGAGTTTTTGCAAACGACTGAGATTGATTGACTTGCCGCCTACCAATTGCTGGCCCAGCAACTCATCAGAGCCTAAAGCAAAGCAGTACTTTTTGGTTCTTTGTAGTTCCATATGCTTATAATAATCTATTCCTAGCTTAATGTTAAGGCTTTCTCAGCTTGAGCTTCCAATATATGGATTTTATAGATAAATGGTTATGGCTCCAGAAAGCGCTGACTAAAAAGATTTCTATTAAAATAGTAGCTAATAAAATTATACTTAACCCAATAAATGGATAATTTTGTTCTAAAGTCACAGTTTGCTTGGTGGTAAATACTTTTTGAATTTGAGCCTGGTTATATTGAATCTTGAAGTCTAAATTCTCGCGTTTTTCATTACCAAAGAATATTTTAGGCAAAAACAGATTACTTACCGAGAAGCTTCTCCTTGTGCCAGGCAACACCCCCTCGCGCAAATGACCCAAATCACCACTGGTAAGATCAAATGATCTATCCTCCAGCGTAAGCTGCTCTAGATACACAGCGCTGCTACTGCGATTATCAATGTCAACAACAGTATTGAAGTTATAAAAACTCTGAAGTACGGCAGGCAGCTGTAGGCTTATGCGCAATTCCCCATCATCATTGACATCACGATCTGTGGCGCCTAGTACCTGAGTATCTTGCAAATTGACCTGTGGCAGCTTGCTAGCAATTTGGCCCAGAGCCTGAACAATGACTGGATTTAATTCACTAAAAGCCAATATCTCAAGACTATATGGATCCAACAGTCTAGACTGGTAATCTGGCAGAAATGCTGAGACGTTATAGTTCTCACAGACATTTGTGCAAATCTGCAGCGCAAAGGTATCTGATCGCGAGCTGAAGTCCCGCTGCAGAAATACTACCTTGGCATCGATGTCCATTACTCTCAGAGAATTTACCAAAGTTAATAAATAGTCCCCAGTTGCATACTTAGTATTAGCTAAACCACTAGGCTTTGTTACTGAAAATGCCACAGGATCTGACTGACTGATTTCGTAGCTGCTCGCAAGAAAACTAATCATGCTGTTCAGGATCGAATCTACCATGCCTGAAGTGCGCAAATCAGTCTTTTGCCAATCTGGAAGTCTATCTGCCACCAGCTTTGGCAGTTGGCTCCGACTTTGCTCCCTATCTACTGACTGGGGAGTATAGGGCTTGGCTGATGAATCCTGCATAAAACCTAGGGTAAGTTCTGAGCCTGGAGTATTGGCTGTGCTTTTGCTGAAGAGATTGCCCCAGTCGTCAGTATATATAGATTTTAGGCCACTATTGGGCGGCAAGTTAACCTTTTGCGTGGCAGTCTCCCGGATTAAGTTGAATAAACTTTCCGGCTTGTCGCCAACTTTGTATTGCAGCTTACCTTGTAATGCTCTCCCCCATATGGCTTCGAATCTCAACTGGGAACTAACTGTGAGTATTTTCTGTGTAGATGCAGTCTCAAGCTTGAATTTATCTGCTTGTAAATTTAAAAAGGGATCGCCCCAGCTTTCAGGGAACTTAATCTTAGTCTCAGCGACCACGACGTCTAATTTACTGTTAGAAAGATTATCCCAGTGACTGCTAAAGTAGGTCTTGGTAAAGCTCGTCTGTTTTTTGAGCCCCGCATAGAGTTCCAATCTGATCTCCTGACTAGTTTTGGGTAGTATCGGCCTATCTAGCAGATTAAAACTAATAATATTATCATTGAGATTTGGTACATTCAGCTGCAAAGGAGAACTGGTAAAGCTCTTCAGCGATTTCGCCTTCCAAGGGTTGGGTAGGATAATTTGACTAATTACATCTGAGTCAGAGTTATTGATTAATTGCAATTTGAGTTCTACTACATCCAGACCATCTGATACTAAGATAATGCTTGGTTGCACCTGCAATGTGGCACTTTTGCTTGCTTGCGCAGCCATTGGGGCTGCAGTTCCAAATCCAATTGCCCCCAGATAGGAAAAGCCACTAACAAGGACTATGGTTAGAAGTAGTTTTAACGTGAATTTAAACGCCATATACACAGCTTAGCAGAAACTTTCTAGTGGTAGTACCTACTATAATCACTAATGAAGAAAATAGCTGTATTAAACTATTAGCAAGTTCTACTTGCTTCCCAACTTGCTTCCCAACTTGCTTCCCAACTCGCTTCCCAACTCGCTTCCCAACTCGCTACGGCGCAATGCTATTGAAACATAGCTATGGCATATATCGAATGTATAAATTGGATATAAATAACGCAGTTAAGCATATGTGATGAATAAGCCTGCAGGACAATGCATCCAAATCCTCTATTCGCACATTTTGACTCCGAAGCACCTGTCTAACTAGCTTATTCCCCGGGCATAAATTTATATGTAAATACATATAAATTAGTTATATGGATATTCGCTATTGCTAAAGAATTGTTTCAGTTTCTAGGTAAGTAGTTCGAAATGGAGATCTTTAACTTGCTTGACGAAGTAATTATGCATGCTGAGCAGATTTTCTGCTAGTGAGCTTTTATCAGGCCTAATAAGCCTCTATGAACTTAACTAAGCTTTTAACAAACTGCTAGCCTTCTGTAGCCGGGAGAGTTGCTCAGTCGTTCCCAACAACTTACCTAATTCATATAATGGTGGAGTGGCTGCCTGTCCGGTGAGAGCTATGCGAATAGCCATAAAAGCAGCTCCAGCAGGAATAGCTAGATTCTCTGCGATGGCTCGTACAGTTGATTCCCAAACTTCATGATTGTAGTCATGATTGTAGTCACTATTATTGCTGACATTGCCGCTGGCATTAAGAAACTTGCTATATTCTTCAATAATCTGCTGCAATTGCTCGGAAGTCAATTTCTTTAACTGCTTGTGCTCAAATTCATAAGAATCTGGCTGACTCACAAACATGTCTAGCTTTTGTCTTAAATCTAGCAGTCCTTCCACGCGCTCGCGTTCCAATTCAATCATTTGAATCAGTTCTACATCGGATTTAGCCCACAACTTATTGCTAGTAGGAAAAGACTTTGGATGGTAGCTAGCCTCCCAGTTCTTCAACCTTTGCAACAGTTCTGGCAATTCTAGCAGCTTCAAGTGTTGCTGATTAAACCAAGTAAGTTTAACCGGATTATAAATTGGATTGCCCTTATTGAACTTATTAATATCAAAATCCTCTACAAATTCACTCAAGGTATAAAGCTCTTTAGTAGTCTTGGGGTTCCAACTCTGTAAAAGCAGGTAATTAATGATAGCCTCAGGCAGAAAACCGTTTGCCAAAAAATCCATGGCGGCCACACTGCCGCTGCGTTTAGACAGCTTCCCACCCTTAGGGTCAAGAATATTGGGAATATGGGCAATGTTGGGCAGGGGCCAATCGAAATATTTATATAGCATTACATGAATTGGGGCTGTAGCAATCCACTCTACCCCTCGGAAAATATGGGAAATCTCCATCAAATGATCATCCACCACTACTGCCAGATGATAGGTAGGCAGACCGTCAGATTTGAGTAGCACATAATCATCTAAATTGGCGCTATTTACTGTAATCTTACCCATGATCATGTCAGTAAAACTGATATCTTCTGCTATTGGGAGCTTAATACGCACTACATATTTCATCCCCTGCGCAATCTTGGCGTCGGCTTCAGTCAAAGATAATTCACGGTAGGGACCAGAATACCTGAAAGAACTGCGTCCCTCAATCTGTTGAACTTTGCGCATGGCTTCCAATTCTTCCGGGGTTTCGAACGCATAGTAGGCATGCCCCAGTTCCACTAACTGTCTGGCATATTTGGCGTAAATCTCTTTGCGCTCACTTTGACGGTAGCTACCGTACTTAGGATTAGGATTGCGGGGGGACTCATCTAAATGGATACCTAACGCGTCATGAACTTGATAGATTTCTGCTTCTGCCGACTCTACAAATCTAGCCCGATCAGTATCCTCGATTCTCAACAAATAGTCGCCACCAAACTTTTTGGCACAGGCATAAGAATAAATAATCTTTTGAATACTGCCCACATGAATCCTGCCAGTGGGGCTAGGAGCTAGTCTAGTGCGCACTCTGCTATAATCTCTGCTTTCAATAGCTCTGTTATCGGTCATAATCATCAATTTTAACATTAATTATGCAATTAATATTAACTAGAAAACTTGCTAGTATATCCTATGCTGCGTCATCTAAAAAACTTTATTTTGCCAACGGCCGCCAATAATTATCGGGCCTATTTGTTATCGAATCTTAGCCTTGCTACTTTGGTGATACTGTTGATTGGCGCAAATCTCTTTTTTGGCAGTGTTGGCATAGAGAAGGCTTATGCTCAAGTCTCAGAACAAGAATTAGTGAAACTACACAATCAGGAACGTAGCAAAAATGGACTGGGCAGCCTCACTTACAATTCCATTTTGAGTAGGTCCGCCAAGGCTAAAGCGGAAGCTATGCTGAAAAGTGACTGCTGGTCGCACTATTGCCCTGACGGCAAAAGCCCTTGGGATTTCTTTAAAGATGCTGGTTATATCTATTTGAATGCAGGCGAAAATTTAGCAGAGGGTTTCAGCGACAATAGCGCGGTTATGAAAGCCTGGATGAATAGCAAAACGCATCGTGAAAATATCCTTAAGGAGCAATTCACAGAAGTAGGAATTGGCATAGCGTTTGGCAATTATCAGGGTTTGCGAAACAATACCATTGTGGTGGTGCATTTTGGCCGGCCCAAAAATCTCACTAGCGTCACAGCCTCTGCAATTCCCACTTTATCTGGGGTAGATCGGGCCGCTCCCAGTTTAGCTCAACCCAAAACGGGCGATATTTTCAAGCAATTACCAATCAACGTCACCGGAATACACTCTGGCACAGATGTGCTGATTGAAGTAAATGATAAGCCCAGTGGTCGCATCTCCCCCACAGGTGGATTGTTTACTTTCGAAGCAAGCGCTGAAATTGTCGAAGGCGCCAACAGTATCAAAGCTGTAAACAGTGAGCAAACTGGGCTTAGTTCTGAAGCCGCTGTTATCACACTTGATAGACAGGCCCCGAGAATTCTAGCCGCTAATCTACTGGCAGGAAGTAAATTACTTGATAACGCCAACGCTGTTGCAGGGCTGCAATTCGACTATATGGCCGAAGAAGAGCTTGAAGAAATAAATTTAATTGCTGATGGCAAGGTTTATTCTGGTGAGCGGAAAACAGCACAACTTTGGCAAATCACTATGCCACTATCTACTTTGCCAAACCAATTGGAAATTGTAGCAATAGATTTCGCCGGCAATCAGACCCAAGCAAATGTTAATCCAGAAAATTACACTAGAATTGCCGATGAACTTACCACAGCCTCCTCAATTAGCCTTACTGCAGGGAGTGCAGAGCGTAGCTTGGGCCAGAACATAGAACAACGTTTGCGCGAGTTTACAGCAATTTTCAAGCTTAATCCTTTGCAGACCCTGAGCTTATTGGTGATCTTGAGCTTATTGCTATTATTTATTGCAGACTACTATTCACTCAAGCATTATAATCATCATATGATTACCACTAGAAAGTCTAGAGCCCAGTTACATATTCCTACTCTAGCAGTCTTAGCAGTACTTCTGTTGATGGGCAATTTTAAAGGCAATGTATAATTTTGTTAATTTATCGGACTCGCAATAATGCCAAGTTTTATTAGGTATAACAGACGCGGCGTAGCATACGGACTGGTAATGGCTTTGCTAGTGGCTTTCTTGGAGCAATTCAGCTTTTATAGCTTGCCGCTGGCACTTATAATTGCTACTACTTTATGTGCTGTGATTCTACTAGTTTTGCTGTCCTTAAATAAACGCTTTGCCACCAGTCGCCTCAGACAACTGGAGTTCCCCAACGTTAATTCCTATTCTCCTATAGTTGAATTACTCTACCACTTTGCACTGCCGTTGTTGACTCTGCTAAGTTTTGTAGGTGTTATTCGTGTCCTAAGTACTGAAGGCATGTCTCTACTGCTATTTGCGCTAGCATTCGTGGTGTTTAGCCTGTTTTTCGTCAACGCCAAAGCTTATTATGAAGATAAATATAAACTGGAAGAGCAAACTCACATCATCTACGACTTGGCCAAGCTGTTCATGTTCTTCAGTAGCACCAGCTTCATTCTGACCATGGGCAACAGTTTGGGCTTTAATTTCTTTATAATCACTGGTTTGGTCTTCTGTGCTGGCAGTTTGCTGACTTTTCTGATTCTATTGCGCCAAAAAAACTTCCAGCTGTTTGATATTTTGCTAATCCTGCTCGCAGGTTTAAGCCTTGGTTATCTAGTAGCAAACTTGTTTGAATTCTTGGCGCAGAGAAGTATTCTCACTAGCTTGTACTCTACAATTATCTTCTACATTCTCAACGCCACAGTGCACCACGAAGTTAACCGCACTCTCAAACTGGGAATTATTCTAGAATATTTATTGATTGGCGCAATATGCTTTCTGGTATTACTACTTGTCCCCTAGCAATACGCTGGATTAAGCTCCAGAAATGGTAAAATGTAGCAATGCGCTACTTTTTATGCACGATAACAACTAAAGAGTTCCAGGACTACGTGAGAGATCTTAAGCAGGATTTGGCTAAATACAAGCGCCAAGTCAATTTTGCTGCTTTGGAATACCTACACTTTAACTACAAATTCCTAGGACTGAACCTCAGTCCGGATTTGTTGAGAGATTTGCATATTGGCTTGGAGCAGTTGATCAAAAGTAAGCAAATTATGGAGTTTACACACTCATTAAGAAAAGTACGTGTAGGTGAAAAATCTGCTAATGACCCTTTAGTATTGAAGATGGATATAAATAAGGACGACAGCATGCTGGAGTGGTTCAGATTCTTAAATTTGCATATCGTAAACTTGAGTGACGATATTATCGCGCGCAGACAAGATCACCAACAGATTTTGGGAATTACACGTCTAGGTATCATTCGCAAGAATGCCAGCGTAGCGGACAAAGAAGCTATAGTGTCTCGTATCAAGCTGTTTGCGCAGCCCACTACTATGCTAATAGATAACATTAGTATTATTGGGACTGATCTTATCCGCAACAAACTAAGTACCAGACTAATCTCCACTGCTAAGCTTTTAAGTCAGAAATAATGGCTGGGAAAGATAGAATTCGGATTGCTGGCATATTTCTATTGTTGTTGATTTTAGGTATTTTTATTGTGGTGTCGGCAGGTATCATTTTTCGTGGAGTAGATGTAGGAAGTAGCGTCGTAGCGCAGGCACTTAGCAAGGTCACAGGCAGCATCAACGTACTTCCTGGCCTGGGCTCAGCCAATTACGTATTCCCCAGTAAAGAAACTTTGAACGCCGATGTTGCCAAGGAATTCAATCCTGTTAACAGTGACAGCAAAGCTAATAACCCTTATCAGCTCTACAATATCCCCAGTGATTACAATCTTTACAAGGGTAGGTTTCAGAATTATCCGGTGAGCCAAATTTCCGAGTTAGACGCGAATCAAATTGAGTCTTTGCAAATTCCAGTATTGGGACTCACTTACACTCTTGACACAACAATTACTGAGTCTAATACTCTAGCAAGTCTAGCGGATGACAGTGCTGCAAATAGTGGCGGATTGATCAAGATTAATTGCCAGGATAATTGTCCAGTGTTAGGCAAACTAATAGCAGGCGATATACTAATCATCAAAGCCAAGCAAGGAACTGCTTACTATAAGCTACTAGTTGTGCAACCTGGTGACAGTGTGGCTGAGTTCAATCAGGCACAACACCTGCAATTCAGTAGTTTCGAAGCAGGGAACACTGGTCATTTCATTGCTCGCCTGATTTAGCCGTGCAAAACTTAAAAAGTAACCACTTAGTTCAGTTCAAGTTGGTTTCGTAGTTGTTTGCTATAAATCACCGCACCTAAGCCTACTGCAAACAATACTGCAGCGACCATCACCACTTCATTTAGGGAAATGGCAGTGTTTGGGGTAATTGAAACATTACAGTTTCTTACACCGTAGACTGTCTGACAACTCTCGTTAGTGACTGAATCGGCCGTTACATTGGTGCTAGAGGCGATCCCTAACGACAGAACTGTTAGCACACTGACTACTAGGTATTTAATTTTGTTTGATGGTTTACTCATTTTTTAACCTGGGTATTTAATGCAATGTATCCTATAGTCTATAATTTGTCAAGTATTTAATCACTTTATTTCTACCAAGCCTTGTTCGCGAATACCAAAATTCTCACTGGCGATCTAAAATGTTTACACGTGAATAACAGCAGATCCTCACGTAACTCAACATTATTTTCACCTTCCGCGGTTCTTTGCACTACATATTTAAATGGTCTCTGCTCCCAGATAACCGTAATTTCATCGCCAGGTCTAAGCTCACTCAATCTATAAAACCAATTTCTATCTCGATATTCCTTGGACCACGATAACTTACCAAAACGATGCGATGACATTACCATAGGCAAACTAGTCAAAGGATTACTAGCATCAGTCGGTAGCCACACACCTTTATCCAACATTTCCTCACCCTGTCCTATGTAGAGTTTAGCATCTACGCCGATCCTAGGGACTCGTAGAGTAGGCTCCTTAGGCAAGTTAGGATCCACTGCAGGTAGCGCCTTAGCAATTGAGTAGCTAATCTTTTCTGATTGCGTATCAGGCTCGACTATGGAATTGATGCTAGTACCGATCAAAGTCTGTGCTTCTATAACTCCACCGTTAGGATCCAATACATAACTAAGCTCAGGGAATATATTAAAACTTAGTACTGCAAAGGCACACAGGAGAAGCAGCACGCCTGCGAACTTGTAAATCTGTAGTAATTTACTGAGTAACTTGTAGTATATGTCGTCTCTTGGGTCTTTCATAATTATCTAATATTACTATAGGACATAGTATAACAGTCTTCGGTTATAATTACTAGTAGCACCTGAACCTTGAGTGCTAAAATAACTACTATTATGTTGAAAACTATTCAAAATCTGTTCGATCCAAGTAGATCCATTTTGCGCAAAGCTCAAGCTAGATTGCCTGAAATCAAGAAATTTCTAGAAGCGTATCAAGCTAAGCCGCAAGATGAACTGACTCGTATAATTAGCGCGCATCAAACAGAGCTTACCAAAATTAATTCCAAAATTCCCGAAGCTGAGCGTTCGACCGTAAGAATGCGTCGCAAGTTGGATAAACTACACCCAGCTGAGGCTGAGCTTTATAGCAAGATACAGGAGATTATGCCTGAAGTTTATGCCATTTTGGCCTTAACCACACGGAACAAACTAGGCATTATGCATTTTGATGTACAACTTCTGGCCGGTGCAGTATTGGCTAGTGGTCAGAAACTAGTGGAAATGAAAACTGGTGAAGGTAAAACGATGACCTTTCAATTGCCTTTGTTCCTATATGGACTGACTGGCAAAGGTGCACACTTAGTTACCGTAAATGACTATTTAGCTAAACGTGATGGTGAGTACGCTGGACATATATTTGGCGAGTTAGGGGTGCAGGTCGGGGTAATCACTCCACAAGCAAGTTACAAATTTGTCACTGACGCTGAACTAGCCAGTGCCAAAGGAGCTGAGGCTGCCAAAGCTCGCAGTGAAATGGGGAAACTGAACGTAAGCAAGATGTCTGGAATCAACTTAGTAGAGTGTAGCAAAAAAGAAGCTTATGGATGTGATGTAGTCTACGGCACCAACAATGAGTTTGGATTTGACTATTTGCGTGACAATATGACTCGCGCAGCTGACAAATTGGTACAACGTGAACTGTACTTCTGTATCGTAGACGAAGCTGACTCAATTCTGATTGACGAGGCTAGGACTCCTTTGATTATATCTAGCCCTGCAGCTGAATCCAATAACTTATATACTCAATTTGCGCAATTAGTGGTCAAATTGGAAAAGGATACGGACTACGTATTAGAGGAGAAAGAAAAAGCTGTGAATCTAACCGATGAGGGTATTGTCAAGATGGAAAAGCTCTTAGGAGTTGATAACATCTGGGAAGACTACAAACTAGCACATCACTTAGACAACGCTCTGCGAGCTTTAGTTTATTTTGAACTAGACAAACAATATTTAGTGCGCGACGGTGAAGTCATGATTGTAGACGAGTTCACTGGCAGAGTTCTAGCAGGTAGAAGATACTCCGAAGGATTGCACCAAGCTATTGAAGCCAAGGAAGGTGTCAAAATTCAGCAAGAATCCCGCACCCTTGCCACAATTACATTCCAGAACTTCTTTAGAATCTATAAGATTCTGACTGGTGGGTCAGGTACAGTTGTGACGGAACAAGAAGAATTTTTTAAAATCTACAATCTTGAGGTCACTGAAATTCCCACAAATAAAACTATGGTAAGAGCTGATGAATCTGATCGTATATACAAACATAAAGCAGCTAAATTCAATGCAGTAGTTAGTGAAATCCAAGAAGCAAATGCCAAAGGACAGCCAGTGCTGGTTGGTACTACCTCTATCTCTGATTCAGAGTTCCTATCAGGGGCTTTGCTCAAACTGGGTATTCAACATCAAGTTTTAAACGCCAAGCTGCATGACAAGGAAGCCCAAATAGTGGCACGTGCTGGCGAAGTTGGTAGCGTCACTGTAGCTACTAATATGGCTGGTAGAGGTACTGATATTCCTTTAGGTCCAGGTGCAGTTGAAAAAGGCGGCTTATATGTTATAGGTACCGAAAGACATGAAGCACGACGTATAGATAATCAACTGCGCGGTAGAGCAGGTAGACAAGGTGACTCTGGTAAAACTCGTTTCTACGTAGGCTTGGATGATCAAATAATGCGAGTGCAAGGTGGCGATATCGTCAAAAAGATTATGGACATGGCAAATTTGCCTGAAGATTTGCCACTAGAATCGAAGATGATTAGTTCCTCAATCGAAAGAGCACAAAGACGCATGGAAGGTATGTACTTCGACGCTAGAAAACACGTAGTGGAATACGACGACGTCATTAACCAGCAACGTGAAATCTTTTATAGTAGACGCCTACGATATTTAATGTTGGCAGAAGATTTCAATAAAAATTATCAAATTACTGATAAAGATAGACATGATGACCTACTCAAGCAAAATAAGTCTGAGTTAGAGAAGCAATTCAAAGAGGCAGTGCAAAGTGAGGCTCACAGCTTTAGCCTACTAATCAGCGTTACCCCAGAGGCTAGTTTACAACTAGAACAAATTTCTGAAGTCACTGAAAACATCCTCGGTCTGGGTAATGACCAATTGTTGATTGATACTGCAAATGAACTCAGAATGCGCAAGGACAAACTTCAAACTGTTGCTGACTTAAGAACAGTGATTTCCACAGAGTTGACAGCTGAAAAAAACAACGCGGGTGTTTTAAATCAATTTATTGCTAACTTTCTTAGAACTGCAGTAAATCTAAAAATCAATCGCATAAATAATCATTCTGGGCTGATCAAGGCCACCTTTTTAGAGGTAATGGACGAGCTTTGGACGTTACATTTAGATTATATGCAAGATATCCGAGAGGGCATTGGATTAAGGGGTATTGCCCAATTGGACCCATTAACTGAGTATAAAAATGAGGGTTTTAAGGCATTTTCAGACTTTGTAGGGCAGATTAATCGACAGTCTTTAGTGGCATTGCTGCAAGTAGAAGAGGTAAATATTTCCGTTGAAACAGGTGAGAATACTGAACTGTCCAAAGCTCAAACTAACCTTAGAGAGATCCAAGATATACTTACAGGTGATCGTGAACTTTTGGGAGCTAAACAAGTTGTAGCAAATGCCAAGGGGACTGGGATCAGCAATTTAAACGGAAACAATTCCAGTAGTGCCATATTACCAAGTAACAAGCTCAGCAAAGCCCAAAAGAAGAAACGCAGACGCAAGTAGCCCGCCCATAAGTCAAATTGAAAGTGGGGGGAGAACCCTTGCTAAATACTTGCTGAATACCTGCTGAATATTGGCCTAATATTGGCTAAATATTGGCTCAATACTTGTACAATGCCAGTTTCTTACTACTGGGCTGCTAGCTTTACTAGGCCCGAGAATACTGCTGCGGCATTCTCACTGGTCAGCACTGAGTCTCCAAAATAAAACTGATAGGACTTTTTTGACTGATTGCTCAAGACTATTTCCTTGGGTCCAAAGCCTCCCTCAGCCCCAATTACCAAAGCTATAGTACCCTTTTTAATTTGCATAAACTTCACTAGTTTTGACAATGAGAATGCCGGGGTATCTTTCTGCGATAACGGAAAGATCAAATGCAAATTCTCCACCCCACCCTGAGCTGCAATTGCACTGGCCAAATTTGGCTCTAAAGAGACCGTAGGAATCAGACTAGACTTGGATTGACCCACTGCGCCAGCGGAGATTTTACGTAGACGCTGCAATTTATTGGCTGAATATTCTTTGGTGGTATAACGCGTGAAATCACTGAAATATATTACTATCTCTGCATAAAGATTCAATTGAGTAACCAGTTCTATGGCATTTTCAAGTGCAGCCTGACGAATTATGGGCAGAAACAAGACTTTTTTGACTGCTAGTTCACTAGCGCGTAAACTGCTAGCGTCCTCCAAGATTTCAATGACTTCAAATAAAATTCCTTCATCCTGGCGCTGTTTCATCAAGGCTTTCACTCTAAACCCTTTCCCGTCGATGAACTCGTATTTGTAATTGGCAAATTCAGCTTTTATTACTTGTAAATGCTTCAACTGTTTAGGATCGCGTAGGGCGAATCTCTGCCCCACATGCTTTTCTGCTAAGTTCTCATACAGTAGCTGTATTGTGCGCATAGGTTAGTTAGTTGTTCGAGTTGCTAATTTTACCAGACTCACTGGCTTGTTTCTCACCTAACTCTAGCTTTTCTTTAATAATCTTATTCAGATTTTCATAGCTACGATCCACGATCTGTTTGCCATTAATAAAAATTGTCGGTGTGGAAGTGACGCCCTTCTTGCGATTTGCATCCAGGGTTGAAGTCACTCTTTGTTGAACAGCCTCACTCTGTCTATCAGCATTGAACTTATCCATATCCAGTCCTAACTCTTGGGCGATTTGGGTGATTGTTTCATCACCTGTTTTGCCAAAACCATCATACATTTTCGACTTGTATTCACTAAATTTACCCTGTTCGCGAGCAGCCTCACTAGCAAAGGCCTTCTCTAGTGAATCATTGCCTAAAATTGGATTATTGATAAACTGGAAATTAATTTTATTGCCATATTCTTCATTAATTCTCTGGGAAACCGGTTCAAAATCTTTACAATGGATACAATTAAAATCTGCATACTCCTCTACCAACAATGGAAGGCCTATTTGTTCTTGTGGACGCAAAAACAAGAAAGCGCCTACAATAAAGCCTAGAGCTGCTACAATACTGACAGCGAGAATAATTGACGATTTCATGAAGCTTAAATGTAATATAATTAAATAATTATTGGACTATTTTACTACTATAAATTATACCATTAGATGAGCGCAGATTTAGGCAAACAGATCTTCATAGACTTGAGCATTGGCTATCAAGAAATTATTGTTACTGAACCCTGCCAAATCTTTGGTGTTTTTATAGGCCGAGGCTCAACGGAAATCACTAGCACTCTGGATATAGTACACGCTGAACCTCATCTCACCTCAGTGACTAGCGTAAAGGCAATTCTGTTTGATCAAAGTAACTTCAACTTCACTGGCAACTTGATTATTAAAAAAGGCGCAAAGCACACCGATACTTACCTAAAGGCGCAAGTGTTGATGATGTCGTCCGAGGCCAAAGCCACTGCAGTTCCCTCTTTAGAAATCATGGAGAATGATGTCAAAGGTGGGCATGGTGCTACAGTAGGTCAATTAGACCGTGAGGCACTATTCTATCTTACCAGCCGTGGACTTGCGCACGCACAAGCACAGGAGTTGTTGTTACAGGGATTCTTAAGAGAAATTACTGACAAGCTTACTGATCCGACTCATAAAGCACTAGCAGCAGGGCATTTGCAACAATTGCAATTAGCGTTGCAACTAGAATTAGAGCATAATCATGGCTAACCATTTAGAATTCTTCAGAAAACATTTTTTACTAGGGTGCATAATCACGACAACGCTTATTTGGCTAGCATTCCGCCCCATTTACTTTGCCAATGTAGATGAGCATAATTATTTACTCAGTGCAGCTAGAATTGCTAATGGTAGCAGCCTACAATTAACTGAAATATGGCAACAACCCGCAGGTTTTGAAAACCAAAGCGCTAAGTACATTAGCAAGTACAATATCGGCGCTAGCCTTTGGTACAGCTTGCCAATGGGTATTGCAGGTGTAGAGGGAGTGTTGATTTGGGCGTGGCTTACCTTCCTTGCACTGCTAGTGGTTGCTGATAGAATCCGCAAACATTACCAACTCTCGGTTTTCTGGATAAGTATTGTTGCCCTCAACCCAATAATTATTTATTATGCACGCACGGCTTTTTCCGAACTACCAGCAGCACTGCTATTGGTCACAGGGTTTTTTGCTGCATTAAAATTAATCAATTGGGACGGACTAAGCCAGCGTTGGCTTTGGGGACTAGTATTAGGCTCTAGCCTGGGTGCCATGGTGTTAGTACGCTACAGTCTGGCGATTTGGGCGTTGCTACTAGTAAGCGCACTTGCCCTAAGCGCAATACAACACTACGGAATACGAAGATTTTGGCAGGCTAAATTGAATTTTCTACCCAGTTTTTTAGCCATAATAATCGGATCTTTGCCCGCGCTATTGGTATTGCTGGTAGTTAATAGCACTTTATACGGCAGTGTATTGTCGTCAGGCTATAAGTTCTCAGGTGAAGAAATATTTAACTTAGGCCTGCTACCCCAGAGATTAGGCAGTTATCTATTGCATATAAACGTTTTGCCGCCATTTTTATTGCTATTCGCCCTCTTTGCCAAGCAAAAGCTAAGTAAGCTAATATTAATTTTCACTATAATTTTAATTTTATTTCATAGTGTCGCTGGAGGCTTTTTATTTCAAGGTGAGCTTAGCGATAGCATCATTGGCTTACGTTTCCTCGTGCCGATTTTGCCATTGCTATGCCTAAATTACGCCAGTAGTTTGCAGGCAGTTAAATTTAATTCACTCCTGAAAAGCCTAATTTTAATTTTGCTTACCGGTAGTTTCTTGCTGTCCAGCATATTCCTAAGTTATCAGCACCAGAACTTCTTGGCCGAGCGGGTAGAAAACGCTCAGATCGTAAGGCAATTGATTAGCAAGTTAGATAGCAACGCTACCCTCCTAATCGGCGATGAGGAGGACATGATTTACTTAAACCCAGGCATCGATCTGGCTGCTAGAAATATTGGCTATTTAAACATCAATGATTATTTAAACAATAAAATCAATACCAGTAATTTTGAAATTATCTTATTTATGGAAGTTAGTTACAGCAACAACCTTCAGCGCCCTAGTAAATTAATGCTAAAATCCTTAGAGGACTTGCAGGATGGCGCTAGAGATAAAATTAATTTAGTAGCCAGCGCAGACAAGATTAAAATCTATCAACTAAAAACCATTGCAGCAGATTGATTGGCACAGAATCAAAACTCAGTTTCCGATTTTCCAGAGCTATCCCGAGCTAGTTTACCTAGACTCAGCCGCCACAAGTCATAAACCAGCGGTAGTGTTGACTGCAGTTACTGACTTCTATTCCAGACAAAATAGTAATGTGCACCGTGGAATTTATGATTTATCGGAGTTGGCCACTGCCAGTTATGAACTGGCTCGTGTTAAAGTGGCCAATTATCTAGGGGTGGCAACGCGGGAAGTGATTTTCACCAGTGGCACCACTGCTAGTGCCAATCTAGTTGCCCAAAGCTGGGGTGCTAAGAATGTAAATGTGGGAGAAGTAATTCTCACCTCATTAGCCGAACACCATAGCAACTTCTTACCTTGGCAACTAGTTGCTCAGAATAACAATGCCAAACTCGTGTTTACAAATATTAGCTCAGATTACGATTTTGATTATGAAGATTTTGAATCTAATTTGCTCGAGTTTGGAGCTAAAATTAAAGTGGTAGTTCTGTCAGCGGTTAGTAATGTTTTAGGTTACAATCTGGATCTGGCCAAAATTAGTAAAGCCGTGCGCACCCATGCTCCCAAAGCCAAGATTATTATCGATGCTGCTCAATTGGTTACTCATAGTAAATTTACACCAAGTTTATATGATTTAGACTTTGCCTACTTCTCAGGCCATAAGCTGTTTGCGGAAACTGGTATCGGAGTACTTTGGGGTAAATCAGACTTGCTAGAGCAGACTCTGCCAGCAACTGTGGGTGGAGGCATGGTCCTCTCAGTAAATAGAGAAGTCACGACTTTTGACGAGATCCCCCAGAGGTTCGAAGCCGGTACTCCCAATATTGCAGGAGCCGTAAGCCTAGCTGCTGCAGTAGACTATTGCCAAGAACTGGGAATGGACAATATTGAAGCAAGGCTTCACAGCTTAACCGAAGAACTAGTCAGCGCAATGCAGACGATTCCCGGACTGAAGATTTACCACCCTGAAGCAGTTTCAGCGCCAGTATTGGCGTTTAATTTGGAGGGAATCCACCCACATGACGTGGCTGGATTTTTAAATACCCAACATATCGCGGTGCGCGCTGGGCATCACTGTACACAGATTTTACATCGAGAAATACTTGGCCAGACTGGGTCTGTAAGAGCTAGCTTGCAAGTATATAACTCTGCAGCAGATATTGCGCAATTGGCCAGGGCTCTAGAAGATTGTCGGAATTATTTTAGTAATATGAAATAACTACATGTCTAATAGCTATTTACGTGAGAACCTACAAGAGAATTATCGTAATCCCCAAAATCTGGGAAGGCCTGCGAGTTACGACCGCGAACAATTCCTGGCCAATCGTACCTGTGGCGATGAAATTACCGCATATGTAAGTAGTATAAATAATAAAGTAACGCAGATTAGCTATGAAGTTACCGGTTGCGCCTTGTGCATTGCTAGTGCCTCTATTCTTAGCCAAGAACTGGAGTCTAAATCATTAAGTGAAATTGCTGGTTGGAATGAGAAATCTGTGCAGGAATTACTTGGCACTGAGCTGACAATCAATCGCGTCAAATGTGTGCTCTTGCCCTTACGTGCAATCCAACAAGCGCTTAATGTAATACCCCAGAATCCGCATTTCTAACAAATTAGCACTCTCCCTCGCCGATTGACAAAATAGCTATTATCGGCTAACATAATATTAACTATGATAGAAACAGAATTAAATAAGGTGATCAAAAGTATCAAGGGCATCGCTCCTAAGCATTGTGATATTTGTGGTCAAAAGTACGAAGATACTGACTTTAAGCCAGTTAAGGCTCAAAATCAGCAGTCTATGATCCATCTTAGCTGTCAAAATTGTGGTAACTCTTACATGTTGAATATTGTTAGCCCTGCACAAGGCTTGTTCGCTAGCTCGAGAGCAGCAGTCAATCTAGACGTCAATGGTACCAACGAGTTGATGCAATTCGCTGGTGCTAAAGCTATATCCAGCGATGACGCACTAGATGCCTACAATTTGTTTTACAAGAGTGGGATACTGGAAGATATATTCACTGTAGAAAAGCTTAAACAAGAAGCTGAGTCAGCTTAATATTCGCTAAATCTCAGACGGGCTTCAAAGCTTCAACTCCGTAGCAAATCCCAATGAAAAGCCAGCAAAGTCGGCCTTATCCGCTGAGGTCATTATCATTTGGATGGCATTGCCACCCGTAGTGAGTGTTTGCAGGAAAGTCAAAGTCTTGAGACGGTGTTCCGGGTCAAGTTCTGAGAGAGTATCATCCAACAGAAGTACTGGTTGAGTCAGCTTATGGTCCTCGAGGAGTTTGAGCAGGCTGAGGTGTAATATCAAGCTACACAATCTCTGTTGGCCTCGTGAGCCAAAATCTCGGATGTTTAGTGCCTGCAGCGTAAATTCATAGCCATCTTTATGCGGCCCATAAAGACTTCTACCCACCAAAGCTTCTTTGTGAGAATTTTCAGTGAGTTTCTGCTGAAACACTTGAGTCAATTTGCCACTCCAATTTTGCAAGTCCTGGTTGATGTTTACTTCAGCATTAACCGCAAAATTCAATTTTGGTAAGTCCAAGTGGAAGATCTGACTAGCCATAGATTCAGCTATTGGCAATAAAGCAGCCAACAGCTCCAATCTTTCCTGATTGAGTATTTTGGCATTAGCCAGCAACTTCTGGTTCCAGAATTCTAGCTGTCGAAAAAAATCACTCCTGGAAGCACTGTGATTGTAACTCTTGAGGAGTACATTTTTTCTAGTCAGCACAGACTTATATTCTTTCAATGCTAATTTACCAACTTGAGATAGCCTGGCCACCGCCATGTCAATGAATTCCCGCCTTCTTGCAGGGCCGCCTGTTACAAGATCCATACTTTCTGGCGCGTACACCAGGCTAGCAAATACACTATTTATCTTGGCTGCAGTAGTCTTCTTTTCATTAAGATAGAGAGATTTTATACCAGTGCTGCTGATTACGAATTTCACTAGTGTAGGAATACTATCCGTATGTGTATCTAGATGCTCTTGCAAAGTTAACTCCACACTTGCAAATTGACAGTTGCCTTTTACCGGCAAGACTAGTTCATCAGCTAGGCCGCGAAATGACTTGCCAGTGGCTACGTAATTAACCGCCTCCAGAAAGTTAGTTTTACCGGTGGCATTGGGTGCCACGATCACGTTGAAATTCTTCACTAACCCCAGCTCAAGACTGAGGTTTTTGTAGTTCAACAATTTGCAAGTACGGATAAACATCAACAATCGGCCCAATGATTAAATTCTTTGAGATCTTACGAGCTTTTAGCTTCGTCAGTTTTTGCTTCAGGAACTCCTGCTAATTCTTTAAGCTTAGCTAAAGCCTTTTGTCTAGCCATAATTGAAGACATTACACGCCTACCACTGGTCTCTGAATAATAGTCTTGTAGTTTAGGATCGCTGATCTTGGCAATCTCAGCCTGTAATTCTTCTGCAGATACCTGCAAAGCATACTCTTTGTTGATCAACATAAACATAACGTCGCTCGCGATTGCAAATTCCGCCTCTTTTTCCCAAGTCTCATGCAATTTGCTTAAATCTGTTTTCTGCATTTTCAAGAAATCCTCCAACTTTAAGCCTAACTTTTCAATACGATCTACGTATTGATGCTCTAGTCTGTGCACCTCAGTATCTACTAGCTTCTTTGGAGGTGTGATATTAAACGTCAATAGTGACTGTCTAATCAATTCCTCTATCTGTTTCTCCTCAAAATCCTGGGCCTTCTTCTTATCTAGATTATCTTTCAATCTGGCCTTAACCTCTACTTCAGTTTTGACACCTTCCACTTCCAGGTCTTTTTCCCAATCAATCTCCACTTCTGACTCTTTGTCTACCATAGCCTTACGCTTAGAAGCCTTAATATCATCTGCTAATTTTGTGAACATATCTTCTACATCTGAGTCTTTTGTAGTTTCTTTTTCAGTGGTGAGCTTAATCTTCTTCAAATCAGGAATCGCAATCTTCGGCAAGATTACAAACTTGGCGTTATATTCCAGTCCAGTATCTAATGCTATATTCTTAATTTCATAGCTGGCATAGTCCAATGGTTCTAGTTTGGCATGCTGGATAATCTCTGCAGTGATAACTGGTAACAAGTCATTAATTGCATCTTCGTACACCCTCGCACCCAACTTAGCCTCGATAATATTCAAGGGAGCCTTGCCAGGTCTGAATCCAGCCACATTCGTCTGTGGTGCCAATCTTTGCAAAACTCTTTGTCTAGCTCCAGCAAAAGCTGCTGTGCCAACTTTTACTTCGATGGTTACTGAAGAGTTATCCGGGAAACTAAGTTCGTAGCTATAATCTTTGTTACTTCCAGAACTAGCAGAAATTTCGCTAGACTCTTTCTCCTCTTTTTTAGTTACTTGCTGTGCCATTAAACATTGCGCTTAGATTAATAGGCTGATTCTAACATATTAGACTTTAGATACTGCTCACAAATTTGTGTGACTTCCTCAACAGAACTAGCTCGCACCAGCTGGCTCCTCAACTCAGCTGCACCTGCAATTGCGCTAATATACCACGCGAGATTCTTGCGCATTTGTACAAAGTTATCTGGGCGCTGTTGTTGATGTAGCTTGGCATGTTCAATGATTACCGCAAAGATTTGGGCAATTTCCTGCGGACGTGACTGGGAACTGAGCTGTATACCCGGCAGGACTGGCTCTTTAAGCGACTTCCTTTGCGCAACTAAATCAGCCATAAGCCATGGATTTCCAAACGTAGCTCTGCCCACAAGTACTCCATCAACATGGCTCATAGAGATCTTTGCTACTGCATCATTCAAACTATTGACGTCCCCATTACCTAGGATTAAACTACGCTCAGCTACAGGCAGATGTGATTGTAATTTATCTCTCAAAGCTACTCCCTTGGCAATTTCGTTCCAATCAGCCTTGCCAGTATATAACTGCTTCAAAGTTCTCCCATGCAAAGCGATTGTGGCTGGCTTGGTACTCAAAATCTCTGTCAACCACGCTTCAGTCACCGGTTTGTCAAACCCTACCCTAGTTTTTACGGACACTGGAATTTGTCTACGCTCACTGGCTTGAGGGATCTGGTAATTAATTCCAAATTCAGCGCTGTGCCTAATAAATTCCCGAAGTAATCTATGAGCCTTTTCAGGAGAAAGTACCGGCCACTTGGCCCAATTAACCCCCGATTCACACCAGTCTAGTACCGCCTGCTGGCTCGCCTTAATTAATGATTTGGCGAGTTCAGGTGTGCGAATCAAAGCCGCTCCGCAACCTCTATGCACCACTGACTTTGCTGGACAGCCCATATTAATATCGACACCATCAAACCCCAACTCACAAATCAGTTGGGTAGCGGCATAAAATAATGCAGGATCATTCCCGTAAATCTGCGCCAAAACCGGCCTTTGCTGACTACTATACCAAAAATCTCTAAGTAGCTGCGGACTCAACCTCACAATCCCTTCCACGGGGATAAACTCAGTATAAACCACATCAGGATGTCCGTGCCTAGCCTGAATCTCACGATATGAACAATCACTGACCCCATCCATAGGGGCAAGTCCAATAATAGGTTTTGCTAAAGTCTGCCAAAAATTCATCGCCCTCCATTATAGCGCGTTAGCCAATTGCTTTATACCAACTAATCCCCTGCGCATTAATCACAACCAAGTCTAACCGCGTCTGTAAATCAAAGCGGGCTAATCTATGTGCTCTTAACCAATAGTGCACTAATCTTTTTAACCTGAGCAGCTTTCTAATAGAAATAATCTGTGAACTATCCAGCCAAAAGGTATTTTGAGAGCGCACTTCCACAAATATCAGACTCTCTACGCCAGGCTCGAATGCAATAATATCTAGCTCACCATGGTGTTGATAAAACCAGTTTCTTTCCAGAACTATCAGTCCCGATCTCGCAAGAAACTTAGCGGCTTGAGATTCATAATCGCGGCCCCGGCGTACTTTATTTAGCATAGTAAATATTAAGGCATTCGACGTCGCTAATTATGAACACTAATACAATGGCAATATTGATCTAAATTTAGGATTACAGGGACCTGCCATCCACT
>CAZXFQ010000002.1:39505-57479 GCA_964640685.1 uncultured Candidatus Saccharibacteria bacterium
CTAAATGAGTTAACACTTCTAAACTCTACAGCTAATCTAACAGGTAGCCTAGCGCCCCATCTAACGCCCAATCTAACGGCCCATCCCTCTTGTTAAACAGCATCTTCTCATTATGTTGCTACTTAAGAAAACACAGATGTTTACTTAGAGCCAGTGTGGTAAAATAAGCCAGCTTTATGGATATACCTTCAAAACCTATCATTATTAAACTGGGTGGGGCCGTAATCTCACACAGCAATAAGCTTATTGACTATAACTACCTGCGTGAGTTCCGGGACTTACTAAGAGAGAACATCGCTTTGGGCAAAAGATTTGTCATAGCAGTTGGCGGAGGCCAGACTATGCGCAATTATATTGAGCACGCTATCCAGCAAGGTAATGTCACTTCTGAATCTGATCTGCATTGGATTGGCACGGCAGTCAATACTTTACACGCATACATGGTAAAAGCCTTCTTAGGCAGTGAAATTTGTGAGGAAAATGTATGGAAGTTTACCGATAGGTTAATTATGGCAGATCTACCTTTTAACAAGCCTGTGCAGGTCGTAGGTGGCTTTGAGGCTGGTCGCAGCGGAGACTGGGTAGCATTAGAAGTTGCCAAAGCACTCAATACCAAAACTATCATTGACTTGAAAAATGTTGATGGAGTATTTGATAGCGATCCAAAAGTCAACCAAAAAGCCAAGATGTTCAACAAACTAACTTGGGAAAAGTACCTGACAATTATCGGCAATCCTACTGAACATAAGCCAGGAGGCAACATGCCTGTAGACCCTATTGCAGCAAGAGAAGCAAAGGAATATGGCGCTACCTACTATATTATCAAAGCCACTGACTTTGACAGTTTAGAACGTGCTATAAACAATCAAGAATTCAAAGGCAGCATCATTACTGATAATTAGATTATAATAACTTCATGCCCAAATCACTGATTGTGTTTGTCAATGTTCTGATATTTGCCTTATTAGTGATCATGATCCCTGGGCTAGACTACAGGACTGGATCTTTTGGGGATGCATTTTCGGTAATTGCCGCTGGTCTCATCTTTAGCTTGGCAAGTCTGTTGGTGGAAAACTTGATCAAGTTTTTCAAATTTCCAGTGAATTTCTGGAGTCTTGTGATTGCTGGCTTTTTAGTAAACTTTGCAGTTCTAGCATTGTTTGCAGCTGGGCTATTCCCAGCGATTCTAATAATAAAGCCAGTAGTAGTTGGCAGCAACTTTGCTCCCTTGCCTATTCCTAGTTTCAACTTAGAGACAAGCCTGGCCACTGTTGGAGCAGCCGCATTAGTGGGAGTGGCATTGCAAATGCTATTCCGACGCTTAGCTAAATCTTAATTTGGTGTATAATTAGTCAATGCAAATATTATTCGTTATACAATTTATTATCTGCTTACTATTGATAGTGAGTATTCTGTTGCAAAGAGGTACTCCTGGCTTAGGTACCGTGTTCGGGGGCAGTGTAGCTGAATCTTATCGTTCAAAGAGAGGCTTCGAGGCCTTTATTTTCAATTTCACCATCTTCCTTACTGTACTCTTGGTAGCAAATAGTATAGTTATCACAATTTTAAGGTCATAAGCTCATAAGCTTTTGTTATAGTAGATCCAACAATGTTTAACCTGATCAAGCTTCGTGATAACTTCTGGAACTATCCTAATGCCTTATTCTTTGGAAAGACCTCTGTTTTAGGTAGGCTCACTTATCTATATCTGTCCAGTAGACCGTTTAGTCACATCATTGCTACTGTTAGTATCAGTCTGTTGGTATTTGCAACAATCTTAAGCCAGTTAGAGGTAGTGCTAGGTTTCAATAGTGAAACTTATGTTGAAGGAGTGATTGTAGGCCTAGACAACAGTGGCAATTTGCGCAAACCCCAAAGCTTGAACCCCCTGGGTATCAATTCTGTGCAAACTCAGTTGCAAAACGATATTATTAGCTTGGTTTATCAGCCACTGTTTCAGGTTGACTACGCCCCTAATGACTTTAACCCGAAGATTGTTCCGATCTTAGCTGAAAACTTTAGCCAAAGAACCAGTGGAACTGATACGTATTACCGTTTCAATCTCCGTAAAGACGTCTATTGGCACGATGGTAAGGCCTTCACTGCAGATGATGTAGTTGCTACTTTTAACCTGATCAAAGAGCTAGCCAGTTCAGATATTCCGAATATTTATGGAGCAAACATTGCCCAAAGAGTTACTATCGAAAAACTTGACGACCATATTTGTGAGTTCAAATTGTCGGGGACCACAATCCCCAATTTTTACGAATTGATTTCGTTCAAAGTATTGTCGGTGGATTCTGTACCAACTCTGAAGGAATCACTATTTGATACCCAATATAAAGGCAATTTCAAACTTAATGCTATTGGCACCGGGCCATACCAATTGAGCGAGATTCGCTCGAAGGACATAGTACTCAAGTCTTTTGCAAATTACTATCTGGGTGAACCCAAAATCAAGGAAATGAAGCTCTACCTCCTGGCAGACGTAGAAGAGGCTATCGCGGCGGTGCAATCAGGCCTAGTACACGGTGTAACCAAGATAGATAGCGAGGCTATTGCTAAATTATCTGACCAAAGTAACTTTGCCTTAGTGAACTCGCCTGTGGTATTTACCCAATACTGGGGACTGTATTTTAACCTCAGTGCTATGGGACCTGCGCAACTGAAAGATGCAAATGTGCGCAGGGCCATGAACTTAGCAATTGATAAAGAAGTAGCAGTTAAGTCTGCATTTGCTGATTCTGAAGTGGCCAACAGCAGCATACCTCGGGTCTCACCCTATTTCAATCCAGCTGCAGCGCAGCCTAGCTTTAATTTACAATCTGCAGAGCAATTGTTGAATGAAAGCGGTTGGTTGGTCACTAGTAGTCAAGACGTCCAAGGCAATAGTATTAAAGTTCGGAAAAAAGGTGACTTGGAGTTACGCTTTAACTTGGTGTTTACTGACAACCCAGATAGATTGAAAATAGTAGGAGCCATCCAAAAAGATTTAGCAAATCTTGGCATTATTCTCAACCTCGAAGCCAGGCAACCAGGCGAGCTATCGAACATTCGTGCTAATTATCAATTTCATTTATTGTTATTTGGGGTAAGCACTTTTATAGACCCAGATCGTTATGAGTTCTTCCATTCTGATCAAGCTTTCAAAGAAAGTGATCCAAGCGGCAGCGCTAGTGGGCTGAATATTGCCGATTATAAATCGAGTGATATTGACTCTGATATTGATACAGGGACCAGAACTGTCATTCGTATTCCCGCGGCCGACAAATTGTTAGCTGAAGGCAGACTTGAAACTGACGTCAACAAACGCAAGAAAATCTACGACCGTTTTCAAAAGCTTTTGGCAGATGATGTCCCAGTGATCTTCTTATATCACCCTAGTATTCACTATTTGGTCAATAAGCGTGTCAAGAATATAAACTTGACTGGTGCTCAATACCTAGAGGAGCGCTTTAATAACGTGAATAATTGGCAAATCATCTATGATTAGCTATAATTGATTAGCTGAAGATATTTATAACTTAATTTTGTCATCTTAAAGACATGGAAGTAGGATTAATTGTTTTAGGATTATTATGTTGTGCAGTAATGCTAGTGTTGGTAGTGATTGCTTTTGCTATTGGTATTTACAATAACCTAATAAAGCTCAGGGTACTTGTTGAGGAGGCTTGGAGTGGCATTGATGTGCAGTTAAAGAAACGTTATGATTTGATCCCCAACCTGGTCAATACAGTCAAAGGATATGCTAGTCATGAGAAAATTGTCCTAGAGAATGTGACTAAATACAGAACTGCAGCTATGTCAGCAAACACCGTCGAAGACAAGATGGCCGCAGAAAACATGCTGACTTCCACTCTAAAGACTTTGTTTTCTGTGTCAGAAAATTACCCTGACTTGAAGGCGGATACTAGTTTCATCAATTTGCAAACTCAATTGTCCGGTGTAGAAGGAGATTTAGAGAAGTCTAGACGTTATTACAATGGCACAGTGCGTGAATACAACACATTACTGCTCACCTTCCCGAACAGCATTTTCGCTGGAATCTTTAAATTTACTGCGAAGCCTTTCTTCGAGGCTGAGGCTGAAGCTAGAGAAAACGTCAAGGTCGACTTTAGTAATTAATTGAGTGCAAGCATGCTCACTGCAATCGCTAATTTTGGCAAACTTAGTAGATTCCAGTTTGGGCTGGCAGTCTGCTTAGTTTCTCTGGGGCTTGGCTTTAGCGCGATTTCCAACCCAATTTCTGCTCGTAGCTATAGTATAGACCGTGTTGACGTCACAATTGACATTAATGCTGATAGTACTATGATGGTCACTGAAGACCGTGAGTACACCTACGATGGCGAATACAATGGCTTTAGACGCGAAATTACCCTAAGCAATGAAACCAATGCAGCTCTCTGTAATGCTGAACCTACTAGCAGACAATGTGGTGGCCTTAGCTTTTTGAACATTGAGAGTTTTCAGTTCAATGGCATTGAGGTACCTAAAGGAAGATACGAGCTACTTCCTGCTGTGACAGGAGGAGTGCGCAAACTAACTGTGGAGTACAAATTCGATAACGCACCAGTACAGTTGGCTGGAGAAACATACCGTTATACCTTGCGCTACAAAGCCTATGGAGCGCTAGGCTTTTTCAGCGACTACGATCTTTTCTATTGGAATGCCCATACGTCAGAACGAGACGTGCCAATCAAAAAGTCTACAGTGACGCTGAATTACCCTGGCAGTGTGTCCATAGATGCGAATAGTTCTAAAGTGGACACAGAATTCCAATTGGATTTCCAGACTAAGAATCAAGGCAATGCTGTAACTTATAGTCTAACTAACCTCCAACCGGGGGCTAATTTTACAATAGTGCAGAAACTAGGCAAAAATATTGTTGCTGAGCCTGCTAGCCTGCGACTAAAGCTGAGTCCTAGTTCACAAACTCTCAAGTTCAAGTCTATTGAACTAGAATCTGCTGATCTCGCTGGTACAGATGGATATACATTACTGAAGGGACTCCCTGCAGCTGAATATAAATTTGAATTCAGTAATGATCAATACACTAGTCAGGTGGTGGAACTGACTCTAAGAAGTGGCGAGACTAAGGAGCTGGAGGTGATATTAGAATTATCAGATAGCGCAAAATTACTGCTAGGATTGCTAATTTTCTGCAACATTTGCTGCTGCTTATTGGGTGTCCTAGCCCCAGCTGCGATTTACTTTCTGTGGCGCCAGCGCGGTAAAGATCCAGAAACCACTAAAGCTGTCATTCCTGAGTTCAATCCACCTGTAAATGTGAGACCTTACTTGCTAGGAGCGCTAAAGGATGAGCAAGTGGATGATGTCGATATTACTGCTACACTGATAGATTTAGCTTACGGGGGTTATTTGAAAATAGTCGAAACTAAGAAGCCAGGAATCTTTGGTGGCAAGCGCTATACATTAGAGAAATTAGCAGAAACTAGCGGGCTAGATGAGGTTGAGCGTAGATTGATGGAAGCGATTTTCTCTGAGAATAACTTAGTGGAGCTAGATACCTTGAAATACAAATTTTATGCAAAATTACCCGCAATTCGTACTAGCATTTATCAGAAAATGGTCAGTCTAGATTGGTATCGGAATTCTCCGGAAGCAGTTCACTCCCAGTGGCTCGTAATTGGAACTGCAGTGTTAATTATCGGAAGTATTCTAGGCGTAGTATTGATTTTCTTGGGAGTAATTACTGCTCTGCTGGCAGCGATAATTACTGGAATTTGCCTTATCTACGTGAGTAAGCATATGCCTGTGCGCACTGCAGAAGGTGTGGAGGTATTGCGTCAGACTAAAGGATTTCGAATGTATCTGGAAACCGCTGAAAAATACACAATCCAGAATCTCACCCCTGAGACTTTTGAGAAGTTCCTTCCCTACGCTATGGTATTTGGTGTAGAGAAGCAATGGGCAGAGAACTTTAGGGATATTTACACCAGCTCACCAAGCTGGTACCAAAGTAGTGACGGTGATTTATTTACCACTTTAATCCTGGTTAATTCTCTAAATAGTTTTAGTAACGCCAGTTACAGTGCATTTACAGCTTCACCTCAATCTGCAAATGGTAACACAGGCAATTCTACTAGCAGTAGCTTTGGTGGAGGTAGCAGTTGGAGCGGCGGCGGCGGCTTTGGTGGATCATTTTCAGGTGGCGGTGGTGGTGGCGGCGGCGAAGGCAGCTGGTAACAATGCAGCTTCTACTAAGCTAGCTGCTAGAAAAGCGAGCAAAATTTATTCCCTTAGCTGATTAAGTTAAATTAGGTAGACGAGGATAGATTAGGATAGATTAGGATAGATTAATTGTGAAAGCCTCAGTGACATGTGGCGCAAATAACCTGCCAACTTAAGTTTACTGTTCTTTTCTTTTTCTGCGCTAGTTAAGTATTGGATTAATTTGTAAAGTGCATGTGCTTTATCCAACCAGGTATTTGTTATCCCTTGCCAATCTGACATATAATGCACCTCAAATCCCAGCGCCCTGAAACTCGATCCACCGGTTGCTGAATCCAGAAACATAGTTGGTTGCACAATTCTATGTAAGATTACACCTGGGAGATTGTGCTCATTACCTTCACGGTCTACATAAGTTTGGGATGTAATTGCTGGCTGAGTAAGATTATTCACTCCATAAAGTTCAAATGCCTCTGAGCGAATTGTACCTTCTACTGGAACCCGTGATGGAATATACTGGTCTAAATTCTTTCCCTGAGTGTCGATTGTTTGAAGACAAGCACTTAGTTCTTGAGATATTTGCTGCGCTAATACATCCCCATCTGTTATTGGCGGAGTGTTTGTAAAAATCAGTTCACATAGACACTTTAATTCCCCCGCTAGATTCGTCTTTGAGTCAGTCCCCAAATCTTGATTGCTTTGCATCTTCTCAGCCAGAGCGCCCAGTGCTTTGTAAAAATAGGCTCTCCCATGCCAATCATCAGTTAGCTCCTGAATTAGAGCCGGATCAAAAGATGCAGAGACGGATTGCCAAAGTTCATCCAAATATACTGTTTTAGCAGGAATTTGCGTAAAGAGATTATCCTCGGGGAAAGAAGCCATCCTCTGTAATAGATTGTCTGCCAGATAATGCGTAGCGCGCAGAATATCTGTAGCACCAAATAACAGTTCTTGCCAATGTTCTCTAGATTTATAATTTACTCTTTTATCAATATTGCCCCTGCAGTGCAGTGCGACCCATTTAAGCACAATACTACCAATGGTCTTTTTATCAAATGTAGTAGCAACTTCATTATCATTCAAAATCGTCTCGCGCATTCCTTTTAGGTACTCCTGCGAGCGTCTAGCATACTCTTCCACGGAGATGAACTGAATTGGTATGCCCATACCTTTTCTAAAATAGTCAGCCAATTCAAGCTGTGACTTTATTAACTGTGCTTGGAGTTGAACATCGAAGTAAATTCCCTCCCCACCAGTACCCCCACCACCAGCTTGCTTTACCCAACCTGACATCTCTCTGGCAGCGTCAGCAAGTGCGCCTGTCTCAACTGGAAAAAAACTTTCTGCAATAATCTGAGAAGTTAAACTCACTGCAATAGGTAAATTCAGAGCTTGGGCCAATGGGTACCAAGTCACTAACACATCCGTGGCATCTCGCAGCCTAGCTTTTTGATCCTCTAATGACTTTTGGTTAGCATTTACCGACTCACCTGGGAGGTAGCGAGGGTAACGATGTAAATCTACTGCTTGAGCAATGAAACACAATCCTAATATTAATCCCCCAGCATCATCTTTGGCATCTAAGCCTTCTGCTTGCTCAGTGGCGCCCACAAACTCAAATAACTCACCAATTCGCATATATCGTTCCTTAGTTTCACTGGAAGCGCCATCTACAATTGGCTCTGCAATTGCTGAAATTGCTGAAATTGTAACTACCTGCTTATCATCACTATGCACGTATTCTGCAAGTATTCCGTTTCTATACTTCACAAAACTCTCTGGTGTGAAGCCCTCAGCAACGGAATTCTCTAAAATAGGCTTGATTATTGGATCATCTTGGACTTTTTTGGCTAAGCGCTTTAATTTGCCATCCAAAGCTGCGAATCTCACTAAATTGCCTGCTACTCTGTTCAAAAGTTCGGGAGTAAAATGTTCTGATACCGCAGCTGATTGAGCAGCTGTAGCTTCATACAAGAGTAAGAATATAGCTTCTTGTGTTTCACAGCCTTGGCATTTTTCTACCAGATCATGTAAATATGCTGTGAGCAGAACTTCAGGATCCTTTATGCCCAGTTCACTGGCCAGCACTGTTGCTACTCTATAACCATGTGCACCATGAGTACGGTCCTGCTTCTCTGTAGAAGGTCCATTCTTTCTCAGTTTATTATCTTGAGTATCATAAAGTCCCAGATTGACTGCCATCGTGTCTCCAATTGTGAAGGCTGCACGGGCCCGTTGATTGACTTCCAAAAGAATTGGGTTTGTTTCCGTGAGAGGGAAGGTAAAGTTTAAATACTCTTCTTTCTGGGCCATCAGATGTGAGCCAGGATGATTACCCACTCCATTGTAACTGAGCCTTTGCTGCTTAACTGCTATTCGTTGAAAAGCATCAGCCTCATACGTAACAACTCCCAATTGATTTGCAGGTTCACCTCTTTGGCTTGCTAAAGTTTCAATAATCATAAAAAAACCTCCCGTTGGGGAGGTGATCAAATTTATAAGCTAATGCTTGTTCAACTCTATTCCCAGGTTAAATGTGGGTATTCATAACTGCCCAATAATATCATATGTAATCTCAATAGACCAATGTATATTATTGATATCGATCTAGGTATAAAGGCAGAATTCTCTCCCATGTGTAGTCACCTGCTCGGGATCGCGCCAGCATCTGCAGTTCCTGCAACTGCTGGGGATTTGAAAGCAGTTGTTGCAAAGCATTAGAGATAGCCCGGGGGTCATTTACTTCCACCAATAGGCCTTTATCCTGGACAATGCTTGCAGGACCATCACTATTTGTGGCCACTATTGCGCAACCCTGTGCCATTGCCTCCAAAATTACAATTCCAAAAGGCTCATGCAAGCTAGTTAATAAAAACACATCGCTGCTGGCAAGATAATCAATTAGTTCTAAGCGCTCTACGCCATTTGCATTCAAATAGACATTAGTCTCATTTTTGAATAACTGCGCCAAAACCTTGGCATAGCCATCGTCACTGCCGACTACAATAAACAGGACTTCGGGCAAGGTGCGTGCGGCCTGAATAATGTTCTGAAACCCTTTGATATAGTTCAGTCGACCTACACTCAATACTATATATTGCCAAGGTTTTCGGAAAGAATGTGGCAAACCTGCCAACAGTTTTAGCCGCATTTGTGTTATTTGCTCTGAGTTAAAATTCTTTAGGAAATCTGGGTGCACTGCGTTGCCGACAACTGTCATTTGCTGGTTGCGAATGCCAAATTTACGCAAAATCGGTTTCTCAGTCTCAGTTAGAAGGAAATAATGATCTATAAAACGCATCAGCAAAATCCCCACAGTGATATCATGGCAAAAAATGAATAACTTTAGCAATATTGATCTTTTTACTGTAGTGAAAGGATTATGAGTACTTACTACAATGCGCTTGCCGCGCAGCTTCGCAACCAATAGGGCCAGGTACAGTTCTGGCTTCCTTAATCCATGTGTATGTATGAGATCAAAGTCTTTTTGCCAAAGTACCTGCAAAATAGCAGGTGCAAACTTATGAAATTGCGAGAGACTAAACAAAGTGCGAACGCGAGTCACCAGCAATCCTCTAAGTATTTCAGTGCCTGCGGGCAATCTGGCGCCCTGCCTGGCAGAGTTGGTAGTAATAATCTCCACCTGGTGGCCAACTTCTACTAACTTATGACTGAGGTCTTCGACTTGAGTTTCCACTCCTCCGATAACTGGTGCATAGAAAGTGGTTAATTGCAGAATCTTTAAGTTTTGCATCTATGAGATTGTACTGCATTTATTCCACACCAGGAATTAGTTTAGTGAAATGTTTTATAGCAATTATCGACTCTTGAAACTCAGTAACTGAAATACGTTTGATCAGCTTTATTTGTAATGAAGTCAGTGGCACAACTATGTTTGCTCCAATTGCTAATTGCTCAATCAAACTGTGCGGCAGTTGCGCATAGGCAAAACCTACGTAGATCGCGTCAAAAGGGGCTCTACTTAACAACCCTTCAGTGCCATCGGTAAAGACAATTTCTGTATTGTGATTGATTTCATATGGAGCAAGCTTTTGTCTAGCTATGCTAGCAAGCTGCTGGTTGCGCTCAAGACTATACACCTTGCCTGAGGAGCCCACTATTTGGCTCAATAATGCCGCTACGTAACCACTTCCAGTGCCCAAATCCAACACCTTTGCACCTGACTCTAGTTGCAAAGCACTGAGCATGTGCGCAATTGTCACCGGGCTATCAAGTATCTGCCCAAAGCCCACTTCTAAATCAATGTCATTATATGCATCACTAATATTAGTCGCTGGGATGAATCGAGCGCGATCAACCAGTTGAAAAGCAGCCAATAGTTCTGGCTGGGTTAATATTGGTTTCTTGCCAGAGCTTAGGACATTATATAAATGCGCGCGACTCCATTTGTAAACTTGCGCTTGAGTATTAACAGGTTGAGAATGATTTAATTGATCCATGAGAGAGTCAAATTTTGCTAAGATATTCTATAGTAACAAAAATGCTTTAAGAGTGAACAAATTGTCCAAACTAATTATCAACAAAAATCTATTTACCAAGCTAGTTACGCTAAGTTTTGTCTTGGCTCTAGGCTATTTTCTGTACAATAATGTCAGCTTAGCGAGCATTTCCAGGACTGATGCGCTCAAAGGTGCGGTTCAAGGTCAGGTTCAAGGTCAAGAAGCTAGCAACGTTGACTCAATTACATTGGGCACTGACGTAAATGCCATTGCTGCTAAATTACCAAATGATGATAAGGACTTAAGGGGCAAGATTGTTAGTAAGGTCGATAAAGCAAATATTAAGGATTTCAAAGGAGCTTCTGTGAACTATGATGCTAACAATGACCTAGTCTTTAGCCGCAAATCCTTTATCTCTAGCGTTGAACCATCAAGGTTTTCAGATTTCACTAACACCGAAGTGGCCTACAAGATTCTCCCTGGCGATCTTACAGCTGAAAGGATAATGGTGGCACCTAATTATCAAAATATTGCCAATAAAGAAAATTTAGATCCAGAAATTGACTATAGCAATATCTTAGATATAGACACCAATGTAAAACTGGGTACAGGGCAAGCGCTAGAAATTGGCGCTGCCTTTTCACCTTATTTTGCCAGACTTAGCTCAGCCAGCGAAGCTAGACTGGACTTTGAGACTAGTAGTCTGGAAAGACCTAACCTCAAAACTCTAGTAAATAGCTTCAAGAAAACTATTCCTGCCAAAGTAGCTGAAAAGGATAAATCTGCTGCGGTACAGAAAGAGAAAATTCCTAATCGTGTCTTTCCTACCATCGATCCGGCGCTGACCAAGCCAGCAAATGAATTGCGATTGCCTTACTTCAATGAATTTATTAGGAGCGCAGTTTATTCTAAAAATACAATTCTGCCAGTCTATTCTGGCTTTGCCTATGTCTCAAAAAGTAGTGAAACTGAAGTCTGTCTAGATTTCCTAGTACAAGTGTTTCGTGCCAATGAGGTTCAAAAAGCCTCAGGTGTGGAACTTGAGCAGGCCGGGTTACTAAGCCGGCTATTCACGGCTATTAGCGCACTCTTGCAAGGACCCGCATTACCCCTCTATACAATTCAGTCGAAGCTTTGCGCCAATGATATTTACGCGGCAGTAAAGATGGACGCTGCCAAAGAAGTACTTAATTTTGAAAGCATCCTCAATAATTACACCCCAGAAGCGCAGTTCAGCAAAGTGTTTACCCCAACTTTTTACCGCGGGCTACAAGAGAATGGTCTTAATGGCAGTTACAGCCAGGATAGTAGCGCGCCCACTAGCAACAGCAGTTACGTCCGCCAGAGTCTATTAAGCCTGGAGAATGTATTTACCTGCAATGACCTTAGCAGCAGTGGTAAATTAGTGAAGGCCCTGGACGATAATTATGCCAGCCGTTGCTCCAGCGCAAGTGGACAAGAATGCACTGATTATAGCAGTCTACGAGTACAAATCACCGAGAAAACAGACTGTTTAAACACTAGCACGCGCTTCATGGTATCGCCCACGATTCAGAACTGGTGTGCAAAGGGTTGGCTTACTGGCAAAGAATGTGTCTTGAATGTCGCGCCTCAACCAACTGAAATCTGCATTCAGCCAGAACCAATAAACCTGCCAGCTGACCCAATAGTGTCAGTAAATGATAGCAACGCCGCTGGCGCTGCAGGAGTAGACGCTGCTAATTTCATCTCGCCCTTGCCCACAAAAAATACTGTGGATTTTGCTGTACGCTCCGGTACTGCGGCGCAAGCTCATCCTGGCATAGATATTGGTGCACCTATTGGTACCAGAGTTCAGGCAATTGCTGATGGCAGATGTGTGTATGCAAGTGAAGTGAGCTCAGCCAGTCAAAGTAATTATCTAATTTGGAGCACCAATAAGAACCCTACGGACCCAGCCAATGAAGGCCTGCAGGCCTTCGGACGCGTCGTAATGCTGGAACATACTTTGACAAATGGGCGCAGAATCTACGCACTCTACGCTCATCTAAGCCAAATCTCCGAGAAAATTCGTAACTGCAGCTATTCGGCCAATACCACTGTGCGCCAAGGAGATACTCTCGGTGCCACGGGCAATGCGGGCCGCTCCTGGTCACCACATTTACATTTTGAAATCAGACTGAAGCGCGACCGTGCTAGCTTTAACAATCAAACTTACTATTACACTGGCCCCACAGGCAACGATCAAGGTTGTGGGCAAGATTATTGTAATCCTAAATGTTTGATTACTAGCCCTGACAATTGCAGCTTTGGCTCTTCACCTGTCACAGGTCCACCCACTGATCCTGGCAACCCCAACCCGCCTAGCAACCCTAAGCCGCCTGTATTAGCGCCTGTTTCTCCAGGTCCTCAAATCTGTACTGTGATTGATCCGATCAATCCGATTGAGCCTGACGAGTCTGGCAACCCCAGCGGTCCAATAAATCCCAACGATCCTGTCATCACCCCGACAGTTTCAACTACTACTCCTTATACTAGAGAGTCACTGATTCAAAGAGTTTCTGGCAGTTGCAGCAATATGGCTCCCTTCATCACGGATCAGTCACCGCAGCTTGTAAATCTCTACATAAACACTACAATTTATGCTGAACAAAATGGCTTGGCAAATGGCACCCGTAACGCGCAGCAATTGTTCGGTAGCGCATATAGCCCTGATATTTACGGCTTGCTAAAGCGAGTCTCAGAGTTAACTGGGGTACCTAGCTACAAAATCGCTACTCATATGTTTATGGAAAGGTTCGGCTACAATGGTCGCAATCTGAACGTGATCAAAGAAGGCAGTATCAAGAGCTATAACGGCAATGTTGATCAAGTTGATGTATATCCAGCTAACCCACTAAGCAGGGTGAATCTTTGTGGCTGTGTAGGTCCTTCCCAATTCTGCCCCTCTGGCGCTAGCAAATATCTTTATCCAAATAGCCCCAACTATGGTGCTATTAAGACTTGTGTTGAAGGCCTAGGCATCAACCAACCTACAGGCCAGCCAATTAACATTGCTTATATGGGCGCTGCAACTTGCGCACTGGCAACCAAACTTAAATTCGACACAGGCGGCAATACTGGTGTGGCATGGGATAGTGGGTGTTGTAGTGGTGAGACTTTCAATAAAAACAGTTGTAGACATTACAAGGCGGCCCGTGCCTACGCTGGAGCCTCTGAAGACCCTGTGATAGTCCGCTACTACGACGAATCCAGCAATATCTGCAGAGCTGACAGCATTATTAGTCAATTTAAACGAATTAGTCCAAATTAACTATGCTAGACAACCTCTTAAAATCTGACAATAGACTAAAATTAATGGCAATGCTGCTGATTATCGCTTTAGTGATGATCACTGTATTTATAATATCGGGCAATGACGGACGCGAGTTGAAAAACCCGATTAGCATTTTGAACAATACAAACTCTGAAGTAGTTATCGAGATCAACGAGGCAGTTTCTGCTGCTGAATTAGAGCAAATCAAGCAGCGCTTTGCCGAGGAAATGCCCGGTAAAACTATAATTGTGCAGGAGGACTTCAATTTCTCTGCCGAGAAGATCAAGGCTCTTAACGAGCAAGCTGGTGATGGTGAAGTGCCAGAATTATTAGATGGAAAGACCGATCCTTTTCATGGCAGTTACGACCAATAAATTGAAAATTGGGGAATTAGTAAAGCGGTAGAGCTGCCTATTTTACTTCGACGAAATAGCTTGAACGTGAATTGACTGTGAAATCTTCGCCAAAGATACTGTCCTCTGGCAATGACTTCTCCTGTGTAGCAAAGCTACCGTTCTTATATTCTGCAATCTTAGTCACTTCTTTAGCACCGACGCCATCCTGGAGGACTTTTCTGGACTTTTGGTCCACAAAAGTATACAGGTTCACCAAGTTCCACCCCTGCCAGAGGTCGTACTCGGGTGCTGACACAAATGCATTGCCAGATAGATTAAACTGTACTGGCTCACTTACATAGATAAATAAGCCTTTACCAGGCGTCAAACTGAAATCTTTGCTGACTTCTAATAGTCCTTGAGCATTAATCTTAGTGTTTTGGTTTAAAACCTTGGTATAGAGATTATAATTGTCTACTGACTGTAGGCTCGCAATACTAAGCGTAGAGTTACTTGTGGCTACATTAGCACTCAATTCTTTATTGATGACAGCGTGCAATTGACTAGCTTTAGTAATGTCAGAATTAGCAAAGGGTAATCCAACTAAGTTCCAGCCACGCTCTAATTTATAACGGAAAGTCTCACTGACCTTCTGAAAGTTCACCTGCCACTGGGCGGTATCCGCTTCAGTATAATATCTTTCTGAAATCTGTCTTATACCGTCATTATTAGTATCTGCAAAGTAACGCACCTGTTGTGTATTATCAGCAAATATTATTTCAGGAGTATTTATCTGCTTGCCATTGATGGTGATTTTGTAGCCGCCAGGCGTTGGGGGCCGTGGAAAGTTGGTTTCTTGAGCAATAATCTGTTTTAATGGTTTTAGTGAGTTTAGTGAGCTTAATGGGCTTGATGGACTTGATGGAGGATTGTCTAGACCGTTCCCAGCAATTCTATAACATGTACGCTCAATATATGGTGTGGAGTCAATCGTGTTGCCAGTGTAAAATAGCTGTCCATTAGTTGAAAGCACCTGAGTAAGATCGTAAGCATTCTTAGATATAATTGCAAAGTGCAAATGGGGAGATTCCGGACTATAACAGCCGTTTACAGCAATTGGAGATTCGATATCAATCCCGAATCTAGAGAAACGCGAACTTTCATAAGCACTCTCTACTAGATTATTTTCAAGATTATCAAAACGCCCATCATAAATACGCCCAATCACCTCACCCTGTTCTACAATAATCCTAGGATTATTGACACCGTCATTGGCTGCGTAAAATCTATCTGGAACGGCTTCTATATGTGCAAATAGCATCAGCTCAGCGTCATTACCAGCGGAGTCCAAAGCTGCTAGCACCAGGACGATCCCGCCGATATACTGATTTGCATAAGGCAATGTCGGATCCACTGGGGCACCTGGAGCAGTATCCTGACAGATTCCTCCGCCAAAGATTTGCACAGTGCGCTCAGGCGTTCTCACCTCTACCACTCTGGCCCTGACTGGACTGACTATAAGCACATTGATAGCATTATCCCTTAGATTGGCTGCGTCACTAGCATTTATTTTGATATCTGTAGGTCTCTGACTAGCAATAGGATTGCCAGGAGAACTTCTATGACTCCCGTTTCCAGTTGAGGTTTGATAAATGCTGGTCTGATTTATCCATTCTGAAGCAATTGGACACATCCCATTTGTCAGTATTTCTGATACGCCTGAAGTCGGATCTGTATCTATTGGTATTTCGGTCGCTACAGGAATTTCGACAGCGCTGCTGGTTCCATCACAGCCAGCTAGCTCGACTCCGTAGCCTGCATTATTGTATGTACTAGTAAATATCCAGCCGGTACCCCCAGCTGGTACTAAAATCTCTGAGTCAGGAATAGGAGTAACTGCTGGCGAATTAGGTGCAGTCTCAGTTCTGGTACGGGCACCGTCACAAGCTAAGTTATACAAATTTTCCTGGCTTGCAGGTGTTATATAGCCTAGAGTCACTCGTAATCTGGTATTAAAGATCAATCGTTTCACTAGGTCACCATTGGGCCTAATAATTTCCCTCAGTGGTACTGTTTGGCCTGGCTCGTAGATATCCAAGATTAATACAGGAGTAACTGCTTGATCCACCAACTGACCAGTACTACCAGACAGCTTCACGTTGATAGTGTCCCCTCCTCCTGCAAGTCTAAGATTGATGCCAAATGATCCCGACTGTGGTTGGGGTTGGGGTTGGGGTTCAACGCCAGGATTTGGCGTGGGTGTGGGACTTGGCCCGTTTATACTTGTGGCACAACTGCCTGGATCGCTAGCCATTTTAGTTAGATCGCCATTACAACTATCGTTAAGCGCTGCATTAGCCAATTTCTGGCCCAATTTGTCAGCACTACAATTTGAGTTGACCTGTGAATAGAGATTGGCCGCGCCACTCGGCGTAGTTGCTGAGATAGTACCATCGGCAGAGCAAAAAGCCACCCATTCATGTTTAACCTCGCCAGTGACCCCAGCAAAAGGTGCCAAACATTCCTTCCACCATGCATTCTGCCAATTACACCGTGAGCCCACTTGGCACAAACTCGGGTCTGCGCTGTCGGCAATACCGTCATTATTATTGTCAGGCCCCGCGCAAGTTGCTACTGCTGGGGTGGCTGCCTCTGGAGCTGCCTCTTGCGCAGAGACAGTTGTTAACAACGACTGTTGTAAATTTAAACCTTTAATTTTTGATGCAGGCGGCAAGCTTTGCTCAATTAGCCTTAACTTACCTGCTTCATCAAAAGCTTTAGCAGCAGGTTCCAACCCCAAACCTACCTTGAGTCCCACCACTTCCTGTTTATCCAGAGCGGCAGCCAGTAAATCCTTAATACTCAAACGCCTCTCTCCTCTTCCTAATTGAGAAGATGAGCGCAATTTCAAAATAGCTTGCGGATCTGTTTGAAATCTACGAAGATCGAATAAGAGTTCAGAGTACTCTACACTCCAAACACCATTTGCCTTGACTCCTGTTGATAGCGTCACTGGCTCGGCGCTATCAGGTTTGGAGAATTCTAAAAATACATTAGCTCCAGATCGAATCGGTTCATTATTGTAATCAGTGAGGACTCCGTAAATTAATTTCGGTTCGGCGCTTAGATTCCCTCTTGCTTGTGCCTGCAAATTAACTTTAGTTTGATACTGACCTGTTGGAGTGACTAATTTCACATATAACTCATTATTCTTTTGAATATCAGCTAAGTCTAAGTTGCTGAAACTGAAATGATAGGCGTAGCTTGACTGTTCTGGGCTGTCTTTTTCCGCCTCCATAGTAGCCCCAGCACTGGTATTTAGCCAATTCCCAATCGGCTGTTCGCCTGCAAATACTTGCATATTGGCTTGAGGCTGCGAAGTGATCACCGCCAATGAAAAACCTGCGGGACTAATATTGGTAAACTGTAGATCAGCGATCTCAGCGCTTAAATCTGCTTGCGTCCTAAGCATAGACCACGTAAACGTTCCTAACGCTGCAGTCAGAATCAAGATTGCAGTAACTATAAACATCAATCTATTTTTGGAAAATCGCGCCATCTGCATACCTACAATATCTTTGCATATTGCCGGGTGCGAGGCAAATAGATCATGCTAATAGCAATGGCTTTTCTTGTACGTTGACTTGCGGCTTGCGGCTTGCGGCTTGCGGCTTGCGGCTTGCGGCTTGCGG
>CAZXFQ010000003.1:0-7267 GCA_964640685.1 uncultured Candidatus Saccharibacteria bacterium
ACGGAATGTTGGCCGCTTTTTCATCCGCCACATAATCCTTCAATTGTTTATTCAGTACTTCGATTTCGGCGTAACTCTCATGGGATTGTTGCACATCTTTTAGGTCAGCGTTCAAAGTTTTCACAACTTCAGCTTGATCAAAATATTCTTTCAATTTTTCTTGTAACATAGTTTTAATTAATAATTATAAAGTAATTAAGTTATCCTCTCACACTTAAAGCTTCAAACACAATTAATATAACAGATACACCCACAGACCGAGGATTGCACAGAAAATCGCTAATAACCAGAAGCGCATCACGACTTTTTCTTCTTTCCAGCCAATTAATTCAAAGTGGTGATGCAAAGGAGCCATCATCAATAATCTTCGGCCTAATATACGTCTAGCTATCGCTTGTACAAGCGAAGACATTAGTTCGAGCACAAACGGAAAACAGATTATTAATAATAAAAATGGCACCTTCATCTCTAGAGCTATCACCGCAAGTAAGGTCCCCATCGCAAGCGAACCAACATCTCCCATTTGTACTCGGGCGGGTGGAACATTGAAATATAAGTAAGCGATAGTTCCACCCAAAGCCGAGGCGCATAACACTGCAGTATGAATATTATTCTGCAGTAAGGCAATTAGCAAGAATGCCAGCAGAGCCGGAATCAGCATACCTGCTGCCAGTCCATCCATCCCGTCAGCAATATTTACGGCGTTAGACATAAACAATACTGTCAGTATTACAAACGGCAGGAACAGTAATCCAAGGTTGATAGCTATCCCCAAAGGAAAATATAACGTAGTGGGATCTGTCCAGCCCGCACTAAAATACACCCAGAGGAACACGGCGAAACCTGCAATACTATTGAGCAAAATTCTTTCATGTGGCTGAGTGCCTTTGCCCGGATTAGAGCCCAACATAAAAAAGAAAGACTTATAAACCTGCCACGGATAAGTGAAAATATACCACAGCCGCACCAGAGGGTTTGCATGCACTTTGATTAATTTATTGATTCTAGCTAATGGACGGAAATGGCGAGCTACTCCAAAAATATTCAACAAATCGTCTAGGCCACCAACAAAAGCTGAGATCAGAAATACCAATAAGGGCACAATAGTGGAACTGTTCAGGTTAAACAACAAATTCAAGATCAGGACAGTAGTGATAATGATCAGGCCTCCCATTACTGGAGTACCCGCTTTCTGAGCGCGCTTGCTAATTAGAGCTGAAAAGTCCGCTTCAAGCCTGCGAGTAATTTTTAATCTATAAAGAGCATCAATAATTGGGATAGCTAGGGAGAAGCCAATTACTATGGCCGCTAGTAGAATTGTGACAATGAAAAAAGTATTATCCAAGGAATTAATCACAATTAAATAGTATAATTAATTTACTGTTTGACTGATTCTAACTAAACTACCAAATAATTGCCATAATTAACTATTATAAACAATGCTTAAGAAATGATTAAAAAATTAGTCGCGCCTTTACAACAAGTATTACTGCAAAGACATTCTTGCCCTGGCTGTACTCGTAACCTTGACCAACAGTATGAGCGTAGTAGTCGTATTAATCAAACTGAGCAAGTTGTCTGCGAATGTGGCAGAATTTTTATTTATGATAGACAACTTGATATTTACAGGCGTGCGCTTAAAGAAGAAGTGCGTTAGAATATCATCATATTATGGTTAGATTAGATCCCCGCAGAATCAAGCGCATAAAGACCATTACCAATAATTTTGTCAATCCTTTGGCGGACACCCGCGAATCTTTTTCCACCAGTCTGAAGTTAATAATCTCAGCTCTTACTCTGGTGGCTGGACTAGCTTGGAATGAGGCCATAAGGAACTTTATCACCAGCACAGTGCAACCTTGGGTTGACAGTTTCCTAAGCCAGAGCCTGGGTGATCTAGCCACAGCAGTTACCCCATTTATCTATGCGATAGTGGTAACTGTAATTGTAGTCGTGCTGGTAAACCGCTTGGAGAAATTAGAAGCTAAGTTTCATGATCCTACTGAAACACCTTCTGGGAAAGTATAACTCACTTGTATTAGCATTGATTTTATGACTTGGAGCTCACCTTCCCCCAACCCCGACTCCAACTCCAAAGCCTGGCAGAGATTCAACCAAAGCTTAGACAACTACCGCTTCACAGCTGAATTTATAGAAGTGCTTTGGCGCAGAGGTTATAAAGATGCGAGTCAAGTGGCGGCTCTACTTAGTAACGATTCAGAAACTGTGTTCAATAGCTACAAACTTCTTCACGACGCAGAAACTGCAGCAAAATTGATCCGTAATGCAGTTGAGAAGTCATACCCAATTACAATTTATGGAGATTACGACGCTGATGGCATCACTTCCACTAGTTTATTGTGGCGCTTTTTATATAGGGACCTAAAAGCTGATGCCCAGCCATTTATTCCACACCGGGGCAAGGAAGGCTACGGACTGAACTTAGACAAATGCATAGAACTACTTGACAGTCGAGGCAGGTCAGATATCCCACAACTATTAATTGCCGTGGACTGCGGAGTCCGTGATGTGGAGATTATTGCTAGTCTCAAAGCCAAATACCCTGCTCTAATAATAATTATTGCGGACCATCATAGTTTGCGCGCGAGCGCCAGCAAACAGATTGAACTCCCAGCAGCTGACGCAATCATCCACCCACACTTACCTCATCCGGATTTGCTTCAATCCAGTATTAATCCTGCCAATATTTGTGCTTGCGCGGTGGCCTGGAATCTAATTTGTGCTTGCAGAGATTTACTAGGAATTCCCCAGACACCTGAAGGTCTGGAATTGGTTGCAATCGGGACTGTATGCGATCTAATGCCACTTACTGGCTGGAATCGTTTGCTAGTAAAGACTGGTCTCAAGCAATTGCAGAATACCAGAAGTATGGGGATACAGGCTCTAGCGCGCGCTAGCAGTCTTGATTTGCAAAATGTGAAGTCCTATCATCTCGGATTTGTGATCGGGCCTAGGTTAAATGCTGCTGGCAGGCTTGGTGACGCCATAGACGCAGTGCGTTTGTTATGTACAGAATCTGCTGTGACTGCCTTGAATTTTGCCAACCAGCTAAATCGCCAAAATCAACAAAGGCAAGAATTGACCTCCAGTGCCACTGCTTCTGCCAAGAACTTCCGTAGCCAGCAATCTTCCAGCTACACAAATAGTGACGCAACAAATAAAGAAGCTACTTTTGGATTGTGTAGCAAAAGTCTCAATTTTATTGCAAATGCTGGGTGGCAAGAAGGGATAATTGGCTTAATTGCTGGTAAGCTTCAAGAACTCTCAGGCCTCCCGACAATTATCCTAAGTCAGAACCAGCACGGTCAGTGGGTCGGTTCGGCGCGAAGTCCTAAAACAGTGAATATTACAGCAATTTTAAACGCCAGTACGCAATTGCTAGAACGTTTTGGGGGCCACGCGCAAGCAGCAGGCTTAACTGTAAAGACTGACAACCTAGAGTCGTTGGCTAAAGCGTTAAATCAGACTCTCAGTCAGACTGAAATGACCAGCGAGTCAGCAGTACTTAGTCCATTAATGCATATGGATTTTAGTAGTGCAAATTTACAATTTGCCCAAGAACTGGATCTACTAGAGCCGTTTGGCTTTGAGAATAGTGAACCAGAGTTTCTTTTTAATGATGTAAATTTTCAGCAGTTCCGTCAATTTGGTAATAATCACAATCACCTGGGACTGAATAGTGATCTTAACCCTAGTGCAGATGTAGTCTGGTTCAATCACAGTCTCACAAGCTTGAGCGCTTTGCAGTGGCCATTAACAACTGATTTCGTTAGTACTGTGGGAATTAATACCTGGAATAATCGTCAAAAATTGCAGCTGAAGATTCGCGCACTCAATGCTAGAATATAACATGCGTAAACTTAGCTTTAGTAATGTGTTTCTTATTGGCCTAGGCGGATTAAACATACTACCTTTTCTTGCTCCTATTCTCATGGCTATTGGTGCTACTCCTTTGGCAAAAGTGATATATTTCATTTATTCGTTTTTTTGCCATCAAATCAGCTGGCGCTCATTGCAAGTGGGAGATCACCAGTGTGCTTGGTGTTCAAGATGTATGGCAATGTGGGGTGGAACTTTCTTGATGGCATTGGTGATCAAAATCTTCGGACTCAAGGGTTTGAAGTGGTATCAAATCCTGCCCTTTATGATCCCAATTGCCCTGGATGGTGGCATCCAAACAATTGCCAGCGTACTGAGTATTAATAATAACGACCCGGTTTACATCTCTACAAATTTGATGCGTTGGATTACTGGAGGTTTCTTTGGCATAGGACTAGGGGCTACTATGATGCCAATAATTCTGGAGTCTGAAGCAGCAACTAAACTTGGGAAAACGGCTCAAGCCATTAAGGCAAAATTCAAACTGAATACCAGCAAAGGTATACTTATTGTTATCGCAACCCTAGCAGTGCTTTATCTGACAATCGTGGGTGCCTGGAATCTAAGCTCTCAAACTTACAAACCTAGTAACTTTCTCGATTCTGGGATCAAATTACCTGCGGACAAAGGGTTTGAGCTCGAACGTCGAGGCCGTGGAATCTGTCCTGTGAGGATTGATTCTGATACAGTGCGAATTACTGACGCCCTGGCACTCGACTGTTTCCTAGAAAGAAATTAACATGGCTACGCCCATGCAGGAGCAATATGCTAAGCTAAAGGCTAAATATCCCGACACAATATTATTGTATAGACTGGGAGATTTCTATGAGACTTTTGACCAGGACGCGCACATTGCTGCTAAAGTTTTAGGTATTACCCTCACCGGCAGAGGCAAGGGGGACAATCGCAGAGACATGGCTGGTATCCCTTTTCATGCTTTAAAAAACTACCTACCCAAGTTGGTTAGTGCAGGATACAAGGTGGCGCTCGCAGATCAGCTCTCGGAGCCCAAGCCAGGAGGCCTGGTGGATAGAGGTATTACCGACGTAATCACGCCAGGAGTTGTAGTAGATCAGGAATTGCTAAGCAAAAATGAGGCTAATTATTTAGCTGTAATAAACCTCAACAAGACACGTAAAGGCACTGAGTCCGCAATAATCCTCTACGACATTGGTACAGGGAGGCTACGTGCCTTGGAGATTAACAATGATGCTCCTGCATTACCAAAATTGCTAAGCGAACTGGAAAAGTACCGTCCAAAAGAATTACTAATAGGTGAATTGGATCTAGAGAGTTACAAGGCCTATTTAAACAAGAGCCACCTGGCCGCGCTGAAATTAATTTCCACTGGTCCCCAGACCGACTTTCACACGGGGAATGCTTTTTCTGAGCTTTGTGAGCATTATCGATTAAATTCACTCAAGAGTTGGGGTATCGAGAATACAAGTTTGCTTCTAGGCGCACTAAACGGGTTACGTAAATACTTAGAAGATAACTTACGTAAGCAATTGAGCCTAGACGAATTGAAATTGGTGCTGCCGCAGTCAAGAGTCCATATGCCATGGAGTAGCTACAAAGCGCTAGAAATATTTGCTGATGGCAATGGCAACCAAACAAACAGTCTATATAGCTTGCTGAATCAGACCATCACTCAGCAAGGTGCTAGGCAATTGCAAGAATGGCTGCTAAATCCCACACTAGATGGTGGATTGCTCAATTGGCGTCTAGGTAGTATTCAGCAACTGCTTTCGCAGGAGCCAGAATTAATCAACAAGTTGCGCGCCAGTCTGGAAGCTCAACCAGAATATGACCGTTTAATTGTAAAGACCAGATTGGCAAGAGTTAAGCCTTGGGACCTCAAGGCAATGGCTTTGGGCATTAAGGCACTAGTCAATTTACAGTCAGATTTAAAAACCAAGCTTAATAACCAAGAAAGTTCAGCGCTGGCTAACTTGCTAAACTTTGATCTCACAGATCTAAAAACTTTAGCTGAGACTTTAGATTCTAAGCTATTAGATGGCCGTAATGATCTTAGCCAGCCTGGATTTATCAATCCCGATACAGATGCAGATTTGCAAGCAATAATGGCTGAAGTTACTAAGGGCAAAGAATTCTTGCGTGAACTAGAGCAAGCTGAGATTGCCCGCAGCGGCATTAGCTCGCTGAAGCTGCGCTACAACAAAATCTTTGGCTATTACATTGAAATTAGCAAAAGTAATCTAGCCAAAGTCCCCGAGAATTATTTGCGCAAACAAACACTGGTCAATGCAGAACGCTTCGTCACAGAGGAATTGCAAGAATGGGAAGAGAAAATTTTATTCAATGCGGAACGCAGATTGCAATGCGAGCAAAAAATCTATCAGGACTTAATCACATTGGCTGCTGGCAAGCTAGAGTTGCTAAGTGCACTAAACCAAATCATAGCTGAATTAGATGTAATTTTCAGTCTTAGTCTAGTAGCTAAGTTTCACAACTTTTCTCGTCCTAGCTTCGGTACTCATGTAGAAGTTAGCGGGCTTAAACACCCAGTTTTGGCCGCGAAGCTTCAGGAAAAGTTTATTGCCAATGATTTGAAATTCTCAGACGTCCAGAAAGTAATACTGCTCACGGGACCAAATATGGCAGGAAAATCTACTTATATTCGCAGCATGGCCATTCTCCAGCTCATGGCCCAGATTGGTAGCTTTGTGCCGGCGCAAATAGCGCAGTTAACCATAGTGGACGCAATCTTCACTCGCGTAGGCGCTGCAGATAATCTTAGCCAAAATGAATCGACTTTTATGGTGGAAATGTCCGAACTAGCCTACATTTTACAATATGCCAGCGCCGACTCTTTGATCATTCTAGATGAAGTCGGGCGAGGTACCGCCACATATGATGGGGTATCATTGGCTTGGGCTTTGCTAGAACACTTAAGTCAAAAGTTAAAAGCCAAGACTTTATTCGCCACACATTATCACGAGCTGACTTCCTTGGAAAAATTGCTTGCCAATGTCAAGAACTATTTTGTGGAGGCAATTCCGGGGAAAGAACTAACTTTTACACACAAAGTCTTGTCAGGGGCTTCCAGTAAATCTTTCGGTGTGGCCGTGGCTAAATTAGCAGGGATTAATTCCGAGATTACCGACCGCGCTGCTAGTATCCTCAAAGTACTTGAGCGCGCCAACGAACTCAAGAAAACCACTTCCACCGAGCTCAACTACCAACAATTAGGCTTTAATGAGTTGACTGAACCAGCTGAAATACATAACACCCCACAAATAGATCCAGCCATTGAGGCAAAACTAGAGGCCATGGATGAGCTATTGAAACTCGATCTCAACCAAACTACACCGCTGGAATTAATGCAAAAATTTGCGCAACTGCA
>CAZXFQ010000003.1:7367-30110 GCA_964640685.1 uncultured Candidatus Saccharibacteria bacterium
TAAGGAGGGGAATTGATGGTGAGTTGCCAAACTTTCATAGTAGAATGGAATATGTCGTTTACTCATCTGCATGTACATACTGAATACTCCTTACTAGACGGGCTTAACCGTGTAAAGCCGCTGATGGAAAAAGTGAAGAATAGCGGTATGTCAGCCGTGGCAATCAGCGACCATGGAGTTATGTACGGTGCCACAGAATTCTGGCTGGGCGCGAAAGAGTTTGGCCTCAAACCAATTATTGGCTGTGAGATTTACTTAGCACCTGGCAAGCATAGCTACAAGCAACCGATTGACGGCATTAAATATTACCATTTACTATTATTAGCCAAGAACAAGATAGGTTATCAGAACCTCAGCAAAATAGTATCCATCGGCCATCTCGAAGGCTTTTATTCTAAGCCTAGGATTGACGCAGAAACCCTAGCCAAATACAGCGAAGGTTTGATTTGTACTTCAGCCTGCTTGGCAGGTCCTTTGGCCAGACATATTAAGCGTGGCGAAGAAAAAAAGGTAGATTATTGGTTGCAATATCTACAAAGCACTTTCAAAGATAATTTCTACTTAGAGATTCAACGTAATGGCTTCGCCAATAGCGATGTTTGGCATGATGACTTTGCCAAGGGACGTACAGCCGAGCAAATAGAGATGATGCAGCAACAAATGCTAGTCAATACTCGCCTGCGCGATTTGGCTGCAGATTATAAATTGCCCCTGATTACCAGTACCGACGCTCATTTTCTAAATAAGGAAGACAATACCACTCAGGAAATACTATTTGCCATCAAAGATGGCCGGGTACTTACAGATCCCAAGAAAAGAGAGGGATATCTCGATACATATGTTAAGACGCCTGAAGAAATGCTGTCTAACTTCCAGGACATCCCGGAGGTATTAGAATCGACAATGCGTGTGGCTGAAGGTGTAGAAGAATATAAATTAGGCTTCCCCCAGGTGCAACCCAGATTTCTCCCCACTCTACCTGAACAGATAAATGTACCAGCAGGGGAAATATTAAGGTCTGAGGTCTTCAAAGGAGCAGAATCGGCCTATGGAGGTATTAGTAAAGAACTAGAAGCTCGACTCGAATATGAACTGAAAATTATCCACGACAAAGGTTACGACGATTATATGTTAGTAGTCTCTGACATTATTCGCTGGGCCAGATCACAGGGAATAGTCGTGGGAGTGCGTGGATCAGCGGCAGGAAGTGTGGTTGCCTACTGTTTAGATATTATTAACGTCGAGCCAATCTCCTGGGAGCTATATTTCGAACGCTTTCTGAATCCCGAACGCCCTAGCCCGCCTGATATTGATATGGATTTTCAGGATGACCGGCGTGATGAAGTTATTGATTATGTGAAACAGAAATATGGCAACGAAAACGTTTCCGCCATCTGTGCAATTGGGCGCATGAAAACAAAAGCCGCCATCCGCGATGTGGGCCGAGTAATGCAGATTGATCTGGCAGTGACAGATAAGCTTTCTAAACTGGTACATGTACTATTTGGTAAGGTGAAACCCATCGGCAAAATGATGCAGGATGACCCTGAGTTCGCCTCTATCATTAATTCCAGCAGCGAGTTACTCACCTTAAAGGACACAGTGACGAAGATCGAAGGCATGGCGAGGCACGTATCCACTCACGCCTGTGGCTATCTCATCACGCCGGAGCCGATTACGAATTATGTGGCAGTACAGTTTGAATCGGCTGCTAATGCCACGAAAGATGCTGAAGGTAATGTTAGGCGCAAAGTTGTCACTCAACAAGAAGGCACGTGGCTGGAAGAATTGGGATTGATGAAATTCGATTTCCTGGGATTGCGCAATCTAACCATCATCAAGAACACTATTGACCTGGTGGAAAAGTATCATGGGGTCAAAATCGACACCAAGCGTATACCTTTTGATGACCAAAAGACATTTAAGCTCTTCGGTCGTGGAGATACAATCGGTATTTTCCAGTTCGAGTCTCCTCCTATGCAAAAATATTTAAGGGACCTGCAGCCAGAGACTCTGGAAGACATTTGTTTTATGGGTGCGGCCTATAGACCTGGACCTATGCAATATATACCTGGTTATATTGACTGCAAGCATGGACGTAAACAACCAGAGTATTTGGTTCCTGAGATGAAGACCATTGTGGGGAAAACCTACGGCTTTGCTATTTACCAAGAGCAAGTTATCAAGATCGCTGTGGACATTGGAGGCTATACCATGGGAGCAGCGGATCTGCTGCGTAGAGCTATGAGCAAGAAGAAACTAGATATCATGAAGAAGGAAGAACCTATTTTCAAGAAGGGAGTCATGTCTAAAAATTACTCTCAGGAAATCGCGGACAAACTCTGGGAATATCTATTGCCATTTGCAGATTACGGTTTTAACAAAGCGCATAGTGCCAGTTACGCTTTGGTGTCATACTGGTGCGCCTACTTAAAGGCCAACTACCCCATCGAGTTTATGGCCGGATTGATGCATTCTGATATTACTGATACTGACCGTATTACCATTGATATGGCAGAAGCACGCAAGTTGGGCTTTACAATTTTGCCACCTGATATTAATAAATCTGAAAGTTATTTTACTATTGAGAAAGGGAGTTATATTCGCTTTGGCCTAGGCGCTGTTAAAAATGTGGGCCTTAAAGTGGTACAGAATATTACTATAGAACGTGAAAAAAATGGTAAGTTCAAACACTTGGACGACTTTGCCAAGCGCATGTTGCCCTACAAAGTCAATAAAAAAGCTATAGAATGCCTGATCAAAATTGGCACCATGGATAAATTTGGGCACCGTAATCAATTACTGCTGGCGCTGCCAGTGGCTTTCGACCAAGCCAGCAAGTCGCTCAAGAGTATCGCTATTGGGCAAGTAGATATGTTCAGTGGTATGACCAAAGTAAACAGCGATGGCAGCGCGCTACAATTCGACCTCACGCCATTGCCGGTAGTAGCCGATATAGATTCCAGCCAGAAAATACTTTGGGAAAAGGAATTAATTGGCAGCTACATTACTTCGCATCCTTTAGACAAGTACCAGTTATTGACCTTAAACGGAGAGTTACACAGTATTTCTGCCTTAGGAAACATGGACTCTGCTCTGCAGAAGTTCAAACTGCAGCAAAAATACAAATATCTTGGCTTGATTGGTTCAATCAAGATAATTCTTACGAAAAAAGACAGCAAGCCAATGGCAATACTTACCATCGAAGACCAGATTTCCAAGGTGGAAGCGGTAGTATTCCCAAATACTTTCTTAAAGCTGAAGGACAAATTGGTTGATGGCCAAGCTACAATATTCTTCGCCACACTCTCACAACGTGACGACCGCTTGAACTTGATTATCGACGATGTTTTCCCCGCTGATAATGCAGAAATGCAAACTGAATTTAGAATTGATATTCGTAAAGAAAAAGACAAGGATAAACTCATTCAACTGAAGCAGCAAATTAAACTCAGTCAAGATTTGACCAAGACAAACGAAGGTAAGTCTTTGCCAATGTCCAAACTGACAATTGTATATGGCGATGACATGTCACCTAAGACCATAATTACTACTATTAGTCCTGTGGCAGAGCTTGTGAGCTTAATTCAGCAATATAGATAAGTATGCAATCATTACAACTATTTTTAGGTCTACTAATAGGCAAACTCTTGGCCAAGCTGATGGAACTCAGGGGCAGTAGCGGCACAGCCTTGCCTGGATTAGTGGTGGAAAGACTATTTCCAGGATTTCTGGCCAGCAGCCGCAAGTCGTTTGGTAAAGTCATAGTGATCACTGGCACAAACGGCAAAACTAGCACACAGACTTTGCTAGCTTCCTCGTTAATTTCGCTAAAAGCTGGAAAGGTTTTGGTAAACAGCAGAGGCGCTAACTTGAGCAGAGGGCTTGTAGCAGAGGTAGTTAGGCAATTCCGTGTCATAGGTGTAAATCAATTTGCATATACAATTTTCGAAGTTGAGGAGGCCACTTTCCCCAAAATCGCTGCAGTGCTGAAACCTGATTACATCATCATCACCAATTTCTTCAGAGACCAACTAGATGCTTATGGTGAAATTAACCGTACAAAGGAGCATGTTACTCAAGCAGTAAAACTAAACCCACAGGCAAGGCTAATATTAAATGCAGATGATCCTCAAGTGCTGGACTGCGTGGCTGGATTGACCAATCAGCAAGAATATATATTTGTCAGCGGAGCAGCCCAAAGGATACAGTACGAAGCAGTTTCGCAGAAAGATCCAGATTTGGAGAATGACCAAATTCAAACCCCCAGTGATCGAAAAAACTTGATATTCAACCCTCTGCAGCAATTAGACAGCCTGGGCTGGGCAGTAAATATTGAAAACACCGATTTTGAGATTAACTTCCCGGGGTTTCACAATATCTACAGCTTTGCGTTTACTTACGCTGTAGTGCGTGCATTGGACACACGTCTAGCTAATTCCCCGGAATTTGTGAAAGCAATCAGGTCAGCACCTATACCATTCGGACGTGGCGAGACCATCATCTACCAGAAAAGTGACAAGCAGAACCCAGTACAACTGCAGCTATTATTGGTAAAAAACCCCGTGGGATTCGCTGTCCTACTTGATATGCTTGCTGATAGCAAACAGCCTCTCAATCTTGTGATCTTAATCAACGATAAAATTGCTGACGGCAGGGATGTGTCTTGGCTGTGGGACAGCCCACTCGAAAAGTTAAACTTACTTCCATTAACTGGGCAGATTTATCTTGCGGGAAGCAGAGCGCTAGACATGAACTTGAGATTGAAATACGCTTTGGCAAAATCCAATATCAAAATAAATACCTATACTTCAATGCCAAAACTTTTGGAAGATCTTAGCAACTCTGGGATAAGCAATTATAAAATCTTGGCCACTTACACTGCAATGAACTCTATGAGGGATCTGATTTTGCAGTAGTTACATAATTAAGCAGTATTCCAGTAAACATAAACACCTCCGCGTAATGGAACACTGATTTGGTATGAAATAAGTCAGTCAAGAAATACAATACTAAACCGAGAATTAATATTTGTATTGTATTGGGAATTTTAATTCTCCACAGCTTGTGAATGACCGGGGAAACTAGCAGTGCAAGTGAAGGCAGAATTAAAATTCCAAAGTTGAATATTAAATCCAAAATAATATTATGTGATCTGTCGATAAATCGGTCGGGTAGTAGCTTTGCTGCTTGTAGAGCATAGCTCAAAGTATCTGGCCCATAACCCCAGAATGGCCTCTGAGCAATTAGAACAACAACTGCGTCCCAAGTCAGACGTCTAGCCTCATCAGACTGGTAAATTCCTACCAGCACCAACACAGTAACAACTGTCAGTAACCCCAGACTAAGTAATAATTTTCGGCCACTATTTAATTTACTAAAGCGCACTAATAAATACCCCCCGAGAACTACGGGTAATATCACCCAAGTACCATATGAAAAAGATAAAATTAAAACTCCGCTAAGAATTAAAATTGCCAGCAGTAGGACTGAAATAAGTTTGTAATCTTTAGTCCTCCAGGCTTCTAAGCAATAGACAGTAGCTATGATTATCCCAGTAGCAATAGTATTGCCAAAGAAATTGGCCTGACCAAAATTGCCATTTACATAGTTGCCTGTTTTGATTAATTCCCAGTCGAGGCTACTAACATCGACGTAGCCTAAGATTGCGTGCAGTATTATTAATGCTAAGTAGCCAAGCAAAAGTATTTTTAGAAATTTAGTCTGGCTAAATGCCCAGCTAAAATACAACAGCACGAATAGTGCCAGAATCGTCCAGAGGCCGCTATATCTGAAAGGGTTACCTTCAACGGCAATTGTTTGAAAAGGAGAATTAATAATACTCCAAACAATTAACCCTACAGCAAGTAATACAGGTAGGTTCAGAAATAATACAGGCCGCAGTTTCTGTAGAAGATTCTTCAGGTTGCCTGATTTTCTATATTGCTGCCATAAGTCTAGTGGCAGCAGCAGCAAGATATACAAAAGTGCGATCACTGCTATAGTCTGTAAGGCTTGGACTTTGGCTGATTCAAAACCTATTGGAAGATTGTTGGCATCGTAGAAAAATTGCACGCACACTACACCGATGAATACCAGTCCGAAGGCCAATGTTTTTGATAATTGCAGCGCTTTGGCAAACATATTTCTACGAGTTTAATACTTTCTTGAGCCACTGTCCGGTAAGACTAGCTGGATTTTGTGACACTTCCTCAGGCGTGCCAATAGCAATTAACTCACCTCCTTTGACACCTCCAGCAGGTCCAAGATCAATCAACCAATCGGCTGTCTTGATCAAATCCAAATTGTGCTCAATGACAATGACAGAATTACCCTTTAATACTAAGGAGTGCAACATTACCAAGAGTTTGCGCACGTCATCAAAGTGCAAGCCAGTAGTTGGTTCATCCAGGATAAATACTGTTTTGCCTGTAGATCTTTTGCTAAGTTCGGTGGCTAATTTGACTCTCTGAGCCTCTCCGCCGGAAAGTGTAGTAGCCTGCTGACCTAAACGAATGTACCCTAAGCCAACTGCCAAAAGTGTTTGCATCTTGCTACAAATTGCTGGTATATTTGCAAAAAACTCCACTGACTCTTCTACTGTCATTTCTAAAACCTGAGCAATATTTTTGCCTTTGAAGTCAATCTGCAAAGTCTCACGATTGTAACGTCTGCCGTTGCAGGTTTCGCATTTTACATATACATCTGGCAGGAACTGCATTTCGATTCTTAGTAAACCGTCTCCTTTGCAATTCTCGCAGCGACCACCTTTGGTATTGAAGCTGAACCTACCAACAGTATATCCTCTGGTCTTGGCCTCACGGGAGCTAGCAAAAAGTTCACGGATAGCAGTAAATACCCCTGTGTATGTAGCCGGGTTCGATCTAGGCGTTCTGCCAATTGGTGACTGGTCAATATTTACTACTTTGTCTATTTGCTCCATGCCTTCTACAGCCAAGTGTTTACCAATTTCGATTTTAGATTTATATAGAAACTTAGCTAGGCTTGGATACAAAATCTCATTCACCAAGGAAGACTTACCAGAACCTGAGACACCAGTGACCACGACAAATTGCCCCAATGGGAATGACACATCTAAGTTCTTTAAATTGTTTTGGCTAGCTCCAATGACTTTCAAGTACTTACTAGCCTTGGTTTGAGCTTTGCGCACTAATTCAAATTTAGGTACGATTAGTTTAGCCTCTGCTACAATATCAGCCCTACTAATTTTTATTTCACCTCTAAGATATTTGGCAGTTAGAGAAGTAGGATGCTTCAAGAATTCTGGCAAGGTACCACTGGCTACTAGTTCTCCCCCATGCTCACCGGCTGCTGGACCAATATCAACTATATAGTCTGCCTGCTTAACTGTGTCTTCATCGTGCTCCACTACCAATACAGTATTGCCCAGATCCCTTAACTCTTGTAAGCTGCGCAACAGACGTTCATTATCAGATTGATGCAAACCTACCGAGGGCTCGTCCAAAACATATAATACTCCAGTCAACCCTGTGCCAATTTGTGAGGCCAAGCGAATCCGCTGAGACTCACCACCAGATAGTGTTTTGGCAGTGCGATTCAAAGTTAGGTAATTCAAGCCCACTGCAACTAGAAAGTTGGCTCTGGTATTAATCTCTTTCAAAATCCTGTTGGCAATATTGTATTCCTGGCTGGTGAGTGCGTCAGCTTCAAGGACCTGTGGGTCCACTACTCCCGCGATTGTTACAGGGATCAGTAAACTTTGTTGCACCCAAGACAGAAAATCGTCAATTGGTAAATTTCCCACCTCGAAAATATTTCTGCACAGAATAGTTACGGCCAAACTAGTTGGCTTGAGTCGCTTTCCAGCGCAAGTATCGCAAAGCCTCTCGCGCATGTATTGCTCAATATCTTCTCGAATATAATCCGAATCAGTCTCTTCATATCTGCGCAGTAACGTAGGAATTACACCCTCAAATGGCCGCTCGTATTTGCTATCACGCCCATCCATTTGTCTGACATATTGAAATTCATAACTTTTTTCGCCAGTGCCATATAGCACCATTTGCAGGTCCTCAGATTTCATTTTGCCTATGGGTTCTCGCAAATCAAAGCCTTCATTTCTAGCGACTGCCTTGAGCAGTTGCATACTCCACGAGTCTGGATTATCTGCCATTTTCGCCCAAGGAAATATACCTCCCTCAGACACTGAGAGACTTGGATTATAAAGCAGGACTGGATCAATGTCTTTGATCGTGCCTAAGCCGTTGCACTTTGGGCAAGCGCCGTAAGGAGAATTGAATGAAAAAGAGTTGGGCTCAACCTTGGGAAAAGATTCACCAGTCTCTGGGTCGACTAAATCCTCAGAATAGAAGTTTTCCACGCTTAAATCCGGTAAGTTAATCAACACCTCGCCATCACCAAGATTGATAGAAGTCTCAATTGAATCGGTCAATCTTTTCAAAAATTCTTTTTGGGTTTCCACTGCTAAGTCACTAACTTCAACCTGCAAGTCTACTGCTGGCAGAACTAAGCGGTCTACCACTAACTCAATATTGTGTTTCTTAAATTTATCCAGTTTGATTTCTTCTTCCAAGGAAAAAATCTCGCCATCAACTCTGGCTCTCGTATATCCCTGAGCCAAAAAGCGTGAGAATAATTCTTCATAAGTACCCTTGCGGTTTTTCACTACTGGAGACAGGATAAGCACTTTTGCTGGCAGTCCCTTAAGCTGTTCTTGATACTTGCGTGGGTATGCCAATACTGTGTCGACAATCTCCTGCACAGTCTGGGATTGTAGACGTTTGCCAGTAGTTGGGCTATGAGGGTGACCCACTCTGGCAAACAGCAACCTCAAATAGTCGTAAATCTCAGTAACTGTACCTACCGTAGAGCGAGGATTATGTCCTGAAGTTTTTTGATCTATAGAGATTGCTGGTGAGAGTCCTTCAATATAATCTACGTCAGGCTTGTCCATCACGCCCAGGAATTGCCTAGCGTAGGAAGAGAGAGATTCGACATATCTACGCTGTCCCTCAGCATAAATTGTGTCAAATGCCAGCGAGGACTTACCAGATCCCGATACTCCAGTAATTACCACCAATTTATTCTTGGGTAGTTTTACGTCGATATTTTTGAGATTATGAGACCTGGCTCCTTTGACAAAAATATATTCTTGCAATAGCTAAGTGATTAATTAAGCTAAAAATTTAGCGGCTATGCTTGTCACTAAGTTCATACTCTGGATCGTTATTATTCATGACGAAGTCAACTTGCAGTATCTCACTCAAAATCTTAATCAATGAATTCTCATTGGACTTGCCCGACTTCAAGATAAAATGACTATACATTGCCTTTTCTTCTACTTCCTCTGGTTGTGAAACTGTATAGCAAATCACTGTGGCATCAGGGTCTAATTTCTTGATCTCTGCAACAAAGTCGGTGCGGCTAAGATTGCCATTGCCAAAAAATTCATCCATTATGTAAATTCCAGACTTATACATATTTGCTGCCAAATCCTTTTTAAACTGCTCGTATGCCGGTTTATTATTAACCTTAAATGCAGATGGCTGCTGGAGGTTAAACAGCACCATGTCTAAAGTTAGTCCATAAAATTCGTCGCCATCGAATAGCACCACCTTCCGCTGAGCAAGTTGTTTGTTAGTTGTAGGTTTTTCTTTTTCCATCGTTAATTTTAACGTAATTGATCACTAAATTTCCACTATTTCTATTTAATTTCGGCTCACTAGCTCCTTAAATCTTTGCGGTAATCTCCAGGATTTTCTCAGTCATGCCTGGGTCAGAATTATGATGACCAGCTGTGGGGATTAGAAATAGTTCTGCCAGTGGCCAAGACTCATGAAGTTCCCAAGGAATGCTGGCAGGAATTAAGAGGTCATAGCGTCCATGAATAATACAGCCAGGGATTTGCTGGATTCGTGGCATATTATTGAGTAACTGTCTTTCAGTCAGCCAGCCTTTATGCTTAACGTAATGCATAAAGATTTGTGCACTATTCATTTCCTGAATGGAAGCTGCTGGCTGGATTTCGTCGGGAACTAATTTGATAATACTACGTTCCCATTTGCCAATTGCACTAGCAATTGTAAGTCTTTTAGCTCCATCTTCAGTAGCCAAAATTTCAATTAAATAATCAATCAAAGCGCCTCCATACTCACCCTGATAGCCAATGGTCTCTATAAATTCTGCCCAGCTGTCTGGAGAAAATTGGTTAGCTCCAAATTTGAAGTACCAGTCTTCTTCAGCTTGAGTAAAGGTATAAAGGCTACGCAAGAACAAATAACGGACTTCTTCAGGATATTTCTGTGCGTAGGCCAAGGCCAATGTACTGCCCCAGCTTCCACCCGAGACGTACCAAGTTTCGGTTATCTGCAAGTGAGATTTGAGCTTGTGAAGGTCATCAACTAAATCCCAAGTGGTATTTTCTTTTGTTTCGCCCGCTGGAGTGCTTAGACCACAACCTCGTTGGTCATAAAGAATAATTCTATATTTCTGGGGATCATAAAAACTGCGATTTGCAGCCTTAGTCTTACTACCTGGACCACCATGAACATGTACAATTGGCAGACCCTGCGGGTTGCCAGATTCTTCATAGTAGATCTGGTGGATAGCAGAGACGGCCAAATGCCCCGATTTATAAGGTTCCTGAATTGGATATGGTTCTGTCGGCATCTAGCGAAATTGTACGCAATCTGTTAGTAAAATACTAGTCGCTATGAATATGAGAACTGATTAATTTTTATGTTTGGCTGACTCTACAGAAACGAGCTCAGTGTAAATCCCCACTGAGCCCGCACCTAGTCAAAGAGCATGTTGCTCTTATTTATTACTAATTACTATTAGTTCCTCTTATTTAGATTTATCTTCTTCAACCACTTCGCCTTCAGCGCCGGCAGTGCTTTGCGGCCTAGACTCTGATCCGGACTCTGTATCAGTCTCGGACTTAGCTTGAGCTTCATCAGCAGCTGTAGTGGCATTTTCAGCGGTGGCAGCAGACTCGTACATAGCTTTGCCCTTCTCCAACATTAAAGTACTTAGGCTTTCAAGCTTAGCTTTGACATCTTCCAGGTCAAAACTATCAGTTTCTACAGCTTTTTTCAATGCTTCAGACTCTTCCTGCATCTTCTGGCTATCCTCGCTAGAAACCTTGTCCTTGTAGTCCTTTAGGAACTTTTCTACTTGGAAAATCAGACTGTCAGCATTGTTTTTCACTTCTGCACGCTCACGCTTCTCTTTATCTTGCTTTGCATTTGTTTCAGCTTCCTTGACCAGCTTCTCTACATCTGCATCGCTCATTTGGGTTGAGGCGGTGATTGTCACAGTTTGCTGCTTGCTAGTTGCTTTGTCCACAGCGCTAACACTCAAGATTCCATTAGCATCAATTTTAAACTTGACCTCGACTTGAGGCACACCTCTTGGTGCGGGCGGAATACCATCCAAAATAAATTTAGCTAGAGTTTTGTTATCAGCTGCCATCTCCCTTTCACCTTGGAGGACATGGATCTCTACAGCAGTTTGACTATCCGCAGCAGTAGAGAACACTTGAGACTTCTCAGTGGGAATGGTGGTATTACGCTCAATCAGGGGTGTCCTTACACCTCCCATAGTCTCGATACCCAGTGTCAGTGGAGTTACATCCAACAAAGTGACATCTTTGACGCTGGAGTCACCTGACATTACGGCTCCTTGCAGAGCAGCGCCAATAGCAACTACCTCATCAGGATTGACACCCTCGTGCGGTTTTTTGCCAAAAAACTCTTCTACTTTACGTTTAACCATTGGCATTCTGGTCATCCCACCGACTAAGACCACATCATGAATATCACTAATACTAACCTTGGCGTCACTCATAGCTTTACGTAAAGGCTCAATCGTGCGGTCCACTAAATCACTAACTAGCTTTTCTAGGTCAGATCTTGTCATTGCATACTTCAAGTGCTTTGGGCCAGATGAGTCTGCGGTGATGTAAGGCAAGTTAATCTCGGTAGTCTCAGCGCTAGACAAAGTGATCTTGGCTTTTTCTCCGGCCTCCTTGATTCTTTGTAAGGCGGCAACATCTTTTCGCAAGTCCACACCTGTTTCGCCTTTGAATTTTCCAATCACCCAATCGATAATTTTATTGTCGAAATCGTCTCCACCTAAATGCGTATCACCATTGGTAGATAGTACTTCAAACACTCCATCGCCAATTTCTAATACTGAGATATCAAAAGTACCTCCGCCCAAATCGTAAACTGCAATCTTCTTATCACTTTCCTGGTCCAGACCATAGGCCAGGGCTGCTGCAGTTGGTTCATTGATAATTCTTTTGACCTCTAAACCAGCAATCTTACCAGCATTCTTAGTGGCTTGTCTTTGTGAGTCATCAAAATATGCTGGCACTGTAATCACAGCTTCTGTCACAGGCTCGCCTAAAAACTTTTCTGCGTCAGCCTTCAACTTAGCCAAAACTTTGGCAGAAATTGCCTCAGGTGCTAACCATTCTCCTCCAAAATTAACATCCACTCCACCCTTCGCAGACTTACGTACTGAGAATGGGAAATTCTTAATTTCCTTGGCCACATCCTCATAGCGGCGCCCAATCAATCTCTTAATTGAATAAAATGTCTGGCCAGGATTGGTGACCATTTGGTTCTTGGCAGGTAAGCCAGCCAATACTTCCTTGGTATCTTCCGATACAGCGATAATTGAAGGTGTAGTGCGCATACCTTCACTATTAGCAATAATTTCAGCCTTGCCTGATACTACGTAAGCCATAGCTGAATTAGTAGTACCAAGATCTATTCCAATAATTTTTCCCATATTAGTTAGAATTAAAAATTTAATTAATTTACTTATTTGAAGACATTAAATTTAGTTGTGAATCAACCCAGCTTGCCCACAATTACTCGTGCGTGTCTTACCACCAAGTCTTTATTAGTCAGTCGATACCCTTTCTGAGCAATATGAATGACTGTATTGGCCTTTTCAGCTTCGGCAACAGTGACTGTACCAATCGCTTCCATTAATGCTGGATTTAATTTATCGCCGATATTAACCTCGATCTCTTCAACACTATAATCTCGTAAAATACCTTTGGTCTTATCAAAAACAGTTTTGAACGCATCGATCTTATCTTCTTGTCCAGGTTGCTCTAAGTCTGTAATCATGCGCTCAAAATCGTCTAATGTATCAGCAATTGCTTTGAGAATTGAGAGATTTGAGTATGTAATTAATTCCTGCCTTTCACGTTCCATACGTTTACGGTAGTTTTCTAAATCGGCTAAGGCCATCAATTTAGCTTCTTTCTCAGCGCTCAAAGCTGCTTGCAACTCTTCTAGGGTCTCTTTTATAATTTTATCCGACATAATAGTGACAGATTAATTCAATTAAATATGAGTAATTATTATAACTTACGAATACTACCAGCCTTGCACCACGTCCTGAATACTTTGGACAATGTATTTAATGGCAGGAATGACTCGAGCATAATTCATGCGGTTGGGGCCAACCACACTTATATAACCTTCTGCTTCACCATGTAACTTGATAGCAGCAAACGCGACTGCACTATCATAAAACTGGTCAATCCCAGTTTCTTCACCAATAAGGACTTTCACTGTGCTGACTCTGTCATATTGAGTGAACATGTCATGCATAACTGCATAGTCTTCCAATAGATTCAAGATTTTTTTCAATCTCTGCACGTCAGCATACTCGGGCTGGTCCAAGAAAGTTGATAATCCAGAGATATAGCGTTTGTCACCAAGGGTGGCCACTACTGTATTGCCTGTAAGTTTGTGTAGACTTCTGATTGAGTCACCCAGCAATCTATCGGCGTTGAATCTATTCTGGAACATTTGCTCACGCACTGTTGCAGCAGTAAAAGGGTCAATCTCTTCATAGGTGTCGAGAACCTCGTCGAGGAACCACTTTAGCGCTCTGGTAGTCGGTACACGTCCTGAAGAGGCATGGGTTTTGCCCAATAGTCCTAATTCAGCCAAGTGCGCCATTTCATTGCGGATGGTGGCTGGAGATACTTGCAAATCGTATTTATCACTAATATTCAAAGAGCCCACTGCTTGCGCAGAATGTATAAATTCTTCGATAATAGACTTCAATAATAATCTCTGTCTGACAGTTAACATAAACAAGAAATATCAGTTATTACTGAATTTATAGCACTTAGCAGAGTTGAGTGTCAAGTGATAATTCAGCGTTTAATAATTAGTGCTTAATTCTTGAGGAGCAACAAGCGCCTAAATCCGCAGTCAGCTTTGAACGGTAATAAATCATTCTCAAGTAGATAATTCTTGCCGTCACTATGGTTATCTAACCATTGTTGTTCCCACCATGGCTTGGAGCCATCACTAATCACTACTTCGCCTCGGCGCACACCGTGATCCGCTCCATAGCCTCGATGTGAATGTACGTAGCTAATCTTTACAACTGTCTCTTTGGCAGTCTCTGTTCCTGCAACAATTTGCGCCACCACCTCGGTGACTAAAGCCACATGAAATGAATTGCGCTGTTTACCCACACCTCTGATTAGATCACCAGGGCGGACTTGATTTAGATCTATCACGATGGCATTAAGACCAGAAGTCAGCTCGTCAGCACTCAGGTTAGTAGCTGGTCTTAACCATCTAGCAATTCGAGCTCGCCAACTCATGTTGCTGTACTTCAGCTGACGGTAAAACCCTGCCCTACGCTGGACTTGAAAATAGTGCGCTAAAGTATTGGCCACAAGACCTCCACAATCTATACCAATTCCTACTTGCTCCATAAACTGCCTAGTTTCGCTGGGGCTATACCTTCGTAAGTTCTGCTTTTTAGCCTGCGCCCACACTTTAGCTTCCAAAACTATCTCCTCAGGGGTTCCCTTGCCTACTAAAGCGTTCAGATCCTTGCGCTTTTTCACGTTTATATAATACGGAGTAATCACTCTTTTGCCAGCTATTGGCAGCTCAAAGTACTGCTGGAGAAAGTTCCCCGCAATAGGATGAATAGTGTGTACTACTGTATTCTCGTCAATTTGCTTGCTCAGATAGATATGATTGTGATCAGAGTATGCTTTCGCCATATAATTATTATTAACTTAACACAGAACCAATTTTTTGTAAGGCGTCTTGAGCCAACGGCAATAATTGCACCCTGCCGGCAGTATACATGCCCAATGACTGCCTAATTTTTAGCCTAGCCATCTCTTCATTGAATTCAATAGTTGTACCAGTGGGTTTTATCAAGAGCAGAAAGCCATCTGTACTAAAGTCATCCAAGCTATAGCCCTCCCCCTGCCTAATAATGGGGCGATCTTCGTCAGCGTCCAAGTAGATAACATCATCGCCGCGTCCTGCTGCTATCGCCTCGCGCGCAGCACTGTCGCTTTGTTGACGATAAACACCAGGATTGAGCTTGGAGGCGGGTACAGCAAAACTCTGGCGGCTTTGAGATCTGAGAAATACTTGGGACGCTGCAAATGGCTGTAGCGCTTCCAAAGAATAATCTTGACTATTAATTTTCAATTCTTGCAGGTCAAGTCGCAAGAACTCTGCCAAATGCAGTACAGACAAAGGAATCTGTCCCGCCTCTAGCTGCAATTTAGTATGCATTGGGATTGAGGCTGTTTGCCTCGGATTAATTTCAATCAAATAAAGCTTATTTGTTTCTACTTCCCAAATTAAGTCCAAGCCAAATAAACCTCTAAAATTGAATTGTTTATGCAAGACCTGTCCAATTAGTTGCGCTAAGTCCGCAATTTCTCCTCTCAGTTGCTCAGTAATAAATTCTTTCGGCAAACTCCAGTCATTACCAACTGTGGCGCTTGACAATGCAGTTAGTTGGGCAATACCTGTGTATTGATACGAGAGCCCTCCGGAAAATGTTGACTCACCATAATTGCAGGCATTTATCGTCAATGGTAATCCTTCAATTTTGCGCACTATTCTAGCCACGCGTTTAGGAAAACTTTGTCTGATTGCTTGCAGTTCTGTCAAATTTTGGCGACCTTTTTCAGTATCATCAATCAAGTAAGTGGACGAGCCAGTGTGCCCAAATGGTAATTGTAGAGCTAAGCCACTACTTTTAAACACTGACTTAAATTTGGTTTCGTCAAAGTCCTGTAAAGCGATAATCTGCGACTCAGGCAAATGATCTACCACTGGGGAGTTCAAGAGAATTTGGTACTGTTTTACTTTATTTTCTAACTGCCTGGTCAACTCTGCAGAGTTATTTAAGACGGTAGGGATGATCCCAGCCTGCGTTAGAATAGGCACAGACTCATCACTAGTAGATTTGAAAAACTGCAGGTTAATCTTGCGACTGCTATTGTTTAAACGGAAGGCATCTTTGGTGAATTTACTCTGGACAAAAGCCTGGAACTCTTGATTGGCTAGTAATTTAGTACTACCGCCTGACTCCTTAATCAACTTACCTTTCAGTAAGCCCTCCAACCAGGTTGAGGTGGCGTCGGCATTTGCGGCTATTACAAAGTAATTTTCTAACAATTTCTCCAAGCCCATGCCTCGCTCAGTTTCAGGAGCAATAAAAAATAACGGTTGTTGACCAAGCTCTTGATTGATTTGTGCAAGAATAGTTTCTGTAGTGGACATATTATTAACTGAAGATTGATTAAGTTTGTTGGCCCATTATATAGAGGTAATGAGTTTTTTTGCCAACCTTTATGGTGTCAACTGCATTCCAGCCCTTAATCTTAAAGGAATGACTGACAATCCTGGTTCCAGACTGTAATTCTTTAGCCAATTTGAGCTTTAGCTTCCATAACGAGCTTGGCGATAAATAGATAAATACTACGTCAAAACTACTCAAGTCTACCTGCCAGAAATCTTGGTTTTTGAATCTAAGACTTCCATTGGCGGAGATAACTGCCATAAACCTAGCAAATAAGGTCAGAAAAGGATTAATTTCTACTCCTTCGGCGTAATCACACACCCTGGAAGCAGCCAATACCAAGCGGCCATCTCCTGAGCCGAGATCAACCATTCTGTCGGTGCTCTGCAGTTTTGCTAATTCAAAGGTGGCCAGCATGTCTTTGATACTGGAAATAAAAAATGGGGTGGTTAAAATGGGTACAATTAACCAATAAATCAGAAATGCAGCTATTGTGGCGACGAATGCAGCTCCAAAAATATAATTGAGTATGTCCATATGTATTCCTAATTTAGTTTAAAAGTCTAATTTCCACTGACAATGATCAGGGGCTTAGCAAAATTGTAGCCTTTTTGGCGTAGCTTTAACATCCCTGCTAAGCTCAAAACTGTATTGCCGGTGTAATTCCCAGAAGTCGGGAATAGCTCCCGCCAGCTTGCCAGTCCCTGCTCAATCTCAACATTGCTAACTACCACGCCACTGCCCTGCATCGCCGCCAGTAGCTCCAACACTCTAGGCTTGCGTCTGGCAATACGATCAGCTATGGCGTTCGCCTTGGTTTCAGATTCATAGCTAAAGTCTGCATCAAATTCCTTGGCAAATGGGTTGATATGACTGGTTTGTACCAGGAACACTTTGCCGTGACGCCAAGTCTTATAGGTCAAAAGTCCCTCTAGTAAACCCTGGGCAGCTGTTGCCGAACTGCAGCAAATGAAGATTTCTGAGAAAGGAAAATTCTGCGCCACTTGATAGGCTACAATCTCATCCGCTAAAGAATGGTAAGAATCCGCGTATTCGTCCACTTCAGAACCTCTTAGTAAGAAGGCATTTTGAGTTTTAGCGTAGCTAATGGCCTGAGATTTGGGTTTTGCTGATTTGATAATTAGCGCTCCAGCTTGGCTTGCTAACTCGCTCAACTTCAGTTCTTTGGACTCAGGCAAATTATCAGCAATAAAAATTCTCAGTTTACTTCCCAGTTTTTCCTGAGAATGTATCTGCCAGTAGAGCAAGCTAATGGCCATATTACCTGAACTACTCAGCACGATTTCCGGGTAACTTGCCTGCAATAATCTGGGCCACAGGTATGCAATCAGTCTGTCTTTGAACGAACCAGAAGGATTGTAGTCCTCACGCTTAAACCACAGATCCTGTCCTCTTAAAGTGTATTTTTCAATTTCTGTATTACCAGCTATAATTGGCATAATTAGATTATACAAGTATTTCTATCCAAATGAGCAAACTTGCAACTTCTGGCAAAAAGTTTAAGTGTCCTGAGTGTAATAATGAAATTGTAGTCGCAGACGGTTTAAGTGCCGGGGACTTCTTCGAGTGTGAATTCTGCGGGATTGAATACGAAGTAGTAACTGTCACCGAGGCAGACGAATACGAGGTCAAAATAGTCGAAGAGGAGAAATAGTTTCTGCAAGTTTAATTAACTGTGCGAGGTTCGTATAGAGGTAGTACGTATCCTTCCCAAGGATATTGCGCCGGTTCGATTCCGGTACCTCGCTTTTCTGCCGATCTAATTATCACATTGGAATTATGAATGCGAAGTAAATGCTAACAAAGTTTACTTCCATCAATACCTGATCATTTTCTTAGACAATGTACCTCTAAGCTGCATAGATTCTGAGGCAGTGCTTGCATTGCAAATTATGACTAGTAAGTGACTTAAATAGTTATGGAGTTCCCCATCTTTTGACTCGCTTATGGAACGGTTGTCAAAATAGACGATTTTCTTGTCACTTCTTGGCGACTTTTCGACAGCTGCTCCATAAGCGTCATAAACTCAGTGTGTTGTTGTAAATTATCAGTGCAACTAGTTAAAAATCTAGTTCCGAATATTACCTCAAACAGTTATAATCAACTATACTAGAAAATCTTGAAGCAGTTATTCGCCAGTATTTGCCCGGAGTCATTCATTTGTCACTGGCGACTTCCCAGAACAATATCCCCTGGATCACTGAATTTCATTTCATATTTGATGAGGATTTGAATTTTTATTTCCGCTCTACTAATCCTAGAAGACATAACCAGGATATTGTACACTGTGGATGAAAACCATCCAGCCTGTAAACTTTATTGTGAAAGATTTGGGACAGATGCCAAGGTTCTAGAGGAAGCAAAATTAGCAGGCAGACATAAGTTCTATAAGATTAGCGTTAAATGACCGCGCTGGGCGCAGTGAGATAAAACTTCTCCTCCAGGATTCGCAGGATTTCCTTTACAGCCTTAACATCACTCAAAGCATCATGTGCAGTCAGCTCGATCCCAAAATACTCGCAAACTGTCACTAGTTTATAATTTGACAAAGAGATTTTGCCTCTATACTCTAGGTAGTGCAAGAGTGGCAAAGGATCTATACCTTTCCACTTTATATAACTACCCCAATAATTATTACCTTGCTTCTTGAAAAAGTGGCTGATAAATCCCAAATCAAAGCTTAGATTATACCCACTTGGATAGAATTTATCCTCAGGTGCATATTTATCTACATGGCTATCCAAAAGTGCCAGAAACTCTTTGTAGGCTTCGGCCGGCGGCATATAACTCTGCAAAGATTCAATAGTATTGCCAGAAATATTTATGGCCTCGATACTGACGTTATCCCAATCCAATGGCTGACATTTAAGATTCTTTTCTGCTACTACTTTGCCGTCAATCTCCACAATTGCTGCCAGCTGAATGATGTCGTTCCTCAGTGGATCCATTCCTGTAGTTTCCACATCCAGATACAATACTTTTTTTGACATAAGACTTAGTGACTAACTTAATACTCTATTTATAGCACTATTTATAGCACTATTTTATAACATTATTTTATCTGAAACTTTCTTATTCCTATATAATCAAGCATGGTATACGCATTTATTGATAGTCAGAATCTGAACTTAGGAACCAACAAAGATATTACCCGGGGCTCTGAGAAAGTATATTCTGGTTGGAAATTGGATTATCAAAAATTTCGCAAGTATCTGCGTGATAAATATCGAGTAGAAAAAGCCTTTTTATTTATAGGCTTTATTGCGAGCAATGACAAACTCTATGCAGCTCTTAAAAGCTGGGGCTATGAACTGATCCATAAGCCCACAGTGAAAGACAATGTGGGGGTTGCTAAGGGAAATGTAGATGCCGAAATAGTTTTGCATGCAGCCAGAATTGAATATGATAATTACACTAAGGCAGTAATTATCTCAGGTGACGGAGATTTCTATTGCTTGCACGAATTTCTGGCCAAAGAAGATAAGTTGGCCAGGATAATCATCCCTAACAGATATTCAGAGTCGAGTCTATTGAAAAAATTTCAGAAATATAAAACTTTTCTAGATAGAGAGCGGGAGAAACTGATTTATACTGGGAAGTAATGATGTGGGAGGCGTTGTGTATCGCACATGGACAATACAGTCGTTTCTCCCTGGTGATTGTTAATATTATAGCAAATATTGAGCGAATATTAAGCAAATTCATAGCAATTTTTTGCTAAACTGATTTATGGCCCAACCTGATTATCAAGACAATTATGTCGAGAAAATCCAGACTCTGTTATTGCAACTGTATGATCATGAGACAGCGGCTACATTATTACCTGAAATCCTAGCCTTAATAGGTTCAATCCCGGCAAGCCCTCCGAAGGCCTACACTGGCAGCGAGCGCAATCCTGAGTGGTATCGCACCATGCAACTTTACGTAACCTATCCAGATTCGTTCGTCGACGCAGAAGGCAATGCCAATTTTGACACTCTTAAAGCTAAGCTTGATCATATTCAAGGCTTGGGATGCAATGCAATCCACGTTCTACCTTTCCTGGAGTCGCCAATGGTCGATAAAGGTTTTGATGTAATGGATTATTATAATGTCAAAGCAGGTTTAGGTGGCAATGAAGCATTTTTCAGGTTTCTAAACGATCTACAAGGACGTGGTATGGTGCTATTCATGGATCTGATCTTTAATCATGTCTCTGAGAAACATCCTTGGGTGCTGAAAGCTCAATCCGGAGACAGCTACTTCAGGCAATTCTTTATCACTTCTGCAACTACTCCAGTGCTTTTGGAGCGTTTTAGTCGCGATAGTATTGAATGGGCCAGGTATTTGATTGATGGCCAGGAAGTTGAAATAAATATTGCCTTCCCGGACCAAGTCGGAGAGCTGCCCCACTGGGTGCATGCCCGCGACGGCCATTGGTATTTTCACAGTTTCTATCCACAACAACTAGATTTGAATTGGTACAACCCGGAAGTCTTGAAAGAATTACTTAAAGTGCTAGTCTACTGGGCTAAGCTGGGTCTGAACTTCCGCTTCGATGCAATTCTATCAGTGTTCAAAAAACTGGCACCAGGACAATTGAACAAAACTCCGCAGACCTACAAAATGCTGCAATTATCGCACCAGATTATGAAGACTGTCTCGCCTTTTGCAGTAATATTACCAGAAACGTTGGACTACCTAGATATGATCCACAATACTGCCGGCAAAGACGCAGATAATATTCAAGCTGATCTGATCTACAATTTCGAGCTTTGTTCAAAACTTTGGCTGGCAGTGGTATTACAAAGCGCCGAGCCCATTTGGCAAGTTTTGGATAAATATTTCACTTTACCCGAGTGGACTCAACTGGTGAATTTTCTGCGCAACCACGACGAGTTGAACATTGAATTGCTTAGTAAAGAAGAGCGCGTCTCTGCAACAGAAGCACTGCTGGATTTGTACAATCTTACCGATACAAAGGCTGGTATTACGGGGCGCACTGCGACTTTCTTAGATGAAGATGCTCGCAAAATTGTATTAATCTATCTACTCCTCTGTTCAATCCCAGGCTCACCAGCCATTGTCTATGGGGATGAGGTGGGTAAAGCCAACGATCTGGAATACGCCGAGGCGCAACTGAAACTTAAGTTAGACCAAGGGTTTCATAATGTGCAACTTGAGCATCGCGACATTGCTAGAGGGCAAGTGAACGAAGAATTGATCAATACTGCGCAGGGTCAATTCATCTATAGTGAATTGAGCGAGATTTTGAAACTGAGAGAGTCGTTTGGAGTGTCAAAGACTTTCAGTCGCCTCTCGCCTGACCTAAGCAAAAATATCTTTGCTTTGCAACATACATTTGCCCAGAAAGAGATCCTAGTTTATGTAAACCTTGGCACCACAATGGAAATGATCGTCTTACCTGAGGGCGAGTATAAGGAGATTACTAATATCAATAATGCCTTGTTGCTCAAGGGCAAATTAATCCTCCCCAGCTACGCCGGGCTCTGGGTTGAAAGACTACCCTAAGAAACCTCCTACAGCAGACAAGAGAGAAAATTTGGCTCTAAGGTAATGTTGTTGTATTCTTCTTCGAGCGCTCTCAGGAGTTACATTAGCGGATCTGAAAAGTTCCAAGGGTACATGGGTGGGCAAAGATTCACCTGGCAGTAATGGAACTTCCCGCCTGGCAGTAAAGTTTGGCCGTCTTCCGTCAAATATGCCCGAGGAAAGATGCCTAAGTCGACCAGTATACGGATCGATGTTGCGAATCATGGCATCCACCTCCCCCGTCCAACTCATGGGTAGTGCTGATTGGCCAATTACCAATACTGTATAGGGTCCTGCATTTTTATAATCATTTGGGAGCGCGCTAAGGTGCAGAACCTGATCGAGTGCAGATCTATCTTTTAGATTTAACCCTTCCAGCGACATTAAGCTAGACATGTCGATCGGAGTACCATTATTTGTCATGTAATTATTTACAGGAAACCACAGTACATCAGGACCGACAATTAACTTACCCTCAAATCCACTGCTATGCCAATGGCCACTATCTTCCTTATCATTGTTCACAATTAATAAATTGACTCCAGTTAACTGATTTGCTGGCTCTTTTATTGCTAATCTTAG
>CAZXFQ010000003.1:30210-52489 GCA_964640685.1 uncultured Candidatus Saccharibacteria bacterium
TTAATAAATTGACTCCAGTTAACTGATTTGCTGGCTCTTTTATTGCTAATCTTAGTAAATTAATTTTAAAATCTGCGTCTGATTTATAAATAGCTGGGTAATAACTCCTCAGCCTCATAGTAGCTCGATAGTCACTTCCTTCTCCTTCAATAGTAATAATACTTCCTTGCTCATCCGGATAAAACGGTTGATGGCCCTACTGCGCCAGCCTGCTGCGAGTAGTAAATTGTTCATGGAAGATTTATAGGCAATTTACGATAGTTTGATATCTTGAACTGATAGTACCATAGGTATATACATGTGCGGAGAAATATCTGAATCCCTACATTAAAACTACTATCCAGAAGTTGGATGCACGAGTATACTGAGGCTATCTGCTGTAAAGCATATATTTCGTACCGCGACCCACGCCTTTGATCTTCAAAATCTTATTGTCCACTAGTTCCTGCAAATCGCGGTAAGCTGTCATTGCGGAAATAGACATCATCTCTACATAGTCCTCACGTTTGACGGTAGGGATTGACTGTAAATACTTGAGAATCTTCAACTGACGTTTGTTCAAGTCTAGAAATGGTTTAGAGCCTTGTTTGGCAGGCCGGTCGCTGGCGCTATTGCTATTTATCAATAACTTTTGACCCGACTCCAGCAATTGCTCGGCCAAGCTGGAAATGAATAATTCATGCCAGGCAACCTCTTGCGCTGGCATATCTGAGAGAGAGAAAGCACGTTTGATTGTCTCTGTTTTTTGTGTGAAAAATTCCATTAAATTAAAAAACTCTTCCTGACCTCTTAAATAGCGACCTAACAATAACTCTCCTATCAAACAAATACTGTACTTATTGAGAATCATAAACGGATGCAGTTTGAGCAAATTGAACAGCAACATCGAGATCCTGTATAACTCTGGCTGCTCGGCTTGGGTAAACTCATCTATAATTATTTGGGTACGTGAAGCTGCATTGAGCTCTTTGGCATCACCACCTGCTAGATCCGCCAGGTCATCATAGATAATTGCAAAGCGCTCTCCAGCTTCGCGGTATTTTAATTGCCAATCTTCGCCCACTCCTAGCCCTAAAATCATATTTATTCTCAAAAGCAAAGAATCATTGAACTGAATTTTGCCATTTTGCCATTGAGTGCGCACAAAACTCATAGCCGCTCTGGAATTTTCAACAACTTTTGTGCGCAAATCTTGACTATCGAATGCGTCTCCTTTGACTATGGCCTGGGCGTCTTTTAGCGTGATCTTCAGGCCTAGGTTATTGATTAAGAAAAACAGTGTTTTGCTGTCTCTAACTAATGAAATATCGTCCGGTAAGTCCTCCGGTTTCAATCTAAGTTTGATAGTCAGAGCGTTTTTTTCTGCCTTGATCAAGGCAGTTACTATGTTATGGGAAAGATACATATAATAATCTACATTATCCCAGTACCGAAAGTAAAGGGTTATTAGATTAGTAGTTTTTTGAGCTTGAGAGCAGTGTTACGATTTTTTACCACTGACTCAATGTCAACTAATTTAGCTTTACGAATGCCTGCCACAGAGCCAAAAGCCATTATTAATCTTTTTTTGGTAATATCTCCCACCCCTGGAATTAAGTCTAATTCCGAATAGACCATGCCTTTGGAGCGGAGTTTGCGATGATATCCTAGTCCAAAACGATGCGCCTCATCGCGCACCCCTTGTAGAATATGTAAAGCGTTTGAGCGCTTGCTAAATTTGACAATCTGGAAACCACTTGCTACCTTGACCACCACTTCTTCTTGACGTTTAGCCAAGCCAATGCAGGGAATTCTGTGGCCTAATTGCTTCCACAATGGTTCGAGGATTTCAAGGACTGAGCTTAATTGACCTTTGCCTCCGTCGATTACCAACAAATCTGGCGCGATACTAAAACTAGGATCAAGACTATCTGCAAAATCCGCTAGTAAATATTTAAATCTACGTTGCATTGTCTCTTGTAGCATCGCAAAGTCATCTGGTGAAGATTTTGACTTAATCTTGAACTTGCGATAAAGCTGTGTTTGAGCCTTGCCACCTACTGCAACAACCATTGCGGCTACCGCATTGCTGCCTTGAATATTGGAAATATCATAGCATTCAATTTTAAAATTGGCCCAGTCAAGTTGGGTCTCCGCCTCGCCGGTTTTCTCCACCACAGCAGTAGTGGTATTGGCCTGATTCAGTTTACGCTCTTCTAAACGCGGGAAATATAGCGAAAAGTTCTGCAAGCGCTTGGTCAATTCGTCTAAACCTTTGTACTTTTGCTCCAGAATCTTCTCCTCTAGACGCACTTCATCCACCTGCTCATCAATGCGACTGTATTGCGTCAGGTACTCGATATCCTTCAACTGGTCACGTATCTCAGCGGCCTTTTCGTAATTTCTAAGCCCAGCCGCTTGTTGCATTTGCTGTTTTAAGTCAGTCTTAAGCTCGTCATGTTCACTACGAAGAAAGCGCTTGAGATTGTTGATAATGGCTCTGTACTCTGCTTTAGGCTGTTTGGCCATACAGGGCGCTGCGCACAGACCCAAATGATAGTACAGGCATGGCTTCATATCAGAGGAATATACAGAAGTTTGGGCTGCAGTAGTTTCGGCGTTAATAGTGATTTCTTTAATCTCACGGTTACAGGTGCGATAAGGAAAAATCTTACGCACATTTTTTAGCAGCCTCTTCACAGGCATTACCGCTGGATATGGACCGAAATAATCAGCTTTATCATCTTTTTTGCTACGCACAATCTTGACAATTGGGAATTCCATTTCAGAGTGGATTTTCACCCAGATGTAGCTTTTGTCATCAGTCATCAAAATGTTATAGCGCGGCTGGTACTTTTTGATCAGGTTTGTTTCCAGCAATAATGCTTCCACTTCATTGGCCACCTCTACATACTGTACTTGGCTGGCACCTTCCACCATTGTTTGTAGGCGTGGATCCAAGCGGCGATAGTTGAGGAAATACGACCTCGACCTATTAAATAAGTTTACTGCCTTGCCAATATAGAGGATATTCTCTGCGTCGTCACGAAAGATGTATACCCCTGGTCTTAGGGGTGCGGCGTCTAGTTGCTGCTTTAGAGCAGGCGGGATTGGACTATACATGTTTAGGTTGCACTTAACAACTTGATAACAAGCTCCTTGATCACTCCTGGATTAGCAGAACCCTTTGTTTCTTTCATAATTTGGCCTACAAAAAACATTGCCAGGTTGGGATTCTTGGCAAAGCGATCTTTGGCAGTAGGATCCGTAGCCAGTACTTTGCTGACAACAGCCTCCAATCCTTCAGTATTTGCAGTCATCAGCAAGCTATTCTCCAATAAATAATTTTCCACTGCATCTGTGTTGCCAAATTCAGCCTTCAGCGCCTTGGCAATTAAATCTTTACTCGTATTAGAATTAATTTTATTGGCTAATTTTAATTCTAGAATTTTAATTATTATTAATAATACGTTTTCGTCTGGCAATACTAGGCTCCAAGTTAATCCAGCAGCTTGCTTAAGTACGGTTAGCTCCCCCACAATTAACTTAGAAACTTCCTGTAGAACTGCAGGCTGATTATTAATTCTGGCAAAGTTATTAAAAATATCCACTTTGGCCTTAGTGTTTATTAAATTCTCAGCAATTTCAGCACTTATACCTATTTTTAAATATTCTGCTAATAATTCTTCAGGCAGCTTTGGCAGACTTGCTTGTAATTCTGCTAAATATTCAGCACTAAACTGCAGTGGGGGAATATCTGGCTCAGGGAAGTAGCGATAGTCTGCCGCCTCCTCTTTGATACGTTGCGAGTAGGTCTCGCCTGTCATGTCCCTAGTACCGCGGGTTTCTTGTACTACTTTTTGCCCAGAATTCAACAGTTTGGTTTGGCGCTCCACTTCGAACTGTAATACTTTCTGCAGCAATGAGATCGAGCCAATATTCTTCACTTCTACTTTATAATTAGGCAATTCAGTTTGACCATGCTCTTGTAAGCTAATATTGAGCTCATAGCGCATTTGACCTTTTTCCATATCGCCGTCGCTTACGCCAAGATATCTGACAATCTGTCTTAGCCTTTTTGCAAACATATCAATATCGACGCCAGACTCAAACTCCGGTTCAGTAACTACCTCTACTAAAGGTACCCCAGCTTTATTAAAATCAAGCCATGTTTCATTACCCTCGTGAATAGATTTACCAGTATCCTCTTCTAAGTGCAAACGAGTAATATTGATGCTGCGCTGCTGACCCTTGACAGTGAAGTCCAAGTGGCCTTTCCCTCCAAGTGGCTGGTCATATTGTGAGATTTGATAGCCCTTAGGTAAGTCAGGGTAAAAGTAGTTTTTACGATCAAATTTACTTTCAGGATTAATCTGGCACTGCAAAGCCATGGCCAATCTCAGAGCTTGCTCAATAGCTTTTTTGTTGGGAATTGGCAGTGCCCCTGGCAATCCTAGAGTAACAGGATCTACACAAGTGTTTGGCGCCTTGCCATAGTAATCTGCGCTGACGCTAGAGAACATTTTTGATTTAGTTTTGACTTGTATGTGTACCTCCAAGCCAATTACCGGTTTATACTGCATGGTTTACAAGCTAAATTATAATTCCAAATTTCAACGCTATTTTAGGAATAAAGATTATCAAGCCAATCAGCGCTGCTATAGTTGCCATTATTAAAACCGAACCAGCAGCTAAATCACGTGGTCTGGTTGTTGCAGTATAGGCTAATTTCAATTCATCTCTAACACGGTCACAGATATCTTCGATTGCTGTATTCATCAGTTCTAAGCTCCACACCGCTGCTATCAAGATCAAAACTATAAACCACTCTTCTCGACTGATTTGCAATGCTAGCCCAAACACCAGTACTGCTGTCGTAAACAGAAAATGGATTTTGACACTACGTTCCACAAACGACCACAGGATGCCCCTGACTGCGAAGTAGAAACCTTTGAAAAATTTGTAGATTATTCCATTCATTGCAATTTACTTTGCTAATTTTTGTTCAAACATGTATGCCAAATTTAAGATTGCCTGCTCACTAAACTGTGGGCCAAAGATCTGCATACCAATAGGCAGGCCGGCTGAATCAAGTTCGATTGGCATCGAGATACAGGGTAGGCCTGCCAAAGCGCTAGGCTCTGTGAGAATGTCTGCTAGTTCTCCAAATAGTGGATTGTTTGCTGTGACACCAATTTTGGGCGCTACAGTGGGCATTGTAGGTCCGATAATCAGATCCACCTGCTTAAATGCTTGTGCAAAGTCCTCAATAATCAATGTCCTTACTTGTTGAGCCTTTTTGTAATATGCATCATAATAACCTGTAGATAATGCGTAAGAACCACTCATACTGCGTAGCTTGGCCTCGTTACCAAAGCCCTCACCACGGTTTAGCGCAATTTGGTCAATAACACTTTCTGCTAGTATTTCAGAATAATGTCCATAGCGGATCCCGTCTATCCTAGCCAAGTTAGAAGATACCTCACTGCGACAAATAATTGTATAGACTGCCATTGAATACTTAGGATCTAATAGGTCAATTTCCACAATTTCGGCTCCTAGCTGTTCGTATTCTTTAGCTACTTTGAGCACTGCTGCGCGCACTTCCGCGTCAATTCTGTCATCTAAGAACTCTCTAGGCAAGCCAAGTTTAAATTTATCTCCTGTACGCTTAGTAAATTCTGCTTTTAGATTGATTGTATACTCAGTGCGATTGAGTCTTACCGAGGTTGCATCTTGACTATCATGCCCCGCTGTAGAGTCAGTGACTATGGCGCAGTCTTCCACTGAGTTAGCAAATACTCCAGGCCTATCTAGTGATGAACCCATAGCTACTATGCCAAAACGACTATTCATTCCAAAACTAGGTACAAAACCGTAGGTTCCACACCACGCTGCAGGTCCACGTACCGAACCTGCCGTCTCTGATCCCATTGCATAGGTACTCATCTCAGCCACTACAGCTGCTGCGGCACCTCCAGACGAGCCTCCAGGAACCCTAGTCACGTCCAAAGGATTTTTAGTAGCCCCAAAGTCAGAAGTTTCGGTGGAAGATCCGTGAGCAAAAGCATCCATATTGGTTTTCCCCAATACTACTGCGTTATCGTCCAGAAGGCGTTGTGCAACTGTGGCGGTATATGGTGAAATATAATCAGTCAATATTTTAGATGCTGCGGTAGTGTGTGTGTCTACCCAATTATAATTATCTTTGAAACTAGTAGGGATTCCAGCCAATTTAGAGATATCTTCATTTTTTGCCAGCTTAGCATCTACTGCTTTGGCTGCTGCAAGAGCCTTCTCCTCGGTAATTTCTAGAAAAATGTTGTATTTAGAATTATTGGCTTTAATATTGGCCAAATAATTTTGAGCTAGTTCTACAGCACTATACTTCAAAGCTAGCAGATCTTTATTCAGCTTTGTGATTGTGGCTTTTGTTAAATCCATTAGATGACTTTTTTAACTACAAAATAACCATTCTTAAAATTGCGCCTGTTTTTATATTTGGCCATATCTAAACCTGGAGTCGCCACGTCCTCCCGCCACACATTGGTCAATCCGTGAGTCTGCGCAGTAGGTTTTACATTCTTGGTATCTACTTCGCTCAGCAAAGTTACGGCGTCTAGAACTGTATTTAATTGCTTAGTGTAATTGCTAAGCTCATTAGTAGGAATTTTAATTTTGATCAAATCAGCTACTTTGGCGGTAGTATTGTCATCTAGGATTTGTGCCTTCATGGTAGTGTAATTTTAACATGTTATTCTAGCGTCACCCTATAGCCACTGCTAGCAAACAGCAGGCTCAGGTACTCACCAGCAGCTGTTTTAGTCTCAGCCAGTAGTGTTGTATCGCTTCTCCCAGCGCGCTCTGCAGCAGAGACCAGTTCATCTACTGCCATCTTATAGTCTGCATTGGTGTTACGATCAAATATCTGGGTAAGAATACTACCGCCTGTGGTCACAGTCAATTTACTTTGCAAGGATGCATCCAGAATCGAGGCTGCTGGAGCCTTAATATAGATTTGCTTTAGTGTATTGTCAACGCGCACGTCCTGATTTGTAATTCCCTGCAAATCCACACCCAAATCCACTCGCACCCGGCCGCTGGCACTAATTTCCTTGCCCCACAAAAACTCATTCCATTCACTAGCGCGATCAATCTTAATTTGCAATTCTTGATCGGAGTACACAGTTCTAGTCACTAGAAACAACTGACTGGTAACTCGATCTATCACCACATCGCTGGTAATTTGATTTTGTGGGCGTATAGCATTTAAAATAATCGAGACACTGACCGCGCAGATTAGTCCGATAAAACTCAGCATCAGCAATAATCTCAAGACTGTAAATAACTTCGAATAAGAGTTAGTAGTCATTTTTTGCAAGAGCTATAGTGGCTGCTTTTGTAATACAAAGTAATGATTAAGTTTAGCATTTCTGCCGTCGCTGTAATACTCGGCAATTAGTTCCATACCGGGTAGATCTATCAAATCAGCTTTCTCAGCTACACTAAAGCTATGCACAAACCGGAAGTTTTGCTCAACAACTCCAGCTATCTGCCAAGGCAAGAAGTAATCTCCAGTCTCTAGGCTTAGCGACTGGTTCTTGATTAGCTCTGCAACAGCTTTGCCTCGTAGAACTTTTCGCTCTAAACTCGGCTCAGACAAGAACTCCCAGGTAGTGAATATTAGGAGCCCTTTAGGTACCAGAGCGTCTGCAGCATTGATTAATAACTGCTTACGTTTCTGTTTAGTAGGAATATGATGTAACACTGCCAATAAGCAACTTGTAGTAAATTGGCGCTTACCAACAGTTTCTTTGATCAATTCCGGCTGAGTTAGATCCACTTGAAAAAACTGCAGACTGGGAAGATTAGCTTTGGCTATTGCCAATAGCTGCGCAGATATATCCAATCCTAGGTACTGTAAAACTGTATCAGTCCCCGAGATAACTGACCTTTGCTTATTTAGTAGGAACTGTGCCCAACGCCCATTGCCACAACCTAGATCGAGCACTGAAATATCTTTTTCATGAGTCTGAATCAACTGCCATAACTTCTCCCAGCCTGGCCAGAAAGCTTGGCGTGAATTATCCCAACTGCTAGCATTGCGGTCATAGAAGTCTTGGACAAATTCTTCAGTAAGTTTGGTTATGGACATATGCAAGCATATTTTAACTAAATCTGTAGTGAATCTACAATGAATACTGGCGACAAATATTGTCAATCCATACGCTTATTGCAACTATTTGTTAAAATCAAGCTGTGTGAAAAAATTATATGCAAAAAACAGAGATTAAGCCAGAAAATGCAGAGTTGCTCTTAGGAGCTTTACGCGAAATCGCAGCAAGCCCGATTAATGATGATCGCGGCCTATCTAAGATTCTGAAGAAATACTCCAAACCAGAGGGAGGAATCTTTGCTAAAGAAAATCTGGTCAGTGCTTACTACCACTTCTTGCAAATTAAACAATTAGAGCCGAGCTCACAATTGCTCTCTAAGATCCGCATGAAGCCCACTCGTTCAATTTCAGGCGTACTGCCAGTGACGGTGTTGACTAGACCTTATCCATGCCCAGGACGCTGTATTTTCTGTCCCAATGACGTGCGTATGCCTAAGAGTTATTTAAGTGATGAACCAGGTGCCCAGCGAGCAGAGAGAAATAATTTTGACCCATATTTACAAACATATAACCGTTTACAGGCCTATCAAAATACCGGACATGAATTGAGCAAAGTGGAACTAATTATTCTGGGTGGTACCTGGTCGTATTACCCTGAGGCCTACCAACTATGGTTCATCAAACGTTGTTTTGACGCGCTAAATGACTTTGGGAAAGATACCGATGAGCGCGGGCAGATTAAGACTATCAATATTTTCACCAGACCTGAGAAAGTTAAGGCAGAATTCACTGATACTGGCAGAAGACGCTCCTACAATGAGAGAATTACAGAGCTAGAGCGCAATTTCAGTACTATTGAATCGAAGCCTATTTCCACTGCAGATAAAGTCCGCAGCACGCATCTTGCCAAATTCAACCAGGAATTCAGCAGTTGGGATGACTTACGCGCCGCTCATAAGATTAATGAGACTGCAATCTGCCGCTGTGTAGGCTTGGTAATAGAAACTCGACCCGATCATATTAATGAAAAAGAAGTAATACGTGTGCGCTCCCTGGGAGCTACAAAGACGCAGATTGGCTTTCAATCATTGCAAGACAAGGTTCTAGACTTGAATCACCGCGGGCATGATGTGGCAGCCACAGCTAATTCAGTGAAACTAGTGCGCTCCGCTGGATTCAAGATTCACGCGCATTGGATGCCTAACCTTTATGGGTCTACACCAGAGCAAGATAAGCAGGACTATCTGAAGCTTTGGACAGCTGAATTTCAACCAGATGAGTTGAAAATATACCCCTGCTCCCTCATTGAGACAGCTGAACTGATGGACTATTACAATAAAGGCCTCTGGAAACCATACACTGAAGCTGAGCTTCTAGACGTACTTACATTCTGCTTGCTGAATACTCCTAGGCATGTGCGTTTGACCAGGATAATTCGTGATATACCCTCAACAGATATCGTTGTGGGCAATAAAAAAACTAATTTCAGGGAAATCGCTGAAGCTCATGCCCAAGAGTCTATATCAAAAGTAGTAGAGATTCGTAGCAGAGAAATAAAGTCCAGACAAATCGATCCTGCGGCGTTAAATCTAGAGATCAGCACCTATCCCAGCCGCACAATTACTGGGAACAGCCAAGAGTTTTTCTTGGAATTTGTAAACGACTCAGACAAAATCTGTGGCTTCTTAAGACTATGTCTGCCAAAAAAAGGTACACATTTTATCAAAGAACTTGAAGACAGCGCTCTAATCAGAGAAATTCATGTGTATGGAGTGGTGCGTAAACTTAGTGAAAGTTCAGCCAATGATTCAATTGACCAAGAGCAGGATAGCTCCCAGCATTTGGGTTTAGGCAAAAAGCTCTTGGTCAAAGCACAGGCACTCGCCAAAGAACAGGGTTATAAGACACTGTCGGTAATTTCTGCTATTGGTACTAAAGAGTATTACCGCAAGAATGGCTTTCGGGATGGAGAGTTGTATCAGCACCTGTCGCTATAAGCGGGTGTTAGGCTCTAAAGAAGAATTTCAATAGACTCTGGCGTGTATCTAGTCTGCACAACAAGTAAGTCCAGACTAGGATGCACATAACAATACCGCTAGTATACAGCTCGAATAGAGCTGGGTTTAAGGCAATAAATCCGAGCTTTGAAACTACTACAGCAAAGGCACTAACCACTAATCCAATTAATATTGGAATTAACAACAATAGTGACCAGATTTTCAATCTGCTATTTAACGACTGGCTACGTAGGCCAATCAGTACTCCAAGGAATGACAATATTGCAAACAAAATACTAGTGCTAGCTAAAGCTGGGAGATGTTGGGTAGGCAAGTTCAAAGGCGTAAGTGTGTAAACTTCTTTAGATACATATTGTGCTGCTGTTAAGCTGTCTCTAAATTTCTTGAGGTTTTCCTCGCTATCTTGCGAGTATATTGTCACTTGGCTTCCGGCTTCTATTTCAACGGCGTCATAACTGATCCCACCTGCCCCCAAACTATCCTTGATATCCTGCAGTACTGGAGCGTGGTCTAAAGTTAAGACTACCTGCGTCCCACTTGCCAGGGACCTCTCGGTTGCTGCACTAAAACCAAACAATATTGCAATGCTAATCAAAGCGAGCACCCACACTACTAAAATCTTGTGTGGACGAGCCAATAGCAACAATACCCTTGCCTTCAGGCTTGGCTGGACCACATTTGCAGCAAGCTTGTCAGCAGCTATGTTTACAGCTGGGCTAATCCCCTGCTGTCTGGCTCCTGCTTGCTTACCTTGCTCAACTTGTTTAGTTTTTTTCTTTGCCATTAGTGCTTGTTGTAACTTTTAGTTTAAACAAATTCAAACTCGTTGGAATTACAATTTGATAAGTTAGCCAAATCGCTAACGCACTGATCACAAAGTACTGTGCAAACATGTCGATCCAATTTATAGACAAAGTATTAACGATCAGCAAGACTGTAGTGAAGATGAACAACAACCGCAACCATAGTTTTGCTTGCAAGTTGCTAAAGTGTTTAATTTCTTTAACTCTATCAATATTCAGAAAGCGAGCTGGCGAGCGGAAATTGAAGTAAGGCAACATATTGCGGACCTCTACTAAATACAGCGCTATCACTATCAGCACAGCCATAATTCCATTCAGAGTAAGTGGCAATTGCTGGATATCCAGAGTAATACCGCCCAAGCGAGTAGTCGGAATAATACTAAATTTTGCCAAAGAAATGGTAAATGCACCAATAAATAGTAATTGCAGAATCAGCGCTAATCCAAATACCCTTCTGCGCAAGATCACAGCCACTGCCCAGACAATCAGCAGACCCAATCCCGCGTACTTGAATACTGGAAGAAATTGATCGTATCGACCAGGGATGTTATTGGCTGTTTCCAAAGTGTAATTCTGTCCCTGCGCGCCCCCTTGCAAAATCCCTTTCAACAATAGTGCAGAATTCAAATCATCTCCTAAGAAAGTAGTAGCAAAGATTGTCCGGACGCTTGAGGAGTTACTAGAAATCTGACTCACTTGGAAAGCTATTGGCTGATTGTCGATAGAAAGAATAATGCGCGCTTCGCTATCAGGATTTATATCGCTATACCCTTGTATCAGAAGCTCAGTGAGTTTGTCATTTTTAAAATCTACGATAAATCCATAGCTTCCAGAATAATACGTAATCTCATAAGCCTCTATATCAGCTGCGCTGACGCTAATATCGGCAAACTGTGGCTGAGCTTGCGGATTGGCTTGCGGATCGGCTTGCAGATTGGCTGTTTCTGTGGCTGGTACTTGTTTCTGGAAAGTCACGCTGCCATTAAATCTGAGTAATTCATTGAATATTGACAATTGCTCTAGACGCTTGGGAATGCGCACTACTAAACTTTGATCCCCCTCTAAATTTTGACGTCCATATACCTCATAGTTAGGAAAATCTAGACTACTTAAGCGTTTCTCGAAAACATTCACTACCGTCTGCAAGCTCGAATCAGTTTCAGAGATTCTATAAACTAACTCTGTGCCTCCATAAAAATCAAGACTGGGGTTAAACTTGAAATCAAAAGGAATGCGATTATTGGTCAAATCCGATAAATCAACTCCATCAAATCCTGCTACTGATGGGAATGCAATCAAAACATAGAAAGTAATCCCCACGATTAATCCTATCAAACCACCGTTGATTCTGGCAGAAGTGACAAGATTACTTAATTGTTTCCTTAGTGAATGCATGAATTGAGTATAACAATTCAACTGGTGGCTATTTCAACAGTTCTGTAACATTACGGTTCTTTATCGGCTGATTACTATCTAGTGCTACTTTACTTAACCTGCTGGATTGTATAATCTTTAATTAGTGGTGATGAGTGGTGGAAATGTAAAACTGTACTATTAACTATTTACTACAACTGCCCCGTTAATACGCAATCCTAGGCTTCACTCACACACTCACCACCACTACTTATTGCACGAAGTCTAGGGACTTATTAATTTAACAGGTGGTTGTCGAGGGCCTTTGACAACTTAGATGCATGAAATTAGATTTGGAAGATATCAGCTTAGGTGAGTACGAGACTGTAGTAACTGCCAAAAACAGACTTGTAATCCCACAGCCACTGCGTACAGGTTTAAACCTGAATGCAGTAGATCTTTACTTGCAACTTGAACCCGCTGGATTTGTGAGTGGATATACTGCGCGCCAGTATCAGAGCTTACTAGTAGAAATACAGGGGATCTCTAGTCTACATCAAGATAGCCAGGAATTTAGTCGTGCTATTTTTAGCCAGACTCAAATATTCACACTCGATGAACAAGGTAGAATCACCCTGCCAGAAGCCTTCCTGACACATTTAAAAATTACTGAAAAATCCACAGTGATAGCTCTAGGAGTTGGTATCAAGTTTGAACTATGGAATAAGGATCTCTGGCAAGCCAAAAAGTCCAGGTTCACAAATATTCGTGAGAGTTTGCAAGAGAGGGTAGCATTTTTGATAGATAATCGTCGCAGACCTAGCAACTAAATGCTAAAATGCCCCAATGGCTAAAATCAATAAACACATTCCTGTGATGACAACTAATGTCAAAGGGGCATTTTTAGCGAAACCTAATGGCGTCTTTGTAGATTGCACATTAGGAAGCGGTGGTCATTCAATTGCTATACTGGAAAAACTTTTGAGTCAAAAAATCAGTTCAGCTCAGATTTATTGTACTGATCTTGATTTGAGAGCCTGGGAGTATTTCCAGACTCTACTGGAAACAAAACAGATCAAATTTACGGTTATCAGTCCACAAGAGCTGAAGATCGCTGGCACTGAAATTTATTGTAAATTCTTACATAGCAATTTCAATAGTCTAGAGAGAATATTACCTACTGTTAAATTCGATTTCCTATTAGCTGACTTAGGCCCATCACAGAACTCTCTGGAGGATCCTAGTTATGGACTCAGTTACAACAAAACTATGCCCTTGGACATGCGCTTAGACAAGAACTTACAGGTCAATGCTGCAGATCTACTTCAAGGACTGGGTTTCAAACAACTGAAGCAACTCTTCAGAGATTATGGCAATATCAAGCATGAAGGTGACCTTGCTGAACGCATTGTAGAGCAACGAATCAAGAGACTAGAAACTACCAGCGAATTCAACGCTATTGTGCAAGCACATGTAGCAGATAAATACGGAGATAGCCAAGTCACATATCGCAAAATCCTAGCTAAGGTTTACCAAGCACTTAGAATTGCAGTCAACCTAGAATACGACAATCTGCATGGATTATTGGATCTAGCAGCTGGCAAGCTAACAGCAGATGGTAAAGTAGCAATCATCACTTTCCACTCAGGAGAGGAACAAATCCTAGACATTTGGCTTAAGCAACACCGCGGCAAATTCCAACACCAAGTTTCCAAACCTCAGCCTGCTGAACTCAGTGCCAACCCTAGAGCCCGCAGTGCCAAGCTCCATATCCTCTTTCACGCATCTAAGTAGTCCAAGTAGTAATAAGTCCTCAATTTAACAAATTGATTTAACTTTAACTAAGCGCGAGCTATAGGTTATGGCAACTAGACATTCAGATAAATTAGCAGCTAATATTCAAAGGAAACTCCTAAGCTTAACTTTAGTGGCAATCGGGGCGTTGATTTTTGTGCAGATCATTATTTTAAGCAATGTCGGCACAGTTGGACCAAGGTTATCTAAGACTCGCAATCAGATTGATCAATTACAATTGGACAACGAACTGAAGTCAGCGGAGATTAGAGAATTACAAACAAATAATCAAATCTTAGTCACGGCTTATTCTGAACTAGGAATGCAACCAAATGGATTAAAGCTAATCGGTAGAGATGCAAATTTGAACACAAATGCTATAGCATTTGATAAGTAATGACTAGACACTCGCGCAAGCAAGCACAACCTGGGCCGGTGGCACTACTAACTCGTGGCAAACTCAGGGTGTTGTACACGTTAGTGTTGATTATATTTATCGGTGTAGTTGTATTTTTAGCCCGCTGGCAGATTTTTGATCACGATAAATTCACCCTGCTAGCTAGCTCAAGACTTGTCAGATCTGAGCGTGAAGCCTTGCGAGGTGATATATTGGCCAAGGATGGTTCAGTCTTGAGCTACAGTGAACCTAAATTCCACATTTATATCTATAAAGACGACCAACTCGGCTTGACAGCTGCTGAAAGAGCTGGCAGACAGACTCGTGAAGAATTTATCCGTAAAGTAGCTCCAGTTATCAATACCTCTACTCAGGAATTAACCGATAAGCTCAACCAAAATTCCAAGTGGATCAAAATTGCGGACGCAGTCTCCAAGGATACTAAAGAGACTCTTAGTAAATTGACTACTGATAAGGATCCTAATCTCACCCTAGACGCTATCAAGTGGGAAGAATCCGCTAACCGTATCTACCCTGAAGGCCACCTGGCAGCGCACGTATTGGGATTTGTGGGCAAGGATGAATTTGGTCTAGAAGTAGGTCGCTCTGGTCTGGAACAATATTTCGACGGCATCCTACGCCCGCAAAAAGGTATCAGTAATGTGGAAACTGACAGTAATCAAAACATCATCGGCATCTCTAACAATCAGTTCACAGAAGCACGACGTGGCGCCACCATCAAAACGACAATAGACAAAAATATCCAGGCTAAAGTAGAAAGACACTTGGCGGAAGCAGTGGCTAAATTTGGTGCTAAGTCTGGCACAGTGATTATTATCGATCCCCGCACTGGCGAAATCATGTCTATGGCTAACTATCCCACCTACAATCCTAATGAATATAATTTAGTCTCAGATATTAAAGTGCTAGGCAATTCGGCCATTACTAACCCCTACGAAATTGGCTCAGTGGGCAAGATCTTTACTATGGCCGCGGCAGTTGATAGAGGCAAGGTCAGCCCGAACACTATCGTAATCAATGGTCATAAAGGTTGCACTGAGATTATCGAGGGTAGAAGGATTTGTACTTTTGACAAGAAACCAAAAGGTCCATTAACAGCCACAGAAGCTATGATCGAATCTGACAATCTAGCTTTATTCAACACTGCTAAACTTATCGGCTCTGAGAACTTAGCTGATTACTTGATTAAGTTTGGAATGGGCAAGCGCACTAATGTTATGCTTTCAGGGGAAGATTCTGGTTTCATCAAATCAGGCGCCCAGTGGAATGAGGCAGACCTCGCCACTTACTCCTACGGACATTCTTATTTCCAAACTACTTTGCAAGCGATAATGGGAGTTGGAGCTTTGGCCAATGGCGGTAAGATCATGGAGCCTCTAATAGTCAAAGAGCAAACTGACAACGATGGTACAACGCGCGAGTTCAAGCCTAGAGTAATTGCTGAAGCAGTTAGTCCAGAAAGTTGCAATACTATGGCCGAAATTCTTCACCGCGTCTATCTGAAGAACATAAATGAAGGCAGTTATAAACACCTGAACAAGTACAGAATAGGAATGAAGTCGGGCACCGCGCTGATCCCCTATGTAGCACTGAATAGTCCTATCAATAAACCAGGTTATTCTAACGAAGTTAATAACACTTATGTGGGCTATGATGCCTCTCCCAAGAATACTTTTGTAATGTTAGTCAATCTGTCTGAACCACAAACCGCTAAACAATTGTCATTTTACAATGCTAGAATCTTATGGCTAGATATTTTTGACGAGATTAAAGATGACCTTGGGGTGCCAGCTGTGTTCTAAAATGGACCATTTCGTTGTAGAATTTAGTAGTTTAAATTAGTCACAAAACTATGGCCAAATTTATTGTTACCGGAGGAGCAGAACTAACGGGTGAAGTTACACCAGTGGGCAATAAAAATGCTGTCCTAAAGTTAATCCCGGCCAGTATATTGTTTTCAGGTGACTATACTTTGATCAATGTCCCGGCCATCACTGATGTTGATGTGATGTTGCAAATTCTGGAAGAAATGGGAGCTGCTGTGGATTATTCTAAGGATACAGGCACAGTTACTATCAACACTGACAATCTAAACACCTATATTGTACCCAGTGATCTGGCCAAAAAGCTCCGCGCTAGTGTGGTATTTATTGGTCCCCTACTCGCTCGTTTTGGCAAAGTGAAATCATTATTCCCTGGAGGAGATAAAATTGGCTCACGTGAGCTAAAAGCGCATTTCCAAAGTTTAAATCAACTTGGCGCAGTGGTCACGGGCAATGAATGGGGAGAATTCGAAGTCAGTGGCAACTTGCACCCCGGCACAGTTTACCTTTATGAACCCAGCGTCACCGCCACTGAAAATGTGATCTTAGCTGCTAGTAAGCTAAATGGTACAAGCACGATTGTGGGTGCTGCCTGTGAACCACATGTCAAAGAACTGTGTATGTGGTTACAAGAAAACGGTGTGCAGATCCAAGGAATTGGCTCCAATATCATTACCATCAGTGGTATTTCAGAAATCAAAACTGCTGGCAAAACTCATTCAGTTTGGCCGGATTATTTGGATGTGGGCGCCTACGCAGTTGCAGCAGCTATCACCAACAGCGAATTAAGAATTAAAAATGTTAGACATGAAGACTTAATCACAATTAATTTCTTTTACGAACAACTAGGACTAAAACTTCAGGCTCAAGGAGGTGATCTATTAATTAGCAAGAATCAGCCCTTGCAAGTCAGAGATTTAGTTTGGGGCAGAACTAAAGGCATATATTCCCAGCCTTGGTACGGCTTCCCTAGTGACTTGATGTCAATTACCATTGCTTTGAGCATGTCTGTTGAAGGTAGCACGCTTTTCTTTGAGAAACTATATTCAGATAGACTATCATTTGTGAGTTATTTCAATGCCGCAGGTGGTAATATCGTACAGTGTGACCCTCACCGTATTGTCGTTAACGGTAGAACTCAGTTGAAGGGATTTAACTATATCGCTCCTGACATTAGAGCCGGAATGGCCTATTTCCTGGCAGCACTTGGAGCTGAAGGGGTAAGCGAAATCAATGCCGCTGAACATATAGATCGGGCCTATCCCAATACTTTAGAGAATTTTCAAAGAATCGGGGCGAAGGTTGAACGGATAGATTAATTGCAATTATTATAATCACTAATTCATGCAAACCATTTTCCAGAATCCTTTGCACAAATTTGAAAGGATATACACAGAGAGTCGTGCCAAGATATTTAATTACATCAAGAAGCGGGTCAATTCCCGGGAAGATGCTGAAGACATCACACAAGACGTGTTTTACAAGGTTTTTCGTAAACTTGGCCAATTCAAAGATACAGGTGTAAAGGTAGAGTCCTGGATATTCACAATAGCCAAGAATGCCATCATTGACTACAGTCGTAAACAGAAAAGACAAAGTCTAACTATCCTCAAAGATGAAAAGATAGAAGAACTGGCATCCAGCGATGATGACCTTCTCACTAAGACTTTAGAGAGTGAGCAGGAAAGCACATTGTTCAAAGCCATCAGTAATTTACCGGATTTGGATCAATATCTGGTATATTATAAATACTTTGCAGAGCTGTCATTACTTGAGATTGCAGCAAAAACTGGACTCACTCAGGACAATGTGGGAATTAAGTTACACCGTTTACGCAAAAAACTGACTGAAATTATCAAAAATGAGTATATTAATACAAGCTTTGAAAAATTTAGTGCATTTGCTGCAGGCTAGGAATGCCGCCAAGCAAGTGGGACATCCTGAGAGACAACTAAAGCTGATTGGTATCACTGGTACTGAGGGCAAAACCACTGCTATTTCAGCGCTGTACCATATCATGCACAACTGTGGTTTAAAGGTGAGCTACGTTTCCACTACTGAGGCCAAGATTGGCAATAAATCACTCGATACTGGGCTACATGTGACTTCTCCTGAGCCCTGGGAATTACCTAGGTATTTGAAGTTGATGCTTGATTCAGGCAGTGAATACGTACTCTTGGAAACCACCTCGCAAGGCTTAGCACAGAATCGTTTTGGTGATATCAAGTTCAGTGGAGCTCTAATTACTAATATTCGTGAAGACCACCTGGACTATCATAAAACATGGGAGAGATACGCAACTGCTAAGTTCAAACTCATAAAGAAACTAAAAAATGGTGCCTTAGCAGTCTTAAACGACGATGACAAAAGATCAGCTGAGTGGATGAAAATCAAACTCGCTAAGATTGCGTCTGGGCTCGAAGTGGTTTGGGTCTCAAAGTCACTGATCAGTGGATTAGAATTGCATTTACATAAATTACAATTTACTTACAAGCGGCAGAATTTTAGTATCCCAGTATTTGGGGCGATCTATAATCTAGAAAACATTCTCCAGACAATAGTATTTGCTGAAAGCTTGCTGCCACTAACACATATTCGCAAGGCACTGTCTACATATACATTACCGAAAGGACGTATGGAAGTCTTGATGGCAGAACCTTTCAATGTCATTGTGGACTTTGCTCATACACCTGCTGCTTTAGAGTTCGTATTACAAAGCCTGCGAGAGCTGATTCCAGCTGGCAAAAAATTAATCACAGTGTTTGGTTGTGCTGGTAAACGTGACATTGGCAGACGCCGCATGGGACATATTTCAGCTAGCTATGCTGATTTGACCATACTTACTGCAGAAGATCCTCGCAACGAAAGAGTTTATGATATCAATACTGAAATATACTCGACAGCGAAGAGATTGGGAGCTGAGGTTATTCAGAGGTTCAGCGGGCATGAGGACTATGCATTGACAAGTCTTGGTGACATCAATGCTACGCTTGGTGAAGCCTGGAAGAATGACCAAAAGCCTTTCATCATGTTTGACGAAGATAGCCGCAATTCAAGAAGTGATGCCATTGAGCTAGCTTTGAAACTGGCTGGCAGAGGTGACGTAGTATTGATCACGGGAAAGGGACACGAGGAAAGTTTAAGCTTTGGTAAAGAAGAAAAAGAGTTTGCTTGGACAGACCAAGGAGAAACTATGCAAATCTTAAAAAAACTGAAAAAGCTCTAGTACCGCTCTAATTAGCTTGCGACAGTATTGCAACATTATAGCTGGGTTTAATTCTTCGAAATCTCTACTTGCTATCCTCTCTTATGAGGAAAGTTAAATTTCACAAATTGAGAAGCGCAGCGCTACAAATATTGTTAATTTTGTTTGTTATGGGACAGCATTTCGCAATTACCATACACGCTAATACTCCGCTAATACTTAGTCTTAGTAGAAGCCAAGCTTTCTTCACTTCACCCAGCACTAGCAATGGCTCAAGGCGTTTCCTTGCTATTGGCAATTTCTGGGATACTACAAACGCTGCCTACTACGCTCAATCAGTCAGCACAATAAGCTTCAGTTTCATTAGGCCCAGCAATTTCTTGTTGCAGACTGCCGAATTGCACTTATATAAGTATGCCAATGCCTATAGCGGGTCAGTGCCTGTGAGTTTATACAACAGCTCCAACCAGCAGCTAGGAACAGTGGATGTAGATAATGGTGACTATGATTACGACTTGCTCAAATATGATCTTACAGAATCTTGGCAAACGGCGGCGGCCATAGATCTACGACTGCAGGTAAACCAGCCTCTTTACCAGCAAGGTATAGCCATCTGCTCAGGCAATAGCATCGATTCTGTCTGTCCTAGTCAGTATCATCCCCAGCTAGAGCTAACCTACATTATCAACACTCAAGGCCAACTGAGCCAATGGCAGACCACAGAAAAAGTTACATTTGGAATGCATCAGACTGATGATTTCTCAACTTGCCAGCCAAATCAGGGTTGTAGGTTTAGGCATGTACTCGATTATTTTGACCTGGAAACTAACTCCGAGTTAACTCTACAATACAAAAACCTAGGCACTGGTGCGATCAGCGCTCAAACTCTAGCTGCAACGACTGGAATATTAAAAATGGATTTTGCTCTGTTGGATGGGAGCTATGAGCTGGAACTAAATGTAATTGATGAAGAGTTTAGTCAGAACCACAAAAAACCTTCCTTTAGCATCGATACTACCCCTCCAACTAAGCCGGTAGTGTTGTATCAATCTAGCTTTGGCACAAGATCTGGTGTGGAATTTGTACTCGATTATCAAGCTGATACAACGTATGAGGTTAGTATCTGCGCTGGGGAGACTTTGCTAAACGATAGCGCCTGCCCACAGCCAATTTATCAGCAAGCTTTTACTAGCAGTAACTTATATGTTACAAGCAGCACTCCTCTACTTGATCAGAGAATGTATCATTATGTTATCGTAGCCAAAGACTCACTAGGAAATGCTTCTGAACCCTCGGGAGTAGAGGTCAAGCAGTCAAATATGCTTCTGGAATTCAGTGAAATAAGTGTCACACCTGCAAGAATCTCGCCAGCAAATGAAGATAATAAGTATGACATTGCGCAACTGGAGTTTACGCTCGCCGAAGCTAGCTCGGAAGTAAGCAGTGAGGTTTTTAATGATAAATACCAACTACTAGGTAGTTTCGCAGATAAGCGCTTTACTGGCAGAATAGATGCAAAAGAATTGGCCAGCGGGCAATATTATCTACGTCTAGGAGGGAAAGATTTACACGGTTATGATTTAGCTAACAGCAAACTAGTCTCGGTAGCAGTCGATAATATTGCTCCGACAGTTTACTATTAAACTAACTACTGGCCATCTAAGGCAAACTTAGATAAAGGTATATCCTGCCCAAAAGTACCAGCAGCAGTCGTTACCAATGGCTGCAATTGCAAATCATGAGTTAGCCGTCCACCAATACGCAGATAGAATGCTTGGTCTTGAACTTGCTCGTAGCCCGCCTTCGATACCAATAGCTTATAAGTTCCGCTGCTAAAGGAATAGCATTAACAACAATTATTAATAGATTAACAATTAACACAACTAGATCCAGTACCGTAGGAAAATTCAAAGTTACATAAAATGTATAGAACGTTCCTATAAATACAAGAATGATCAATGCTAATCTAGCTATTTTGGTAACCTCGTTTTTAGAGTAATATTTAACTCTGTTTAAAAAACTCAGTTTATCGTCTGCTTTTATTAACTCCATATCCAAAGTAACTTGCTGATAATCAAGCAAAAAAGTCAAGAATTGTACTCTTTTTTTGTATCCAGGCGCTTCCACTACCACTGTATAACTTCCAGATTTCGGTACTTGCAACACGTACCTACCTAAAATATCAGTTACCACTTGAGACAACACTTTCGTTTGTTGATAAAGCCTTACTACTGCGAATGGCACAGGTCTATTTGCCTGAATATCAATAACGACACCAAACTTTTTGCGTTTTCTGGGTAATGCAAACCCCAATAAAATCCCTATTTGACTATAAAGTGCAGTGCCGCTAAAAATAGATGCAAGAGTTGAAATAATCAGCGGTGTCACCAGGCTAAGTGCTGGATTAAGAGGTGGTTGGATAATTCCGGATATACTATTAGTCAAAGGTCTGACAGGCGCTGAGGTTAAAAACTGTTGAACTGAACTTGCCAATTACTGCCCTGTCCAGTGACTGTGACAATTGTCTGCAAACAACTGCCTTTAACATTATTATTTACATTCGCATCACATACTTCAATGCTAAAAGGATTTTCATTAGCTAAGCTTTTAGCAAGTGTACCCTGCAGTCGGTGCTGATCAGCGCCTAAGTATTCATAACTCGAAACAACCGGCCTGTTTTGCAATGAATTCGCTCCGCTGTCGTTATCACCAGGATCGTTTGCGTTAATTAGATTAGAATCCTCATTGCCCCCACTAAGATCGATGGCTG
>CAZXFQ010000004.1:0-13248 GCA_964640685.1 uncultured Candidatus Saccharibacteria bacterium
GCCCGTTTGCTTGTCTGGCTGTTTTTGGTTGAATTAGAAGTGCTCTGAATAAAAGAGCTATAATAGAATCATGGGAATCCGCGATCTATTTTATATTGGATTATTGATACTAGCAGCCATAATTGGCGCGCTACTCAATTCTGTCTGGCTTTTCAATCAATTACATTTACCAGTGCTGGTGAGCATAGTGTTGTATTTGAATTATCGACGGCCTGAATTTTTAGCCTTAGTCTTGGCTTTGTTGTTTATTACCGGTTTAATCATGGGCACTAATCCAGGCTTAGCGATTTTATCTCTAGGCTTAGCGGCTTTGTTAACTACTGCAGTAAGCAGGGTATTACCTGTTGCCAAACAGCAACCATTTATCTGGGCTCGGAATCTATGGCTCACCTCGGCATTGATATTGTTGGAGGTTTTTTTATTCAATTTCAATCTCGGTGCTAGTTTCCAAGCATTACCAATAATTATCGTATTGAATTTAGCGTTATTAAATCTGCTAACATTATTTATTGAGCCCGGTTTTCACACCCAGCGCTCAGCAGAAATTATTATTTAGTGCCAATTTAGTATCAATTTAGTACTTTTAGCCTTGTCTGTTTATGTCGGATCCAAAATTGCCAATACACAATAAAATTATTCTAGCCACTTGTGTGTGGGTGCTGATCGCTTTCTTTATGCTAGCAAGTTCGTTTAGATTGCAGTTGCTGGATGGCCAGAAATTCTTGAAGCAAGCCAGTGCAATAAATAGAGCAGTAGACAGGATTTCAGCCTCCCGAGGGCTGATTTATGATGTTAATGGTGTGCGATTGGTCAATAACGACCCACAGTTCAATCTCTATGTGTTGCCGGCTGAGCTAAATACCAAAGATTTAGAGAAGCTTTGGCAGGAGCTATCCGATAAGTTTGGTAGCGACGCTCAAAGCTTAGCTAGCAATTATCAAAAGCGCGCATTCACCAACGATGGCAAGCTGGTGGGAGAGCGAGTGACTTTAATCAACGACGTGGCCTATGATAAATTTCTCGCACATATCGGAGATTTGGATAAATTCCCTGGAGTGTATATTTCTAGTGAACCTAAACGTACGTACAGCTCTAGCAAGACCTTTGCACACGTCTTGGGATATTTAGGTGATGTGAACCTGCAGGAAAAGACTGAATTTGCCCTGGACAGTCGCGCTAGGATAGGAAAAGAGGGGGTAGAAAAAACATTCGACCAGGCTTTGCGCGGGCAAGATGGTAAAAGCATAAGAGAGACTAGTGTTGGGGAGCAAGCAACTAGATCCTGGGTGGTGACTGACTCTCGAGCGGGTGACAATATTTACCTGACAATTGACAAAGATTGGCAAGACAATCTGTATCGCTATCTGGAGAAATATACTGAGGCCCAAGACTACGCCCTGGGTGGGGCCGCGGTGATTATGGAAGCTGATAGTGGCAAGCTCAAGGCATTGGTAAATTATCCCACATTTGATGTGAACGCTTTTAGTCAGGGTATCAGTGTCAATGATTTTAATAATTTGCTTAATGATGAGCGCTATCCATTATTAAATCGTGCAATTGCCATGCAGATTCCCGCCGGCTCAATATTCAAGATTTTTATGGCGGCGCCATTGTTAGAAGAAGGAGTGATCGGAAAGAGTAGTGTTTTCAAGTCAGGCTGCTTTGAATTACCTGGTGGATATAAGATCTGTGAAGCAGACAAACGCGACTACGGCAATTTGAACCTAACCCAAGCAATTGCCCGCTCAAGCAACCCGTATTTCTGCCAAGCCAGTGTAGCTATGGCTGGTAAACTTGGTGATGATGACGCAGCTATTAGAAAGCTAGATGAATATTTCGCTCAATTAGGGATAGGTAAGCAAACTAAATTGCAGTTGCCTGGTGAACAGAAGGGCACAGTTCCATCCCCAGAGCTTAAGCTGAAGCTTCAGAACGAGCCTTGGTATTTGGCTGATCTATGCAATACCGCCATTGGACAAGGATTGGTGACAGCTACGCCCGTGCAAATGGCAGTGGCGACAGCAGCGATTATCAATGGCGGCAATGTCCTTAAGCCTCAAATTTTGGCCAAGACTGAAGATGAGAACCTGAATGTCCGTATTCCAGAATTCCCAGAAATCGTGAGTAAATTGGCGGTAAGTCCTCAGAATTTGAATATAATCAAAGAAGGTATGTTAGGTGCTGTAGAATACGGGAGTGCTGCTGGGCTCAAAGACAGTCCAGGTAATCCTAGAGCCAAAACTGGCTCTTCTGAGGCGGGTAAACAAAAAGTCAAAGGTCAAAGTCAAGCAATCGAATTGGCGCATTCTTGGGTAGTTGGTAGTTTCAGTTATAATAATAAAGACTATGTATTTGTAGTAGCAATTCAATTTGGAGGAAGAGGGTTTCGCTCAGTCCCGGTAGTTGTTGATTTCATAGATTGTGTCTATAAAAAGTTTCAGGATTGTAAATAATTTATTAATATTGTCACTTGCCACAACTCGTCACGATCTTAGCGATAATCTTGGGCTTAATTGTCGTATTTGCCGGCTTGGGCTTCCTAAGTCGCGAGGGCAATAAGCAGAGCATTTTTCGCAGCCTTGATATCATTTTATTAAGCTGGGGGCTGTTTTTCTTTCTTAGCAGAATAATGGGTCTTATCTTGTTTAATTCCCAGCGAGTTTACACTGGCTTCAGTTTGTTACCTGTGACACAGCCTGAGTCTGAAATCTTACTATTGGCCAACTGGCCTTGGTCATTCTTTAGAATAACTGATGGAGCTTTCTTATTCTTAGAATTAGGTACAGGCTTTATCCTAGCAATCTTGATTTTGGGGTTCTTTCACCGCGAGAGAGGTTTATTGGATCCATATACAATTAAACGCTCGGTAATTATCTATGCATTATCTGCTTTGCCTTTGGCTTTAGCAGGCTTAGTCAACAATTATCTTACAGCTGATTTTCAATCCAGCCCGGCGCTGGTAATGCTTGTGCTGTCAGTAATAGCGCTGATATTAGTAAATTTTATAGAGATTACAATAATTAAAGTGCATATCTTTACTTTACTAATGCAGTTAGTAGCCTTAGTTTATTTAAATGCTAGTTATAGCGGCGGCGGCACTGCCACCGCCACTGGCGCCAGTAGTGCTGTCACAGTAGGCTTATCAGGAGTAAATACTATTTACGCACTACTTATTGCGCTCAATGGTTTAATATTGGTGATTAAATTATCTAAATCTAAATCTGATGTTCCCATCCCCAATCAACCAGAGTCAGCCAATTCTGTCAGGCGTCCAGCAAATTACCGCCAACGTACAAATTATGTCACTAATTCTTACCAACCACGCAATTATTAACTAAAATGCAAAAACATATACCTAAAATTGAATTAACCACAATCCCTGCAAATATAGGGAAGCGCTTAGATCTTTTTTTGGCTCTGGGAATACCCAAATATTCACGTAGCTTTCTGAAAAATTTGATTAACACCGATCAGGTCTTGGTAAATGGTGAGATATGCTTTTATCCACAGTATAGGTTGCAAGCAGGGGATAAGGTTGAAGTAGATTTTAGTGAGGCTGACGCCAAAGTAGAGGCCCAGTCTGTGATTAAGCCAGTAAAGATTGCTTTGGATGTGATATACGAAGACGAATTGGTAATGGTAGTGAATAAAGCTGCTGGTATGACAGTACATCCAGGCTCTGGACATTGGCGAGATACTTTGGCTAATGCAGTCAAATTCTATTTGCAAGCAAAAGGTGAGGACTTTTTTGGGCTGGAGAGAGCAGGGCTAGTACATCGCCTCGATAAACCAACATCCGGAGTAATTATCATAGCCAAAAAACCAGAGAGTCTATGGTTTATTTCTCAGCAATTCGCGCAACGCGAAGTGAGCAAGACTTATCTGGCCTTGGTGAAAGGAAAGTTCCCTGAGAAACTCACACTGAGAAGTGCTTTAGGACGAGATCCTTTCAATCGGCAGAAGTTTTCCAGCCGGGGCAGTACACTCAAACAGGCCCAGACTGACGTAGAGACCCTAGACACAGTAGGCAATTACTCTTTGGTGATCGCCAAGCCACTTACTGGTAGAACTCATCAGATCCGAGTACATTTAAGCGAAGCTGGCTTTCCCTTGGTTGGCGATATTAAATATAAAGGTGAGTTGTCCACAAGACTGATGTTACATTCCTGGAAACTAAAATTGAAATTGACTCCAGAGGGACTAACTAAAACTTTCATTGCAGCAATTCCCAGTGACTTCCAAGAATTATTGGCAAGCAAAGGCTTCAATCTGCATGAGTAGAACTGCCCGATCTAAGCCTAAAAAATCTCAAGTCAACAAGCGCGATCCCCTAGTCAATCGGCTCTTGGGACGTATACTCATCTCCGGTAGTGTGCTTTTAGTAATTTTATTAGCCCTGGGAACAGCTGTTAGTGTGGGACGCATCAATACTTGGCGCTTCAATTATACTCCGCTCAGTGCTGATTCCAAGCCTCAGTGGAATGGACGAGATAATTTCCTGATAATGTTGGCGCGCCTGGATGACTCACAACCAGGCTTAGCTTACGTTCAAAGCTTGCAAGTATTAGCAGTATTTCCTAGTACTTCAGCAGTAGTGCTATTAAATGTACCGACTGAGCTAAGTGTCAACATTTCAGAAGACAATGTTGTAGATGCAACAGTCAAAACCACCTATACAATTAAACAGTTATATAACTATTACCAGGGACAGAAAGATTTGAATTTGCTCAAAGATCCTGAATTGGCATTTCGAGATCAGGTGGAAATTGAACTGGGGATTAGTTTTGACCGATTTGTAATGGTAAATAATACTGACTGGTATAACTGGCGGCAAGATACAGGGTTACCGCAGTTTAGGGCCGATTCGACCGCCAGCAGCAACGCTAGTATTCCTGACCTAGATATTGAACAGCGGCAGCAAGTTCAGTATCTAAAGCAATTGTTGCTGAACGCTAATGACTTAACTAAAGTAGCAGCTGTTGGACTATATAATTGGCTCAATCCCAATGTTATCGAAACTAAAGTTTCTACTGATCTTGCCGGTGAGGAACTTTGGCGATTATTCCTTTTTGTTAGGAATTTGCCCGATTACAAAATTAGCACCAAAATCATTCCTCTCTCACAATCTAGCTACATTGGTAATTTCCGCTACTTGAATAAAGATGAATTTGATCAAGAAGTGCGTAAACTATTTAAAAATCAAGATCTGCAATTAGAGCAAGCTAGAATAGATGTAATTAATGGTACCGGACGCAATGGTCTAGCGACTCGTACTAGAAGACTATTGCTCAATCAGGGTCTGAATGTGGTGCGTTTAGACAATGCTGCTGAGCCAGTGGCACAAACACAGCTATACGTACTTGAAGGGCAAAAGTACCTAAAAACGATTGAAAAATTGCAGCAGATCTATCCTGATCTGAAAGTAATTACTGAGGAATATCCCTTACGCAGTACAGGCGATTTAATCCTGGTAGTAATTTAGGTAGTAATTTAGGTAGTGATCTAGATAACAATATAGATGCTAGATGTTAAAATGTATTACTAATTATCAACTTCTTTAGTAATGTCAGGACATTCAAAGTGGGCAAAAATAAAAAGGGCTAAAGGAGTCACCGATCAAAAGCGTGGAGCTTTGTTTACTAAGTTAGCTCGAGCAATAACTCAGGCAGCTCAAGACGGCGGAGGTGATGCGGGGATGAACTTTAGTTTGCGCTTAGCAGTGGACAAGGCTAAGTCTGCAAATATGCCCTTAGATAATATTGAGCGGGCGATCAAAAAGGGGACTGGTGAATTGCAGCCCGACGCAGTCTTCCGCATGACGTACGAGGCGATAATGCAATCTGGGGCTATGGTACTGATTGATTGTGTAACCGATAACTCTAACCGTACTTACTCTGAGATTCGCAATATTATCGAACGTGCTGGTGAAAAGCTGGGTGCTGCTGGTAGTGTCTCTTGGCAATTTGCAGAAGAAGGCCAAATCGAAGCAGTTGCAGCAAAGCTGCAGAAGTCCACTAAATATGGTGAGAAAGACAATTATAGCCCTGCGAATGGCAGTCAGTTGGAAGATAGTTTGCTAGAGATTGAGGGGATTATTGACTACTTGCGGGAGGAATACGACCCAGCAGAGCCATTTGTGGATGATTTAGGCAATCCGATCAACGCAGATTTCTTTACAATTCGAGCTGAAAAGAGCAAATTGAAAGAGATAGCTGACAAGCTTAATAAAGCTGAGTGGCAGCTAATAAGCACTGCTGTGGTGAAAAATACCAGCAACAAAGTCAATATTACACCTGCTCAAGAAGATAAATTGCAAGGAGTGCTGGAGCAACTAGAGGAGCGAGATGACGTAGATAATGTCTGGACAAATGTTGCCTAAAAGATGCGCATATTAGGAATCGATTGCGGTACTGCAATTACTGGTTGGTCTATTGTGGATGTCCCTATTGGTCAGCAATCCTCGAGTCAAGGAGTACCAAAGTTGATCGAGCTAGGAATTGTCGAAACTCACAAACTTACCCCTGAGCAGTATCGCCTCCAAGAACTTGGTATAGGAATTCGCGAGCTAATTGCAGAATTCAAGCCACAGCAGATTGCAGTGGAAGATATATTTTTCTTTAAGAATGCTAAGACTGTCATCAAAGTGAGTCAAGCCAGAGGGGTAGTCATTTACGAAGCTATGTTGGCAGGCCTGGAGTATTTTAGCTATACCCCTCCACAAGTCAAACAGGCCTTAACTGGTTATGGTCGAGCAGAAAAGACACAGATAATGTCAATGCTCAAAGTAATCTTTAAGCTTAATGTAGAGCGCTTACAAGACGATGCCGCTGACGCAGTTGCTATAGCATACTGCCATTGGTTAACATTGAAATAAGAGATCGTATAACTCTATTGCGCATTAGATTCATATTCTACGAATAGTAGATGACTAGATAAGAAGAGTTTGATGTAGATACGTACAATCTCATTGTACGTTATTAGCAGAATTGCGGCGATTGATCCGAATATTTTATATCTGTTATCATTAGATATGATTACACAATTAACTGGCAAAATTACTGAAATGCAGTCAGATTACTTAATCTTGGATGTGAATGGGGTGGGTTACAAGGTCGAGTCTTTTGCACCATTTAGATTGGGATTGGAGGGGACTGAAGTGCAGATTAGAACTTACACCCATGTGCGTGAAACTGAGTTGAGGCTGTTTGGGTTTGCCAACGCAGCAGAATTGGAATTATTTGAAAGGCTTCTACAGGTCTCAGGAGTGGGACCTAAAACTGCGATGCTACTAGTTTCTAACTTCTCTGTGAAATATATTATTCAAGCGGTGCAGATTGAAGACCCTAAAGCACTTGCTGTTAAGGGCGTGGGTACTAAAACCTTAGCCAAAGTGGTGATTGAGCTGAAGGGCAAATTAACTGATCTGGCTTCGAGATTGGGCACTGATAATGGCGAAAGTTACAGCACTGGAAACTCACAGTTGACCTTGGAAGCTAAACACTCAGATCTCAGTGCAGCCCTGGATTCACTTGGCTATAAACCACTAGATTATAAGGATATCCTAGAGAAAATCGATTCAGATGGTACCTTGGCCAATCAAGTCAAACAGGCTTTGCAGCTACTGCGTTAAGTTAGTGTAGAATGGATTTATGTCTATAAGTCGTTTTGCCAATACCTATCAAGCCCAGGAATCCGAGCCAGAGGAAGAAATCTTCGAAGCTACGCTTAGACCACAGAATTTCAACCAGGTAATTGGGCGTCAGCGCGAGAAACAAGCCCTGCAAATGATGATTAAAGCTGTAAATACTCGCAGTGAGCCGCTGGATCACATCCTATTTCATGGCCCACCAGGTTTAGGGAAGACTTCCCTAGCACATGTGGTGGCCAAAGAAATGGGGACGACTATTCAGATTACTTCTGGTCCAGCTATTGAGAAACAAGGCGACTTGGCAGCGATTCTTACCAGTTTGCCCCGAAACGCGATTCTTTTTATTGATGAAATTCATCGTCTCAACCGCACTGTGGAAGAGATTTTGTATCCTGCCATGGAGGATAGAGTACTAGATATTATTGTGGGCAAAGGAGCTGGCGCTAAAACCTTACGCGTAGACCTGGAGCCCTTTACCATCATTGCTGCCACCACACGTGTGGGCCTGATTTCCAAACCACTGCTAGATAGATTTGGCGTTGACTTTAGGTTAGATTTTTATTCTATTAGTGAAATGACGGAGCTGGTCTTGCAAAAAGCCAAATGGTTAAAGGCTGAGATTGATCTTGACGCAGCACTGATGATTGCAGAACGTTCCAGACGTACACCCAGAATTGCCTTGAAGATATTAAAACGTGTGCGGGAGAACGCTTTAGCTAATAATCGACCAATATTGACTAGCGCCTTGGTAGAAGATACTTTACAACTTTTAGAGATCGACAACCAAGGCTTGGACTACTTGGATCGTAAAATCTTACAGACCATAATCGAGAAGTTCCAGGGGGGGCCAGTGGGACTTAATTCTCTAGCAGCTTCATTATCAGAAGAGATCGACACTATTAGTAGTGTTTACGAACCCTACCTTTTGCAAGAGGGTTTTCTGGTACGTACTGCTCGGGGCAGAAGAGTCACCCTCAAGACCTTTTCGCATTTTAATATTGCAATACCTGAGGACTGGCAAACTCATAATATTTATTAGCTTTAACATATGTCGACTAGAGTCAGAATTATTATTACCACTATCACAGTTCCTGTTGTATTTATTCTAATTAGCTTGGCCTCACCGCAATTGGCTGGACTGGGTAATAGCAGTGCTCTGATACCTCCATTAGCCCTGATGATTATTGAGATGTTTCTCATGGCCTGGGTGGTCAATTTCAAGTTGAAAGGTGAACGTTTGTTCTCTGTGTTAATGTTCCCTGCATTGTCATTAGCCATTCTAGTTGGTTTTATAGATATCCTAATTCTGAGTTACGAAAAGACATTAGATAAATTGACAATTATTCTCCTGGCAGCTGCCATTATTGCCGCACTAACATATATCTTGACTGCCAGTATGAATATTCTGAATCTGGCGGCAATCCGGAATGTGCCACTAGGGCAGGCGGGTAGAGCGGCCCACTATGTACTGACGATGATCTTCAGCTACCTCACTTTTGTACTATTAGTGAGCTTTGAGGCTGGCCTGGCAATTAAATTAGCTCTGACATTTGCCTTTATTTTCACTTATACATTTGCAGCGCTTTGGACTATTGGCCTGCAGTACTCACAGCGCGTGGTTAGTTCCTTAGGAATAAGCTTCTTACTAGTCTTCGTGTTTTTCATTCTGAGTATTTGGCCCCTACAGACTTTCTTTTTTGCACTGTTTATGACTTTTCTTTATTATATGTGCCTAGGTGTGGCCCTGGAATTGAGGGAAATTATTCGCAACTGGATCTGGTATGAATATTTAGCAATATTTGTAGTAATGATTTTAATCCTGCTAACTACAGCCAGTTGGGGTATTAACGGCACAATAATATAAGTACTTGGCATGTTTGGCCTCTAAGAATTTTGCCCAGCACAAGCCTGGGTAGAGAAGGGGAGTGGGCTCTCCGGGGTATCCCTGCATTATAGATAAATTAACTGTTGCAATACTATAGGATATACCACGTCCTATAGTATCTTGGCAAAATATTCTCCCGGTTGCAACAAATAGAATGTGTGACGAGAATGATATGTAAAAGGGTGTGTGTGGATAAGTCATGTAAAGTATTTATTACAACACTTAATATAAGCTAGGTTGAAACTTTTTCTACACTACTGCTCTGCAGAAGTACCTAATTTATAGCTAATTATCAATAAATACCTATCCCTCCAGCGAGTGAGTTAAAGTAGGAGCGATTAATTATTAGTAAATATTGGTAATAATAGCAAAACTGCCAGCTGATTCTAAAACACCCAAAAGTAGTCTTGATAAGTGTGGTTTAGCATACTATACTTACGCATAGCTAACTGAGTATAATCAACCTTACACTCAGTTAGGACTAAAATGGGGAACCGAGGGGAGTACCCTATTTGGTCACTTTAGTAAAATAAATATAAAACTCTGTTCACTATTTATCTGTTATTTATGATTTATTAATAATCCCGCTACCTGATTTCTAAATCCAGCTTGAGCTATATATATTTGATTAAATCCCAGATTGACCAGCTGGTTGGCGTCTTTGCCGGATTCAGCTAAAAAAGCCTGCAAACTACCCTATTCTCTTAATCGCCAGCTCTAGCAGAAGGGCTGATGCTATACTTGATGTATGTTATATACACCACTACCATATAAGCGGGAGTTCTTGTTAGAGTTGACAAACAACAACTATTCTTTAGAAACAGTAGAAAATTATCATAGAGACTTGAACTTTTTAGAGAGTTTTTTATGGATGGAAACTAAGAGCTTCGAACAGCTGGATAAGCTGAGTATAAGCGCTTATAAAGGTTATTTAAAGGCTGGCGATCATTTGCAAGCTTGGAAGTTGCTGAGAGATCATATTTTGACTACAAAAGAGCAAGCAGAATTGGAAAAAATGGGTTTATGGCCATTGCCGCATGTAGAAACTGTTGGAAATGACGCTAGTAAGGTAGATGCAGCTGTATCGAGCCCTAATGGGTCTAAAACCAATTTCAAGGCTAAGTCTGGACTTTCGCCAAGGTCGATAAATCGGATGCTGTCTGCTGTGCGCAATTATTTGAAGTTTTTAATCGACATAGACCAAAAAGTACCACTTCCTCCAGATGCGATTAAGATGATAAAAACGGAGAGGAAGGAGTCTCAAGTTGCAGAAATAGATGACTTGATTAGATTGATAGAATCGCCGCATATTTTGGAGACGCATCCGCTTGTTAAAGCACGTAATCGTGCCATGCTGGAGCTGTTATTTTCAAGTGGCATGCGTATTTCTGAGGTGTTAAATCTAGATAGAGAGCAATTACACTTGTTTGCACATGCGCCGACATACACGCCTACAGGTGTGACTCAACTGGAACCCCAGGCGCTGCTAGGGGCGCTGCTAGGGCAAGTGGATGAGACTGTGGAAGTCGCTCCCACAGTGCAGATGCAAGCTGAGATCGATAGTTATATAGCAGGGAAACTCTACATCAAAGGTAAGGGCAAGAAAAGCCGGTTTGTCTATCTGACCCAGCGAGCCAAACACTGGCTTGAGCAGTACTTGTCCACCAGGCATGACCAATACCCAGCAGTGTTTATCCCCTACCGAGGGGGAAGGGCGGGTACTAAGGATCCTGGCACTGTGAGGATTTCCCCAAATTATTTACAGGAAAGGATTGCGACTTACAGGCGTGCAATCGGGATTGTGGTGCCAACCAGTGCACATAGTCTAAGGCATGGATTTGCGACGTATTTGGCCGAGAAAGGCGCTTCTCCATCTGCAATCCAGCGTTTACTCGGCCACGAGTCATTACAGACCACTACCCGCTATGTACATACTTCCGATCAATTTGCTGAAGAGACTCATCGCCAATTCCATCCACTACAGTAGCGTGCGTAGCTAGAATGCCAACCTAAAATTCCACGTTTGCCCACAGCAGGTGATGATCAGAGCCATAAGTGCCTGCAATTTGGAAGTTGTTCATTTTGACATTACCACTATAGAAAATATGATCTAACTGTGCGTTGGCCAAGCCTCTAAAGCCAGACCAAGTGAATTGTAATCCCCTACCCGCTGCGGCATTTTGCAATCCAGGCAGCTTTCTGGACAATTCCCTGTAATTTGCAGACCAAGGAGTTAAATTGAAATCCCCTGCCAGCACTAAATTCTGGGAGTACAGTCCTTGGTTGTTAATATATTTGACAAGATTCTCTAACTGCTTGCTGCGGGCGGTAAAATAGCGTTGTGTAATTGGGGCTGCTGTATGCACAGCCAAGAAATTTATTTCTGGTCCAGACTCACTGGGTCTCACTCTTATCAATGCAGAAGGTAGACCTGCCACGGGATCCTTGCTACTAGATGTGATTGGCAGTTTGCTGAATATTGCCATCTCGGTTTCATTTCTAAAACTGGGACTACGCGTAACTATTGAATGAGGATAGTTTTCCAAAGCTTTTATTTGCTTGGCATCGGCTTTAAAGAATTCTGCAAAGGCAATTATATCGGGATTCAATTGTGCGATACCATCGCTGATTTCAGAATAATTCTGGTTGCTAAATAGTTTATTGAAGAAAGCAATCTTTAAATGCTGGGATTTGGAAGTGGCGTTGGTTTGAATGCTAGGGTTAATAAACGCAAAGTTAAGAACGGGAATACTATAACTAATAGTAAAGATAGTAAACATTCCTAAAGCAGCTAGTTTTAATAATCTTGCTTGTATGAATGAAAGTTTTAGTCTCCACAGTAATACTGCGCTGAGAAACAAAATTATAAAGTTAATAACTGCCCAATATGGGCTAAAACTGCTAATGATTTCTAGGAGGAAAGAAATTTGCAGGAAATATGCAGTGAGCAATACTAGGCAATATCCGCCTAGAGCTAAAGCCAAGGTGCTAAAGACTATATTTGGTCGATTATTGGGCTTCCAAACGGTAATTACCACGAGGAATACTGCCAAAGTTAGTTAGAGGCAGTAAACGCAAAAACGGGGCGCCGCGAAGCTGTGAGCGTTTCACAAATCCGACTTCCGCAGACCTAGAGTCTAAACTATTAGTGCGGTTGTCACCCAGTGCTAAGTAGGACCCAGCAGGTACAATTTTTTCTTGGCCAGCTGCCAAAAAAGTTCCAGGAGAGGTAGGCTTAACAATAGGATCTATATAGTCTTCCATCAACTTTTGGCCATTGATAAATACATGATTGTCTTTCACTGCCACGCGCTCACCTGGCAAACCAACTATTCTTTTGATCAAGTCTGGTTGATTATTACGCGTAAATACTACTACATCACCCCGCTGATAATCATAATTAGCTGCCAACTGCCCTTCCCCGCCGACTAATTGAATCAAACGGTTGGTGAGAAGTACCTCATCATTTTGGAAGTTTGGCATCATCGAGACTCCATCCACTTGCGTGGGGATCATAAAAAACAAATAGACTACTACCATAACTGACAACAGCAATACAAAGTATTGCAAAATATCAACGAGTTTTTTCGAAGTTGGTGTTGCCGGTTGTGGTTTTTGACTAACATAGTCAAAGGGATTTGCTGACATCACTCTAATTTAGCATTTAGCCCATCTGCTAGCAACTTAAGTAGTAAAGTTTTGCGCCAATGCAAAA
>CAZXFQ010000004.1:13348-50275 GCA_964640685.1 uncultured Candidatus Saccharibacteria bacterium
CAACTATATAAAGCTTCAACCACAAGAATGGCAGGAATGGCTTTATTTGGAGATATTCCTAGAGTTCGGAGGGCAAAATCTAAAAGATATTGCAGATGCGAAGTTAACAATAGACCAAAAAGTGGAATACTATAGAAGGATAAGTAAGGCATTCCCAATATTCGATGATATAGACTGGGATAGTGACACAGCCATGGATCAGTTTGCAGAAAAATTGGTGCTGAAATGTTATTACGATGCCCAGGTTGAAACCAAATTCTATCGTATTGGAGATAATCGCAGTATTCAGAATTTCACAGTTGGAGAGCAAGATACTGATGATTCACCTCCAAGAGACAACGCAGATGAGCAAGCAACTTATATGAAGCATTTCTGTGCGAAGCTAGCTCGGCTAGGAATAGTATTTACGGATCATATATTCAATTTATTGACTATAGATAGCTACGATATGAATGGGGATGGCCCCTTCTCTGTACTAAGTAAAATGGTGCGGCATGTTCCAGAGCTTCCTATAGGGATTCACAAAGATATAGGGCTTAAGTTGGTTAATCGTATATTACAAAATGCTGATCTGGCTAGGGCAAATCATTCAGCATTGTTGAGGGAGATTATTGTTGCGTCATCTAGGATGGAAGCGAATATCAACAATGAAATATATAAATTGATGTTGGACAAGGAGTATAACCTAGGTACTGAACGTTCTGATATGTTATGTCACATTCTGGATTTTGGCAGTAGTATCGGTGGCGACGAATTCTTCCAGTTGTTGATGCCTATGCTAGATAGTGGATTCGACCTAGGGCAACAGCGCTCACTTGTGCTAGCTAAGATTGCTGGTTCATTTGTTCGATATAAACACCTGGATCGCTCTAAGATATTTGAGCTAATGCTGAAAAATGACTTCGATCTGGGTAATGAACCTTTTACTGTCTTTAAAGCAATTATTAAATCAGCCTTCATAATAAGTAAACCTGAAGGGAACGCTACCGCCGGTATTTTATTAGGGATAAATTTTCATGGTGGAGTGTATAGATCCGTTATGATAGAAATGATAAAGCAAATTGCTAGTGAAATGACTGATATAACATACCCTGGAGTAAAACTTAGAATAGCCAACTTTCTGCAAACGCTGCAAGAATGATCTGCAAGGTTTACAGCTCCCTATTGATCATATAATCTGCAACGCCGGCCATAAAGTCCTTGCCTTCGCCACTCCATCCTGGATAGTTTAAAGCCTCCTTGGCGACATTGACTAGGTCCAGGGCTTTTTGCTTGCAATAATCCAAAGCGCCGCAATTGGCAATAATCTCACGTGCTCTGGCAAAGTCTGCCTCACTGGCAGCATGATTGCCGACTATGCTCAAGAGAAATTCACGATCACTGGCAGAAGCCAGTTCAAACGCCTTGAAAATCGGCAAGCTTTGCTTGCCTTGCTTGAGGTCGGAAGAAGCTGACTTGCCAGTAGTCTCCGGGTCGCCGTAGATTCCTAAGATATCATCTTGAATCTGAAAAGCAATACCAGCTGGATGTGCATATTTAGTAAGTTGATCCAGATCGGCCTGGTTGGCGCCCGCTAGCAGCGCTCCAATCTGTAAGGGCATCTCATATGTATACTCACCTGTCTTTAACAACAAAATATGCAAAATCTCGGCCTCAGTAGAATTAGCTTTAATCTCTTGCAGAATGTCCAGTGTTTGCCCGTATCCCACATCAATCAGCTTCTCATGCAATTTTTGCATAGCTTTAAGTAGCTTCTCAGCAGGAAAGTTGGATTTCAGGAGAATATCATTGGCAATGCTACTATAGACATCACCTACACACACCGCAACACTCTCCCCAAAGTGCATCGCTTTCGCGGTTCTATCGCCCTGCAAAGACTTTTTGTTATTGCCGGCGCTGAGAATTTCGAAATTTTCAGAATAGATTTGATGCAAAGTTTTGGCACCCCTGCGCATGGCGTCCTGGTCCATCACATCATCGTGGATCAAGAGGTATGCATGGATAATCTCAACAGCTACAGCAGCTTTAATAATCTCGGCGCGGTCACTGCCACCATGAAGTAAGTAGCCATAACAGGTAAAAGCTCCTCGTAAACGTTTGCCCCCGTTGGCAATATGCTTGGAATTGCTGACTAAGCTACTTAAAAAATCCTGGCCACTAGTTTTCAGTCTTTCTGCCTCAGTGGCAAAGACTTTATTTATCTCTAGATTAAATTCTCCCGCTAACTCCCTTAACTTAGCTTTGGCGTCCATTACAAATGCAAAAAAATAGATAATTTAATGTACTCATAGTTTACAACGCTCCTACACAAAAATTCTTACAAACCAATCTCGTAAATCAATCTAAGTCTACACGATAGCGATGGCTGCTACCTTGTCATCACCCTTGATTCTGATCAAAATCACCCCACTAGTTTGTCTATTTCTTTCGGGTAGATTATCGGTCTTAATCCTAACAGCTTGTCCGTTTGCAGACATAATCAATAACTCAGCACTCGGATGGTCGATCAATCTAGCTGCCACAAGTTTTCCAGTTTTGGCGGTGGTGCGAGCAGCGAAAATTCCCTGCCCTCCCCTACCCTGCTTGGTAAATTGTTCAATCTTGGTAACTTTGCCAAAACCTTTTTCAGAAATTGTTAATAATAGATTTTCTTTAGTGCGCACAACGTCTGCTGCAATTACAATGTCATCGGCTGTTTTCAGACGGATACCTCTCACGCCCATGCTGGCTCTGCCCGTCTCTCTCACATCAGCCTCATTGAATTTGATAGATCTACCTTCTTTGGTGACCAAGATCACTTCGTCGTCTCCGCGAGTGGGTTTGACCCACACAAGCTCATCATTGGCATCCAGCTTGATAGCGATCAGACCATTACTACGAATATTAGCGTAGTCAGATAAGGAAGTCTTTTTTACCGTGCCTTTGGCAGTAGCCATAAAGAAGTATTTGAAATTGCCCTTTGCTGCTTCTAGGCTTTCTTGGCCTTCCTGCAGCATTTCTATATCTACAATCAAGCCGGTTTTGCGCTTGGTCAAAATGCTGGTGATCAGCTCACTCTGGTCAATATTGATCAGATTGATTATGGCCTGGCCCTTGGCAGTGCGGCTAAACTCAGGGATATCATAAACTTTTTGAAAGAATACCCTACCCTTGTTAGTGAAGAATAAAATATCGTCGTGGGTGCTACAGATAAATATATGCTTCACGGCGTCATCTTCGCGGGTGGACATAGCCTTTTTGCCACTGCCGCCACGATTCTGGGTTTGATATTCTGAAGTTGTGATGCGCTTGATGTAGCCCTTTTCACTGACGGTGACCACTACTTGCTCATCAGCTACTAAATCTTCATCACTAATCTCACCAATCTTTCCCTTAAATACTTTGGTACGACGTTTGTCAGCATATTTATCGTTAATTTCTGTCAAATCAGTGTTAATGATTTCTAGCACTCTTTCAGGCTTACTTAGGATGTCTAATAGTTCTTTAATTGTTTGTTTGATTTGGTTGTATTCTTCCTCAATCTTCTGACGCTCAAGAGCTGCTAGTCTGCGCAATTGCATATCCAAAATGGCCTGGGCCTGGATTTCTGATAGTTTGAACGTGCTCATCAAGCTGGTTTTAGCAATATCTGCATCCTTACTCTCGCGGATAATGCGGATGACCTCATCAAGATTGTCTAGAGCAATCATTAGCCCTTCCAGAATATGTTCACGCTCACGGGCTTTGGCTAATTCAAACTCACGCTCGCGAATGATAATCTCCTGCCTGTGACTGACAAAATACTCTATATAATCCTTCAGAGTGATCACTTTAGGCTCACCATTGACCAAGGCCAACATATTGGCGCTGAAAGACTTTTGCATCTCAGTATACTTGAACAGCTTGTTGAGAATGGTTTTTGGTTTGCCGTCTCGTTTGATCTCGATCACAATGCGCATACCTGTACGGTTCGATTCATCACGGATATCGCTGATGCCCAGGACTTTTTTATCCCGCACTAAATCTGCAATCTTGGTCACTAACCTGGCTTTGTTCACTTGGTAAGGAATCTCTGTGACCACGATTTGGAATCTGCCTGTCTTTAATTCTTCGATATTGGCTACGGCGCGCATAAGGACTCGACCTCTGCCAGTAGCATAGACTTCGCTGATGGCAGCAGAGTCATATATTTCTGCACCTGTGGGAAAATCTGGACCTGGGACAATCTTGGTTAATTCTTTGAATTCTATCTCGGTGGTGAATTGGGGCAATCTACTTGGTAATAAATTGGCTAAATCTGCTTCAGTGCGAATATTTTCGGCGTAGCCTCGGTCAGCAGTTTCGTTGATATACACTGCCTTGCCTTTGGCCATACCGGCCTTGATAGCGCTGACAATTTCCCCCAAATTGTGGGGAGGGATTTTGGTGGCCATACCCACAGCGATACCATCTGCTCCATTTAGCAACAACGTAGGGATTCGAGCAGGCATCAGTTTAGGCTCGCGTGTATTTCCATCATAATTTGCTACGTACTCTACAGTATTCTTGTTCAGACCGGTGATCAACTCCATACTGATCTTTTGCAATCTGGATTCGGTATATCTCATGGCAGCAGCGCTATCACCGTCAATAGAACCAAAGTTTCCTTGGCCATCGATCAACAAATAGCGCATATTAAACTCCTGAGCCATACGTACCATGGCGTCATAAACAGCGACGTCGCCGTGAGGATGATACTTAGCGATCACGTCCCCTACAGTACGAGCCGACTTTTTATAGCCACCGCTAGGCAAAATTCCAAGCTTGAACATGGAGTAAATAATACGTCTCTGTACTGGTTTCAGACCGTCACGCACGTCCGGTAAAGCTCTTGCTACAATCACGCTCATGGCGTAATTAATATAAGCATTGCGCATTTCTGAGGCAATGGACCTATGTGAAATATTTTTGGTGTCCTGAGCACTTTGCAAGCTTAACTGAGTCTTGGCGGTTATAGCTGTATGTTGGTTATAAGGGTCAATTGAAGTGTTTTCTGTATCTTCCATGTGTTGGTGTCAGCCCAAAAGTAAATTGCAACTAAATCGCACTAGAAATAGACTTACCAATTTTAGCACGACAAAGGACAATTGGGATATAATCCCTTTGACAACTCACATATATTTGGGTCTACTGGATCTACACAATTTAGTGTTTTTCACAAAGGAGTGCAATGCAGTTGAAATAGAGTTAGATTCAACTTAGATTGGGGTGGTATCTGAATCGTTCTCGAACCCCCAAAAATTATTTATTTACCTTAAACAACATCACATCGCCATCGCGTACTATGTAAGTCTTGCCTTCTAAGTGGATTTTGCCTTGTTGTTTTGCAGCTTCCCAGCCACCGACCCCTACGAAGTCTTCATAGCCAACCACGTCTGCTGCTATCATATGTTTCTCAAAGTCAGTATGGATCACTCCTGCTGCTTTAGGCGCAGTCATCCCCTGCTCGATTGTCCAGGCTCTGACTTCTTTTTCCCCAGCGGTAAAATAGCTGATCAATCCCAAAAGCTTGTATGCAGAGCGTGTGAGCAGCTCCAATCCAGAAAATTCTAAATTGTAACTTTCCATAAATTCTTGCCTTTCTTCCAGTGGCATCGCCATTAGTTCAGATTCCAGTTTGATGTCCATGGCCAAGATTTCAATATCATCTCCTAGTACAGCGCGCAACTCACTAATTGCAGTGTGAGCAGCCTCCGGTTCCACATTGACCACATACAATTCCAGCTTATCTGATAGGAGAAAAAGCTCTCTGCGAGTTTGGATGATTTCAGCCACAGCACTATCTAGCGGGAACTTATTGCCTAAATTACCATCGTTCAAATGAGCCAATAATCCTTGCAAATGATCTATAGCTGGTTGCAGTTTCTTGTCACCTTTTACATTGCGGATTAGAGAAGCAAGTCTGGTTTCCACAGTGCTAATATCTTTGAGAATCAGTTCAGTGTGGATAATTTCAATATCGCGCAAGGGGTCAACTGTGGTCTCCACGTGCAAGATATCACTACTGTTGAACTTTCTGACTACATGGACAATAGCTGAGACCTCTCGGATGTGGCTCAGGAATTGATTGCCCAAGCCCTCGCCTTTATTGGCACCCCGCACTAAACCTGCAATATCAAAAAATTCCACTACAGCTGGGATAGTGGCCTGAGGTTGAACTAGCTGCGCGATCTTATCTAGTCTGGGATCAGCCACTGGTACAATACCTACATTGGGATCGATTGTACAGAAAGGATAATTTTCAGCGGGAACTGACTTTTTAGTTAGGGCATTAAACAATGTAGACTTGCCGACATTTGGGAGACCGACGATTCCAAGTGAAATATTCATGTATTGATTCTACTATATTATCGGTTTAAAATAATTATTAAATATGGCAGAGTTCTATAATGATTCTTTGGATGCTGCCGGCAGTTACCTTAATTACCTGCACTTAGTCAAGGAGGCGCAGCATATTGTGGGGCAATCAGCTCTATTGAAACCCTTAATCCCTGACTTGATAAAATTGCAGAAGGATTTGGATCAGCCCATGGAAGCAAATTGCGTAATGTTTCAAGTTGGGACAATCAGAATTATAAGATCTAGGCATGCGGGTAATTTATTTCGACTCCTACCCTTAGATCGTGGGTGTGTTTATGCAGCCTCGGCTTCTTCCCAAGTAGCTAGATTGGTTAATCCTTCACAACATGAACTTGATCGTGAGTATTTATTTACTCCTACTGATAATTCAGTAGATCAACCTATCTTAGGACCAAAATTTTTCTTTAGCGAGGAAGATTTAATTCGACGCAATGCTCTGGCAGTTGGAGACGTATTGATAGCGGTCTTGGTAAATCAACCATTTCCATTTTCACAAGCAATAATAATTCCTTCAGTTCCTGAGGCTGGGAGTGCTATTAGGTATTTGCACAAACAGATTTATGAACGCTGTAGAACATTTGCAGCAGAACCGTAAAGCTTCTCTTTTATTTCGGCCAACCCGTTTTTTAATGCGGCCCTAGATAGTAGCAGAGATAATTCTACTTCAGAAAAGTTGGAATTATGAACAGCTAATTCTACAAATTCTTCGAAGTCTAAAAATCTTAGAGTAACTTTTTCACCAGGATCTAGCTCAGACTCAGCGGTTTTTTTACAATTACGGATAATGTAAATGTAGATATTCCAGCTAATCTTGCTGGCAGGACTTGAAATAAACCACAATTCCGGCTCTTCACCTTGATAGCCAGATTCTTCTAGTACTTCACGCTTCACAGCCTGCACTTGGTCTTCGCCAGGTTCAATCCTGCCACCTAATAGCGCTTGAAAAGGGGTCTTACCAGGTTGTTCTTGTTCACTAACGATGATTTTGCCATTGGTATCAATACATAAACCCACTACCGTTCCTGCTCGCTTTAACTTTTCGAAAGTGGCAGTGCTACCATCAAATAACTCTTGCTCCCATTGGTACACATCAAAGATAATCCCAGAAAATACTTTTCTGGCATTTTCAGGCAAGTCCGACTCTGCTGGAACAGGTTGAGTATTCATAAGATAATAAACTATTTAACTTGCCTAAACGTCGAGTAATGCTTTGTCGCTATTGGTTTGGATGAACTTCTTGCGAGGACCGACTTCATTGCCCATCAGCATTTCGAACACTTTTTCAGCTTCTTCAGCGTCATCAATGCCAATTTTCTTGAGAACACGGTTACTGGGATTCATGGTAGTTTCCCATAATTGCTCCGGATTCATTTCTCCTAGACCTTTGAAGCGCTGTACTAGTTTAGGACTGCTCCCTTTAGCGGCCAGTTCAGCCAGTTTTTTGTCGCGATCTTCTTCAGTGATGACCCAGAAGACATTATCCTTGTCTACTTCGATTCTAAATAATGGAGGTTGGGCGATATACAAATACCCTTTTTGAATCAATTGTTTGAAATGTCTGTAGAAAAAAGTCAACATTAGAGTGGTAATGTGCTCACCGTCAACATCAGCGTCGTTCATAATCACAATTTTGTGATAACGAAGCTTATTCTCGTCAAATGTCTCACCAATCCCAGCACCCAAAGCCACTACTACATCTTTTAGCTTTTCATTGCCTAGGACTCGGTCGATTCTATATTTTTCACTATTGATTGGTTTACCGGACAGTGGTAATACTGCTTGAGTAAATCTGTCTCTACCCTGTTTGGCAGAGCCGCCTGCAGAATCTCCTTCGACGATATAGAGTTCACAATCCACTGGTTTTCGGCTGGAACAGTCTGCCAGTTTACCAGGCAATGTACCACCTTCTAAAGCACCTTTGCGAATCACTGCGTCCCTTGCAGCTTTGGCAGCTTTTCTAGCTTTTAGTGCTAGCACAACTCTGGCCATAATCAACTTGGCATCGGCAGGATTTTCTTCTAGATAGCGCTTTAAACCAGCCTCCACGACCTTTCGTACTGCTTGGGTAACCTCAGGATTGTTTAATTTGATCTTTGTCTGACCTTCGAATTGCGGTTGACTAATCTTGACTGAAACCACCGCCGTTAATCCTTCTCTGACGTCTTCACCACTGAGTTTAGTTTCTTTGTCACTTACACCCAAATAGTCATTGAGAGTTTTGGTAAGTGCAATTCTAAATCCAGCTAAATGAGTACCGCCTTCAGGGTTAATAATATTGTTTGCGAAAGTTAACACTCTTTCTTGGATATCATCTGTGTATTGCAACGCTGCTTCCACTAAGATGTCATCTTCAGTGGCACTGGTATAAAAGATATTACGTTGAATGGGCTTTGACTGCTTATTTAATTGTTTTACGTAAGAACGCAGTCCACCTTCGAAGTAAAAACAAGATTGTGGAGCAGCACTGGTAGCAATCTTGTCGTAAGTGGCTTTCTCAGGCTCTACCTCGCGCGCATCAATCAACTGAAACAATACCCCGCCTGTTAGATACGCTTGCTGCCTTAGGGTTGAATACACACGCTTAAAGCTGAATTGAGACTCACCAAAGATCTCAGCGTCAGGATAAAATTCTACAATCGTGCCGTTTGCAGTAGATTTGATTCCCAATTTCTTGACAGGGGCCAAAGGCTTGCCACGGCTGTATTCTTGAAAGTAAGTGTCGCCATCTCTTAACACTGTGATAGTCATTTTATGACTCAAAGCATTGGTGACTGACAGACCCACTCCGTGTAAACCTCCAGAGACCTTATAAGAGTTGGAATCGAACTTACCACCTGCGTGCAAACTAGTTGCAGCAATTTCTAAGGCTGACACCCCTTTCTGGGGATGTAAATCTACTGGGATACCACGTCCTCTATCTCTAATTCTAACGCCATGACCCGGGAGGACCGTCAATTCAACCAAGTCATTGTTTCCCGCTAAAGCTTCGTCAATCGCATTGTCTACAATCTCTTTTATCAAGTGGTGCAAACCATCCACACCCGAATCTCCAATGTACATAGCCGGTCTGCGTCTAACTGCCTCCAGGCCTTCTAGAATTACAATATTTGCTGCGCCGTAATCGTTGTTACTCATAGAGAATATTTTACACTATTGCTTGCAGTTCGAGAAAAATTCTATCAGTTAATAATTTAGTATTTACATTTGCCCCTACACTCTTATGTATGTTGGTAGTCAAATTCATGAGCAACTGTTGCTGCTGCATGCTAAGCCGGGGACTAAATATCGACGAATTTACTATTTTAGTAAATACCTCAAAAATCACACCTTTACTTGCTCCAGTTTCTTGAGCTGCAATTATACTTTGTAATTGCTCATAGGCGTCGAATTTATCGCGATCCAAGAATTTCTCCCAAACTGTAAATAAGTTATTGACAACCTCAGCGTCAATATTGAACTCTTGACTTAATTCACTGCTAAAGCTATTTGCTGACTTTGCTGGATCGAGCCTGGTAATTAGACAGCGTGACCTAATAGTTACCAATAAATTTGTTGGTTGTTTGACCTGCAAGTAAATTTGCAAAAACTGTGGTGGTTCCTCGAGTAATTTCAACAACTTGTTCTGTGCTGCTATATTTAGTTGCTCTGCAGGTGATATGAGTAAATATGCTTTGGGTTGAAGATTTGGTTTTATCTGCGCAAAGCCCAGTACTGGGATAATCTCCTCTACTCCAATCTCCTTTTTCGTAGCGGGCGTAGTTAGTAACATAATGTTCACTTTATTGCCTACACGATTGCTAAACTCACTTAAGGTCTCATTCGGCTGAGATTCTATTGGCGATTCCAGATCTTCCACTAATTGCGTCTGCACGAATCGCAGAAAATCTGAAGAATTAGCAATTAAAATTTGAGAAATATTTGAATCGTACATCTGTGAAAATTATATACCATCTTGTACTTACTGAATTAAACAATTATATCTGCTAAACTATTTTTAGCATGTCATCACTGCCCGAACTCGACAATGCAATTATTCCTTCAGGCCTATCCAGTCAGGTAGCTACTTCTATGTCAGATTTGGGGACGCCTAGTGGAGGTTATACTGCGGGCTCTACTCTGCTAGATGCATTGCAAAGAAGCGGCAAATTAACCAAACAGCAAGTCGACGATCTCAAAAAACTGGTAGTTACCTCTGGGAAGACCATGGAGCAAGCTGCTACTGTTGAAGGTGGGCTAACTGAGGAAGAAGTGTATAAAGTCAAGGCTGGAATGTTTGGAGTGGAATTTGTAGATCTAGGTTCTCTAGATTTTGACCCTACACTTCTTAATAAAATCTCACCAGATGTGGCGCGCAAGAATTTGGCTGTGGTGGTAGGTCGTGGTGTTAGCGGTCTAAAGGTGGCAATGACTGATCCGCTTGATATTCAGAAAGTGAAATATCTGAGTGCGATTGTTGGTACTACGATTGAGCCAGTACTAGGTACTCCGGGCCAAATCAATTATGTGATTGATAATAAATATGGAGCGCAGGTAGATTCTGAGGTTGATAAGGCCATGGAAGATGTTGGCGATCAAGTGACAAATCTTAGTGGTGTAGCCACTGAAGTTACAGATCTGGCCAGTGGGGCTGATTTGGCCAATGCACCAGTGTCAAAGATTGTAAACATGATTCTGGAATATGCAATTCGTTATAAATCTTCTGACGTGCACATCGAGCCCCGAGAAAATAAAATCGCGGTCAGATTCCGCATATACGGTGTGTTGGCTGAAAAATTGAGTTTACCCAAGAAATTGATGGCAGCAGTAGTCTCGAGGATCAAGATTCTAGCTACATTGAAAATTGACGAGCATAGAGTCCCCCAGGATGGGCGTTTTCAAGTGAAATTAGGTGATGAAATGGTGGATTTACGTGTATCTACAGTGCCTACTGTCTACGGTGAAAAGATTGTGATGCGTTTGCTGCAAAAAGGTGGTGGCGCGATAGATTTGCCAGCCACTGGAGTCAGAGGTCATGCTTTCAAAGTGTTCAATGAAGCGATTCACAAAACTCAAGGAATTATATTGGTAACTGGCCCTACAGGTAGTGGCAAAACTCAAACTTTGGCCAGTGTGCTGAAAGTTTTAAACACTGGCGAGGTGAATATCATGACTCTGGAGGATCCGGTAGAAATTCGGATCGATGGTGTCAACCAAGTCCAGATCAATACTGAAGTAGGACTCACATTTGCACGTGGATTAAGGGCTTTCTTGCGTCAAGATCCGAATGTGATTATGGTGGGAGAAATTCGCGACTCTGAAACCGCTGGACTTGCCGTGCAAGCTTCTTTAACTGGTCACTTAGTTTTGGCCACATTACACACTAATTCGGCTGCCGCCGCGCCACCCCGCTTAATCGACATGGGTGTGGAACCGTTTTTACTGTCCTCTACTATTAATGTAATCTTGGCGCAAAGATTAGTAAGAAAGATTTGTACCCATTGTCGAGAGGCCTATTATGCAGACAAAGCTGTGGTTACAGAGATTCACAAAATTTTGGACGGCATCAAGATGCAATACAATTTCTATTCATTACCAAATAATCAAGAGGGAGATCCTACTACCATTGATGATGACAAGCTAGTGCTATATAGAGGTAAAGGGTGTTCTAAATGTAATGATACTGGCTACAGCGGGCGTTTAGGGATTTTTGAGGCGATTGATATCAATGAAGGTATTAGTAAGCTCATTTTGCAAAGGGAATCTGCGTTCGCGATTAACAAAGCTGCCGTAGCCAATGGAATGATATCAATGGCACAAGATGGATTTATGAAGGCACTGGAAGGGATTACCACTTTGGAGGAAGTTCTCAGAGTTCAGACTCATTAAAGAATACATGGCAATCTTGCGGTGTGCTTAAAAATGAGTAATACTAAATTAAATTACTAAAATTAACACTGCCAAATGCAACCCATAACACCAAATACAGATTTTCCTGACTTGTCAGCACTAAGCGGTAGTTTGCCTACTCCCATGGCGAGTCCTGTATCTCAAACTGAACCAGACAGCAGTGCAGCAGCAGACATTACTCTAGAGATTGATGATCAAGGCGTAAAGACTATTTCTGGTCCCGCAGTTGAATCTCCCGCAGTTCCTGCTCCCACAGCGTCATCAATTCCAGTGGAAGCAATTCCAATGACAAATATTGGTGAAATTGCCCAACCTGTGCCTGTTCCGGTAGAGCCGCTTGTCCCTCCAATATCTCAGACAGCTGCTGAGCCAACAGTATTGCCAGCGTTCAATCAAGCTCCTGCCAATACAATTGCACCACAGTTAGAGAGTGCTGTACTTCCACCTCTCGAGGCTCAACCTACTGCCAATGCAAATCCAGCTGCGGCTGAAGCCAAAGTCGGCATGAAAGATTTTGTGGGAATTCTGCCAGCTGATACAAATATTGAAACTTTTATGTTACTTGCCTTGGAGCGCAAGGCTTCAGATATACATTTTGCTGCTGGCTATCCAGTGATGATTAGAGTTGACGGTGCACTTATCGATGTTTCTGAGTCTATTACTGGCGAACATGCCAAGATTTTGGCTTTATCAGTACTAAATGCAGACCAAAAAAAACTGTATGAAGATAATCTAGAAATTGACCTTTCTTATACTAGTGTACAAGCCAAAGTTAGGTTTAGAATTAATCTGTTCACAGATAAAGGCAATTGTGCTGGCGCATTAAGGTTAATTGCTACCAAGATCAAAACTATCAAAGACTTAGATTTGCCTGACATTCTATTCCAAATACTCGAAGAGCCTTATGGGCTAGTACTCGTGGTGGGTCCAACAGGTAGTGGAAAAAGTACAACCCTAGCTGCAATGCTCAACCACATAAATATTAATAAAAAAGAACATATTGTCACAGTAGAGGACCCAGTAGAATACATTTATCCTGTTGGTCAATCTATTGTGAACCAGCGAGAATTATCTGCAGACACCAAGTCCTGGAAAAATGCTCTAAAATCAGCTTTACGTGAAGACCCGAATGTTGTGTTGGTGGGTGAGATGCGTGATTTAGAAACTACAGAATCTACTATTACCATTGCTGAGACTGGGCATTTGACTTTCGCAACTTTGCATACAAACTCAGCTTCACAAGCGATAGATAGAATAATTGATATCTTCCCAGACGGTGCTAAGGCTCAGATTAGAGCGCAATTGGCGAATGTTCTGGTAGCTGTAATTTCGCAGAGATTGATACCTATCGCCCAAGGTGGCCGCAAAGCAGTTCTGGAAGTAATGTTAGGGACAGTGGCAGTGCGCAATGCTATCCGTGAAGGCAAAACCTATCAGATAGACAATGTAATGCAAACTAGCGGTGACTTAGGAATGTTAACTTTGGAGAAATCGTTGGCAGAAATGGTGAAGACAGGCCTTATCACTAAGTCACAAGCATTTGAATATACTGCCAAGCCAGATGAACTAGAAAATATGCTTAGCCATCATACTGCTTAATTTAGTCTACATAAACTATGTCTCAAAAAAAATTCAAATATGTAGCAAATGATAAAACTGGCCAGCGAGTCGTAGGCGATTACAAAGCTGAAAACCGAGATCAGGTGGCTGATTATCTACGCGAACGCGACTTGTTCATAGTGTCGATTACTCAGGATTTAGGCTTAGACTTCAAATCTTTGAGTGACATCCAGATTGGGGGGGCTTCACTCAAGGATAGGATGGTATTGGTGAAACAAATGAGCACAATGATGCAAGCGGGCTTGCCAGTGTTGCAGTGTTTGGATATTTTGGCCAAGCAACTGGATAGCAAACAGTTACAAGAACAATTAGAGTCTGTACAAAGAGAGATTGAAGGTGGTAGCACTCTTTCCAGCGCTTTCCAAAAACATGCCAAGCTTTTTAATGAGGTGCAAATCAACTTAATCTCTGCAGGTGAAAAAAGTGGTAATTTAGTGGAAGTGATTGGTCAAGTAGCATTTGATATGGAAAAGTCTCATGCGTTGCAAAGCAAATTGCGTTCTGCCATGATTTACCCAGCAATCATTTTCTTTGCAATTGCCATTGTTATGATAATTCTTGTGGTATTTATGGTGCCTACGGTTAAATCTTTATATGCAGACTTCAACGCTTTAGATAAGATTCCAGACATCACTAAGTTTTTGATAAGCGTGAGCGAATTTTTCCAGAATCCTCTGGGCTTAGGAGCAATTATTTTTGTGTTAATTATTGCTTTCTTTTTGTTCAGATCATTCCAGAGCACTGAACAAGGTAAAATGGCAATTGCTGGTTACTCGTTGAAACTGCCAGTCTTTGGACAGCTAATTCAAAAGGCACAGCTAGCTCAATTCGGCAGAATTTTATCAATGTTAATGAAGTCTGGTGTGCCAATTATAGAGGCCTTGAAAATTGTCTCGAAATCATTGTCCAATCCTCTCTATACCAAAGCCATTATGCAGTGTGCAGAAGAAGTATCCAAAGGCGTGCCATTGGCTGTACCTCTTGCTAATAGCGCGGTGTTTCCTCTAATCTATATCCGCCTAGTATCTACTGGCGAGCAGACAGGCAATCTAGATAAAGTTTTGGCGGATTTGGGCAAGTATTATGACGCCGAAGTAGATGAAATTACCAATAACTTGACAAAACTTATGGAGCCTATTATTCTATTAGTAGTTGGAGGAATGGTAGGTTTTCTTGCAGTCGCCGTGTACCTGCCAATCTATAGTATAGGCAATGTTATTTCATAATCCTGCAATAAGATTATATATATAAACATTTATTTTATTTACTTAAATTAAACTTAAAGATATGCAAAATTCACTAAAAAAAACTTTTAGAGGTTTCTCCTTGGTAGAACTGCTAGTCGCAATGGCGATTATCGGAGTCTTACTGGGATTAGTAGTGTTCGGTATTTCTACAGCTCAACTTAACTCAAGAGACGCACAAAGACGTCAGAAATTAGCTGACTTCCAAATAGCAATTACTGACCATCAAGGCAGAACCAATGCTTATCCTACCTTCTCAGGAGCTCCTACTATCATGACTGTAGGAACAACTACCGTAGGCTTGGCTGGTCCAACGCAATGGCAAGCGACTGGAACTACAGCTCCTGGCGCAACCTCAACTGCCAATACAACTAGTTATTGCTATGCTACTAATACGACTAACTTCGTATATATTGTAGGAGCCAAACTTGAGAGTGGTGCTGGTGCTTGGGCGTATGTAGGTGAAACCAAATCTGGGCAATCTTTGCCAGCAGCCAATTCAGCTACTCGCAATTCAGCATGCACTAGCTTATAAGTACATTTATTAATAATTAAAACGGGCCGCAAGGCCCGTTTTATTTAGTTAAGCAGTTGTTATTTTGAAAGGCATTTTGGAAATAATCTTGGTTCTGGATTTTTTGCAAAAACTTTTGATTTTGGTCTTTTTTATAGCTATATATAGTGCTATTGGGAGTTACTTCTCTGTGGCTATTACTAGGGGCTGGCGTGCAAGTGCCAAAGGCCGCTCACATTGTGATGGATGCGGCCGTAGACTTAATTGGTGGGAATTGCTACCGGTTATTTCTATCTGCTTTTTGGCAGTAAAGAATAAAGGCAGAACTAAATGTTGTCAGTCCCCTATTTCTCTTAACTATCTGGCAACTGAAGTTTTTGCTTTCTTTATAGGAGTTTTAATTGGCTGGTTGTGGCTGATATCGGCGACGGGAGTCAATACTCTTCTGCTTGTTCCGATTAGTTTAGTATGGTTGTATTTGAGCTTGGAAGACATTTGGAAATTAACTGTCAGTAGATCTGGCTTAATGCTATTAGTAGGGTTCGTTTGCATTGCAGAGTTAATTAGCAGTGTTAATGGCGCTCCGCTGTTTGCATTCGGCACTGAGCTAATTAGCAGGCTGGTTCTCACAGTAGTCGTGGCGATATTAACTGCAGGATTAATCCTAATCAATAAAGGTAAGGGTTTGGCAATGCATGATCTTGTCCTACTAAGTCTCGTGACTTTCACACTAGGATTTCCGCAAGGATTGTTTGCAGTAAACTTGACCATAGTACTAAGCAGTTGTGTCGCGGTAGTCTTTATAATTAGACAAAAACGACTCAAGGATTTGATCATTCCATTTGTACCGTTTATCTTTCTAGCTTGGCTGCTACTGTTAGCTTTTCAATAGAACTCGAAATGGTGCCAAAGTTAGATTTAGAGATCTATGCAACTGAGTAAATTTTGATTATAGTGTCTTATGCAATTATTTTTTCATACTAAATACAGAGCCTTTTCACTTGTAGAGCTGTTAGTAGCTATGGCAATTATTGGGGTATTGTTGGGATTGGTAGTATTTGGTATTTCTACGGCTCAGCTTAACTCAAGAGACGCGCAAAGACGTCAAAAGCTAGCGGACATTCAAATAGCAATTACAGATTATCAAGGTCGGACAAATTCTTACCCGGCGACTGGAAGCGTGGCTCCTACAGCAACTCAATTGAGTTTTGGCACTGCAACTGTTCCAGTGGCAGGCCCTGCACAGTATCAGCTAGGTACGGGGGCAGGTCCAACAGGAAAGGTCTCAAATGCAAGTGCTACAACATATTGCTACGCAGCGAATGATCCTAAATATGTATATATAGTAGGCGCTAAACTCGAAAGCGGTAATGGAGCTTGGACTTATGTGGGTGAGGTCACTTCAGGCAATTATTTACCTGGTGCTACCGGGACTACAGTCATTGCAGGCTGTGTCATTTTCTAGCAATGTGACTTTTTTAACAAGTAAAGACCCACTCCAGTGAGCGCACGCACTTTTGGCTGTTTTTCAATATGGATCGTTTCTGACTCCATTTCGGATCACTTTGTATCTAAATTAGATCTAATTTAGATACAGTATCGGAAGTGATCCGTTTTAGATACAAATTGAAAATGGTCCAAATCAGTTGGCTCAGCTAAACTCTTCCAAACTTAGCTAAACTCTTCCTAAGTAGCGCGGCAATCTGGAATGTCTCGTTAATTAAGAAGGAAGACTTTCCATCGCAATTAAATTTTACTATAGTAAGATATGCTCAAATTCTTGCCAAAAAAGCATACCTACAGGGTTCTCCGGCTGCGGGCATTCTCCCTTCTGGAAATAGTAGTGGTGATTGCCATTACGTCTACCCTAATGGGTTTAGGGATTGCGAGCCTGGTATCTCTAAGGGATCGCAATATTATCCGCCAAGGGGTTAATGAATTCGTACAAACTTTCGAAACAGTGCGCAATAGTGCTCGAAATAGCGAGATTACGAGAGCAGCAGGCGCTAGTGAGGCTCAAATAATCAATATTATCAACAATACAGACTATTATGCTTTGCAAATCAACAATAACAATTACTACAAATTCATTTGCCAAGATTATTCTAATCTGACTACTCCAGTTGTCTGCCAACTCAATAACAATGGGATTAAATCAGAGTTAAGTACAAATATTCTCATCATTCCCTTGGAATCCTATGATGAAAGCACTGGGGTGCTTGTGGAGTCAGTTAGCACCGCGGCAAAGTGTGAATTCGCAATTTTTAATTTAAGTACAGGCAACTTCAGATTTGCTGAAGATAAAACTGCAGTGACAAGTGGCACTCCCATGGAGTTCAAAACTTACGGCGGAGCTCCTTGTTATTATAGATTCAAGTTAAATGGTAATGAAACGATTGACTCTATTGTGAAAGTAGATAGACTTAGTAATAAGATAGAGATTTTAAGGTAGAAACTTTAGATAGAAAATTTAGCTAGAAACTTTGAAAACCATGCTAAAACAAACTTTTAGCAGTCTTACTACTGCTCCAAAAGCACTAAAACATTTGCAGATCTCGCTAAAACTTTGTTTTAGCGGCTATTTGCCAGCTATTGGCCTTTTGGAGGTAGTCATATCAATGCTGATTAGTTCAGTGATTTTGTTGGGGGCAGTTTCAGTGGCAACCAAAGGATACTCATTAGTAAAGGAAAATGAAATCCGCGACGGTGCCAGTGCCATTCTCATCAGATCACTAGAATTATCAAGATCGCCGTTTGACTTGAAATTGCGTGATAAATTTGCGGTAGGCGTTGACTCTGCAGGAAATGCTGTGCCCCCAGGGGCAACAACTTATAAACAGTTTGCTCTAGCCAATAATGTTGCTGGCTATGAATTGGTGGAAACTATACCCCAACCAACAATCCCCAACCCACCGGTAACTGCAGCTGATGTCAACTGTGAGGTGGCTAATCCGCCAAGCCCACCTATTAGGGTTACCAGCGAGCTCGATGATACTTTAGTGATGTGCAATCTGGTGTATATTAGTTACTTTGGTGTCAGTAATAGTGGTAAAGAAGCAATTTTCGAGATCCAGTCGTTCGTGGTTTATAACTACAGCAACAAAAAATTCATGGAAAGATTAGTGAGTTATCGACCCGAGTTGGTGTAATTAATTTTGTGAAGAAAAGTTAATGTCTGTACAGAAGCGTCAATTAAAACTAGGTAAGCACTATCGAGCTTATTCACTATTAGAATTAGTGGTGACATTATTGCTCACTAGTATGATTATGCTGGCTTTGATTTACATTGTCAGCTCGCTACTAAGACTCTCGGCAATTAGCTACAACCGAGCTAAACTGCGCGAAGACACCGTTGACTTTGTGGAAGAATTTGAGAAAGATCTGAGAAACGCTAGTAAGGTCGGCAAATGTGAAGGTGTAGTTGCATTTGGAGCATTACCCAGCGCGAATACCTTCCAATGTGTGTTTCTAACAGATCGGGTTTATATGTGGACCACTTGCCCAGCACCTACACCAGACATTTGCGCCGCAGGGGCCAATTGTACAAATCGTGCTGCCACTGGAACTCCATTCTCAGGAGGAGGCACTCAACCTATTACCATGTGTAAGTATGCAGTTAGCGGTTCAGAGCCGAATTTTATTGCTGATACCGCGGCTGTCAATCCCATTAGCATTTTTGATACGAATTATTATCTCGAGAGGTTTGAGGTCACTAATGTAGTTACTCCTGATATAAATCCCGCTACAAATCCAAACAATAGTCTGAGCAGTGCCGACGCGGTGCGCAGAACCATCGCCTTTACAGCAGTTGTCTCGCACCCCAATACGCGGTTAAATATTAACAATATAGTTAGACAATCATTGATTACTACCAAAAACTTTGACAGAGTAATAAAAACCGATTGACATTTATTTTGACATTCATCAGAATAAAATAATAGGAAATTTATCTTAATAGAACAATAAAATATGGATCTGCCCAAATTCTTCGGTATAGATGTTGGTAAAAATACTGTGAAGGTTGCATATTTAGAATTAGGTGCAAAACTACCTAAACTGAAGAAGCTATTTAGTTTTGCCACTGGCTCTGGTAGTCTTACTAGTGAAGACGCAGCCCAACGCGCTGATCTCTCCGTGCGCATCAAAGATGCTGTTGCAGGGGTTAAGTTGGATACACGCAAATGCGTAGTAGCGCTTCCTGAGCCAGTGGTTTTCAACCGGCTACTCACCTTCCCTGCCTTGGCAGATGAGGCTCTCAATGAAGCAATTCACTGGAACGCCAAACAATTCATCCCAATTCCAATTGATGATGTGCAAATGGATTGGATTAAGGTAGCTGATCTAGAGGTGGAAGGTAGAAAAATGATGCAGTTGTTGTTGGTTGCTGCCCCGAAAAAATTAATTAATAATAGTATTAGCATCTTGAAGGATGCAGAGATAGAAGCTATTGCCATCGAGACAGAAGCTATTGCCACGGCGCGCGTGATTGCTAATGCCTATCCTAATGTAGGTTCTGTGCTAGTTTTGGATATAGGTTCCTCGGGTACAGATCTGAGTGTGGTAGACAATAATAATTTGATCTTTTCTCAGAGTTTTGGTACTGGCTCAGAATCTATGACTAGAGCGATTGCCAGTAGCTTCAGTTTAGACGGTGTGCAGGCCGAGCAATATAAGATCAAGTTTGGCCTGTTAAAAGACCAAGCAGAGGGTAAGATTTTCCTAAGTCTGGATCCGGTAATGCAACTGATTGTGGCAGAGGTTAATAAAACTATAAATTTCTTCAAGAATAAATATAGCCAGGCAACTCCAAAAAAGATTTTGCTATTGGGTGAAGGTTCAAATATTCCCGGCATTGCAGAATACTTACAAACAGCATTGGGCATGGGAACTGAAGTAGCCAATTTGCGCAATAACATTCAAATTGATTCAGCCATGGAGGCTGAGCTGCCCCAGGGAAATCTAGGCGGGTTTGCTGTAGCCATAGGGTTAGCTTTAAAGACAAAATAACTGATAAATAGCCACTATGCCTAAAACTAATCCGCTAGCTGAACTATTCGCATTTAACCTTTTGCCTCCTAAAACCAAGGAGGAAATTGCTGATGAAGTTAAGCGCAAAGAGGCAACAGCTTACGGGGCCTTGTTGCCATTCATTACCCTAGTATTTGCAATAGTGTTATTCCTCATTAATGCTTTAAGCTTAGATCCTTCAGTAAAGGGCTGGGAAAATGCATTAAGTAATATCAAATCTGAACTAAATAATCCCAACAGTTTCTTGGGTCAGTTAAAAGTTACCAATGGTGAGTTAGTCATAAAGACAGGCTTCGTGGCTGAACCAGTGCAGAAAAATGTCGATTTCAATCAAATCTTTGAGATTCGCAACGCGGTGTTTACAAATAACTCTACAGGAAGTGTGGCTACGAGCTACGCGCGCGAAGCTAACGGAAACTTTATTCAGAATGCTACCTCTACTGATAAGGGTGGTGCCGCCGAAATTTTCAACAAATTCAGAGAGCAAGCACTTGTGGAAACCGAGACTGTTAAACTGCGCAATGTCACTTTTAGTGAAGAAGGTAAAGAATATAGGTTTTCAATCTCTTTTGAAATTAAGCCAGAGTTAGGTCAAAAAGCCACTTAGATAAATATGGACGAAGTAGAAAAACAAAAACAAATTGAGCAAAAACGGACTAGGAGTTTCTTAGCGGTGATTGCGAAGTACTATTTGGCTCCATTACTGATGGCGGTAGCAAGCTTACTGATCTTTGGAGTATTTATCGTACCCAATGCGGAGCAGTTCATAAACAGTATCAATAAAATTCAAGAGCTACAGACTGAATACGATAAAAATTTAGAGACTAAGGCCAGACGAGAGCGGCTACAGTCCAGTACCAACGATCAATTAGGCAAACTGGATATTATCAATGCGATTATTCCGCAGGCGCAAACTGCAGTGGTGGGGTTCACTGAGAAAATTAAGCAAAAGGCTCGCGAAAACAATGTCACAATTGGGGCTACAGTTACCGGAGAAATTGTGCAAGTATCCACTGCCAATAGTGGAACTAGAGCTGGGACTGGAGCTGGTGCTGGAAATGTTGCCAGCCAAAACCAGTCAAAAGGCTTGGAGCTAGTAGAGCTACCTGCTGATTTCACTGCCCAAGGGACTCTAGCCAGTGTGCGTAGCTTTCTATCTAGCATCTACAATGGTGACGACTTTATAATTATCAAAAGCATGGAATTACAGAAAGCAAGCGCTACTGGATCGCAGCTCGGTGCTGTCTATAGTCGAGATGAGGGTAATTGGACAATGGAGCTCACATTAACCAAGTATCAATTACGCGTTCCAGTGGGGGTAAGTGACGCCGATATCAGACTAAGCTACTTTGAGATAGCTGATACCTCAAAGCCACAACAAGCTGTCCTAGACTTCATTCAGAAGAACTATGCGGATACGACCAAACCTACTGCGGAATAATCTCAATAGAAATTGACAATCAAGGAGTGTGAGCTAGGAAGCAAGTTCTTCTACACTGGCCTCTTCTTCAGCTGGCATTGGACCTTCGTCCTCTACCAATCTTAAAGCGTAGCTAGTATTGTAGAGTTTGTTGTAAAGGTATAAGAGTTCACGCACTGCTTTGATATTGCGGCCGGATTTGCCGATAAACAACGGAACTAATTCGCTGGGTAATTGTACTTGGATATCGGCTTCAGCCTCTTGAGGGAACTGACTACCAATTTCTTCACCAAAGCACACAGTAATGACTTTGTTAAATTTGGTTAAATCCATAGTATCAAATTGTACTCAGATTATTTAAGAAGCGCTAGCTTCTGCTGCCTTAGCAGCTGCTTGAGCCTGCTTTTTGCGTCCTGGTTTAGATGCGAACTTATGCTCAGGTTTTGGATAAAGGTCCTTAGTTGAAAGTAAATAGGCAACTGTTTGTGTAGGTTGCGCACCAACTCCTAGCCAATACTTAATCCTGTCTGCATCTGCAACCTCGAAAGTTGAAGGCTTAGTACGTGGGTTGTAGAAACCCAAATATTCAAGAGCTTCGCCCGTTGCTTTGGTGCGTGCTTGCATAGCAACTAATCTGAAAGTGGGTTGGTGTTTTTTTCCAAACCTCATTAATCTCAACTTAACCATGTAATTTAACAGTGCTAAAATAATTACTTTTGTATTATACCAGATTCTAGACGAATTAAGCCCTCACTTGCCGCAGCTTGTTCAGCTTCTTGTTTTGTGCGGCCTTTGCCCTGTCCAAAACTTTCATTATTGACAATGACTTCTACTGTGAAAGTGCGCTCGTGGTCAGGACCTTCCTCATGTAAGAGCTTATAAATAGGAGTGAATTTATGCACCTCCTGAGCTAGTTCCTGTAACCTTGATTTGGAATCAATATCTAATCTATTGGCAATAATTGGAATGAACTTTGGCACCAGTAGAGTATCGACCAGAGCTTTGCAGCTTTCCATACCACCATCGATATAGATGGCACCTAATAAAGCCTCAAAGGCATTGGCTAAAATATAGGGTCTAGTACGTCCTCCAGTTGCAGCCTCGCCCTTACTCATAAATATGTACTCCCCTACTTCTAATTGCAGAGAAGTCTGCGCTAAACTCTCAGTGCGCACTACAGCAGCCCTAAAACTGGTAAGCTCACCCTCACTGCGTTCAATATATGTACGAAATAGATATTCAGTGATTACTAGCTCCAGCACCGCGTCGCCTAAAAATTCTAAACGTTCATTGTGCTCTAGAAATTCAGTTTTGACCTCATTTAGGTAAGATCTGTGAGTGAGAGCTTGTGCCAACAGTTCAAGATTTTGAAACTGATAGCCAAGATTGGTCATTAGGATTTGTAATTTGCTTTGTTCTTCAGCAGTAATTGTCATGTGCGTGTATTGATTGGAAAACTATTTTTTGGCTTGGGCAGTATAAATATTACCTAAAACACCACTAATAAATTTAACATTACCCTCTGTACCAAAATCCTTGCCCAGCTCGATAGCTTCATCAATCGCTACTTTGCTAGGAACTAAATTGGCGCGGAACCCTTCGTAGATAGCTAGACGTAAAATCTGTAAGTCCACTGGATTTATCTGAGGCAAGGGCCAAGATTTGGCAAATTCTACTATCAGTTTATCAATATCTGCTTGTGCAGCCAAGATTCCTTCTACAATTTCCTGAGCTTTTGGCAAGGATTTCCCCAATTTCTTACTAGTTTTATGAGATATTTTAGGCATTTCCAGGTCCTCAGCGAAGTCAATCACGTGGTCCACATTCACAGATGGGTCCGTAGCCTTGGCTTGGCAATGTTTCTCATAAAGCATTTGGATAATGATCTGCCTTAGTAAGTGACGATTGTCTATAGTGGGCTTGAGAGCTGGGTCTGGTTCTACCACGCTAGTATCAATGTCGCTAGTTGTTTGGGGCATAATCAGCGGTTTAGTATTTGACTTACTATTTTACGTTCATCACTTGCGCGCCAGCATAGTGGCCACAAACCTTACATATTTGATGTTGAGGCTTTAATGACGAACAATTGCCACACTTTGTTAAGTTGACTGCGTCTAGCGCGTCGTGAGATCTTCTGCGATCTCTGCGGCCTTTACTATGTTTTCTCTTAGGAACTGCTGCCATTTCGGTAATCTATGAATGTAATTTTACTTATGTATTATAGCAGATGGTTTTGCAAGCGCATAGCAGCTTTGACTAATTCCTTGCTGACAAGATTATAGGCCACTTGATAATCAACCGACCTTAATAGCTGGGGCTTGGGAGACTTACTCAACTCAACTGGATCGATCAAAGTTTTGATATTCACATATAATTGTAAGTACTCTTTAGGCATTCGCAGTTTGTATTCCCTTAACAATTGCTCCAGCGGAATAATTTCCTGATGGAGAAAGTATAAATCAATTATGTCTTTCCAAGTTGTTCTGCCTTCTAGTGCTACAAGCTTTAGGAAGCCTACATCGACAGGGTCGAGCACATCTATACCCATAAATCTTCGCAAAGGCATTTGTATTGGTAAATAATTTTCCCACAGCATTATCTTCACTCTCTTTAGACTAAACTCAACAGCGCCTTTATTTCTTACTAGTAGTTGAAAATCTTCCGGAGCTAATTGCTGGAATAGCCGGTATGATTCCGCGGGAAAATCTTTGGGACTGAAGAAATCGAAGTCCACTGAGATTCTATGGCCCAAACTTAAGGCCAAGGCTGTGCCCCCAGCTAAATAGAAATCCTTTAGAAACTCAATTTTTGCTAGCTGGGGAAGTAGCTGTATAGCCTCAGCCGTGAGAATTTCAGGATAAAACTTGTGCGGTTGTGGAGACAGTAAAGTTTTCAAAATATATTTGCCAAAATTGTTTAGTAGCTGCTGTGACCTCTCGACTATTTAATACAGGAACTAAAGACTCTACACCAAATTCAGCTATAAACCAAGCCAGGCAATTAAGATCGCCCTTCTCGGCCACCCTAACTGCCATAAATTCCTTGTAATCTGCAGCTTCAAATACTTGCAGATCTACATCCCATAAAATATTTTTAATACATTGAGGCAACATCGTAGATTTATTCTACTCCAATTAATTACGGATAGTTACACTTTACGAAGAAAATACACGCTGCTCTCCCCTAGTCTTTCTGAGTGGAGCAAATTGATATTTTTGGCAAGAATTAACTGCAATTGCACAGGCCATCTTAACACTGTGAGATTATCAGCAGTAAGTAAAGATGAATAGGAACTTAGTTGAAACTCAGTAATTTTTGTAAAAGGCGGGTCGATGAAAATAAGGTCAAATTGATTCTGCGCAGCTAAGTCTGTGAGCACTCCTGGTAATTTTCCTTTAGTGACTGTAAATTGCTCAGCCGGAAACTCGCAACTGGCAAGATTGGCAGTGATGGCCGCAATCGCCTCGGCACCATTATCAATAAAGTGACAGAAACTAGCACCTCTACTCAAAGCCTCAATGCCGTAAGCGCCACTACCAGCAAATAGGTCTATGACTCTAGCGCTGGGAAGATATTCGCGCACTAAATCAAATACCACCGTCTTGATTCTATCTGTGACTGGACGAGTGCCTGAATCTGGGACTATTAAGTTTCGACCCTTTGCGGTGCCACTAATTACTCTCAACATCTCGTTACGGTTTTGGAGGCTCACTGAGCGCGTCTAAGTTAATGTTGGCGATGTCTTCCTCAGCAGTGCCACCAAAACGACGTGTGCGGTATGAATAGTCCAGAACTGCTAAACGTAAATGCTCCGCAGTGAAATCTGGAAAGTACACATCGGTGAAGTACAATTCCGCATAGTCTGCTTGTGAAAGTAGCACCCCGCTAGTTCTGTGCTCACCAGATGTGCGGATGATCAAGTCCGGATCAGGAACATCAGGATCCGAGTCTAAATGTGCCCTAATCATGGCTTCATCAATCTCATTATTCTCAGGATTCATTACGTTAATTTTCTGCACTGCGCGGATTAATTCGTCTTTGCCACCATAGTCCAAGGCTAATTGCACATTGAATCGTTTGAATTCTGCTGTGCCCTTTTCTAAATCTTCGATCCTAGCCAACAATTCCTTTGGCAGTCGATCCTTACGACCAATATGCCTAAAGCGAATTTGACGTTTTTGACAGGCCTCTAAGAAATCTTTGAAGTAATCATGTAGAATTGCGAAAATGGCTTGTATCTCTCTTTGGTCACGACTCCAATTTTCAGTGGAAAAACCCCAAAATGTCACATAAGTCACGCCTAACTTTGCGCCTTCCTCAAATATTCGCAATAGATTTTCTTTGCTTGCGGCTCTTTGATGACCCACCCAAGGCTTCCAGCCTTGCTCACGAGCCCAGCGCCGATTGCCATCAGGGATAATCACAATATGCTGGGGCACTTTGACTTTGACAGGCTCGGCAATTATGCGTTTGCCCAAATTCTTAATTGCCGCAATCCGGTCTGCAATCAGATTCTTGTCTTCGCGCGTCTCAAATTCGGTATATTCCTGCTTACCTTTGCTAAACTTGTAGCTCAGTCCATCAATCTTGCTAAACATATTTCCTTTCTGGCACCATTTGACCAACTCACCAAGCTTGCTGCGATCTCCTTGTGCCAATAAGTAAACGGTCCCATCATTACGGTTCTCCACATAACCATTGAGGTTCAAAGCATTAGCTACATTACTAAGTGTCCTGCGCAAAAATACGCCTTGGACTCTACCGGAAATTTCGATTTCAATTTGGTTCATATCTAATTATAACTATTCTTGCGAGTATATTTTACAACTAAATTGGCGACTATTAGGTAATTGTACTCCAACGCTTAATAATGTCATAGCTGGCAATTGCCATTGCAGTGGAGACATTAAGTGATTCTTTCTGCCCATACATAGGGATTTGCACCAATGGTACTGTGAATTGCTTCAGTATATCTAATTGAATTCCCTCAACTTCATTGCCAAAGATTATTGCAGTAGCTACTCTGGGTAGTTCAATCTCCCAAAGACTTTGTGTATTTTTGCCACTTTCCAGGGCATATAAGTGTAGTCCTTCTTGGGTCAATGTCGTTAATGCACTATTGAGGTCGGTGAAATGTCTAGTTTCAACAAGATTCTCTGCGTCTAAGCTAGTTTTCTTGACCTTGGGGTGACCAGCGCTTGGAGTATAGCCGCAAGTAATTACCTCAGTAAGTCCAGCGCACTCCGCCACACGCAAAATTGCACCTACATTGTAAGCCGAGCGAATGTTATCTAAGACAATTGTTAGTGGAAATATCTGTGCCACGTTACAATTATATAGCAATGCCAGAAATAGCACATTACAAATTGGATCCAGTGGAAGCGTTTGCCAAAAAATTTCGTAGTGGCAGAGCTAGATTGCGGATCGCTCCTATTAAGAATTTCCTGAAACGATATCAGCTCGCAAAGCTTGGTGGTGGCTCACAAGTGATTGTCTACAAATTGCTAGAAACTGGCTGGGTCTTAAAAGAAGGTACTTTGCACTACTCGGTGCCTTTAAGTCCCAAATTAGTATTTACAATCCCTAGAGCACTAATGTTTTTCTTGGCTTCCATCATCCCATTGGGGATACTGCCCAGGCGGCAAGAATTGTTGCAGCATTTTCGATTTGCCAAAAAACTAAAACAGTACTTGGGCTCTGCCAAGCAAAAAAAACTGCGCAAAGCTTTCTGGAGAGATCTGCCTGAGCTGCTTGCAGAGTATGATTTACCTAATTATGTTAGCAGCTACATCGAGCAAATTCCCCCAGAAACGTGGAGGCATGATTTTTTGGTTAGAGATTATCTACTTCTGGGCTACCCTCTGCAGCAACAGGAAGAAAGCCAATTCACCTACTTTGTTTTGCAACCAGAGTTACATGGGTCTACTCTGCAAAGTCTTAACTGGCAAAAGTTGTCCGTCAGCATACAACAGCAACTAGTACTATTTAGTTTACTCAATCTCTATATGTTCCGAAACACTGGGTTTCTTGCCGATGTCAGCGGGCGCTATTTAGCAGATTATGAAAAGTGGATTATGGGCACTGAAAATCTATTGGTTACTGAAGAAGGCTTGAAACTTATCGATACGAATTATACTGCGCCCAATCTGAACTTCTACCTAAGTGGTCTCCAGAAAATGTTGGCTAAATTAGCTTAGCTTAGTCAGTTATATTAGCTGGCCTGAACTAATAAAAACAAGATGATCAGTCCTAGGATAATGCGGTAAATTCCAAACCCAGCCAAAGCTCCCTTGAGCTTTATGAGACGTTTGAACGCGCTCAAGGCTAGTAGAGAGACTATGAAGGTGGTGAGAAAGCCAATAACTAATTGGGCAACACTCGCGTTAACCACGGAGGGGTTACTGGTGAGTTGCCAAATCTCCACTAATGTCAGTACTGCAAATAACGGTAAGCCTGACAGAAATGCATAGTCAACTGCCAAGCTACGCGATAAACCTTGAGTAAGCCCGCCAAGCATAGTACTACCCGAACGCGAGACTCCTCTTATTAAGGAAAATGCCTGAATGATACCGATAGTAAGGGCATTAGAAACTGTTAGTTTGCCCAAAGGTGTGTAATCTTTAGGGTCGCTGGTAAATAGTTGAGACCGGCTTGAGGTATTTTCTGCAACTGCTTCTGCTGGTACTTTGAACTCGGCAATTATCAAGAATATTCCCACTATAATCAAGGCAAAGCTAGCGATAACAGGCTGTTTAACTGCCCCATCTCCTAGGATGAAGAGGGCTCCGCCAGCGACCAGGGCGGGTAAAGCTGTTAAGGCTAGGTTTCGCAGCAAGTTCCGTCCAGCTTCAGTTTTGGCGTTCAGCAACATTTGTCTGAGCACTTTGCGATAGAAAATGACTATAGCTAAGAAGCTCGCCACATGCAAAATCACATCGAAACTAGTGTTTTGAAAACTCAGATCTAACCCCAAGCCCAAACTATCGTTCAAAGTGCCAATTAACAATAAATGCCCGCTGCTGGAGACAGGAAATAACTCAGTAATACCTTGAATTATGCCCAATAAAAATGCTGCAAACATATTGATGAATATTAGTAATTAATTTTAATCCTTTAGACTACTTAAAGCTAACGCTTGTGATATTCGCACTTGTTCTGAGTTAGTTAGGTCAGCAATCTTCAAGTTCGGTATCCCTGCTTGGATGCGGCCATAAACTTCGCCAGGTCCCCTACTCTGCAGGTCAAATTCAGCCAATTTCATGCCGTCAGTTTCCTGGGCAAATAGTTTCAACCTGGGACTGTTAGTATCACTACCTGAAAATACCAAGCAGTAGCCCTGATTTTTGCCACGCCCCACCCTACCGCGCAATTGATGCAATTGCGCCAGGCCAAATTGCTCAGCATTTTCAATCACTATCAAATTCGCGTTGGCGATGTCGATGCCAACTTCAATCACTGTGGTACAGACTAAGATTTCTGCACGCTTATCCTTGAAATCCGCCAGTATCTTGAGCTTTTCGACGTCCTTGAGTTTGCCGTGTAGCTGTAACAGCCTAATTTCAGGATTATTAGTCTGGAAATGCTCGCTCAGTTTTTTGTAAACTACCGCCACGGAGGCTTTTTCATCTTTACTAATAATTACCGGGGCACCGTCGACCTCTCGTTTTTCCTCGATAAGTGGACAAACCCAAAACACCTGATGCCCTTGGTTAATTTGCTCGCTGATCCAGCCCAGAGAATCGAGACGTTTGGACTCAGGCACTAGGTAGGTAATTTTCTCCAGTTGTTGTTTAGGCTTAGTGGCTATCACACTTATGTTGATACTACCGAAAATACTCAATGCCAAAGTGCGAGGGATTGGTGTGGCTGTGAGAGATAGGTAATGCGGTAGGATTTTGCTATCCATTAATTTAGCCAGTTGCTCACGTTGCTTCACTCCAAAACGATGTTCTTCATCAATTATCAGTGCTCCTAGCTTTAACCCCAGCCCGAGACCCTTACTGCGGTGCAGAAGTGCTTGTGTGCCGATGAATAACTGAGGCAGTTTATTGGGTCGTACAAATTCAGTTTTTTTGCCTACGTCGGTGCTGGCTGTGACTAGCTGCACTTGGCTGGGGAAAATTTGCTGGAATAATTGATAATGCTGCTCAGCTAGCACCGTGGTGGGCACCATCAGTATCACGTCTTTGTGGCAGAGGAAACTTAGGAAGATGGCACTGCCTGCTACCGCAGTTTTGCCACTACCCACATCACCTTGGATCAATCTATATTCAGGTTTACCTGAAAGAAATCCAGTTAGGATCTCCTGGCTGGTGCTCAGCTGATCCGCAGTAGGTGTGAATTGAAAGCGCTGCCAATAGTCTTGTAATATCGTGGCTGCGCTCACTGTAGGTTCTAGTTTTAAATGCGCAACTGCCTTAGCTTGCGCTCTTGCTGCTGCTTGCTTTAGGAGCTTTTGTTGAATTGGAATTAATTCTTCTACACCCAATCTAAATCTTGCTGCTGCTAACTGATCCCAATGCTCAGGAAAATGCACCTGCTCAAAAGCCGCAAGTCTGTCGAGCCATTTACTCTGCAAATTTAGCGCGGCGATGATCTCAGGCGCAATCTCAGTATCGGCAAAATCGTTAATATCTGCGAGATTATCTATGATTTTTTTTATTAAGCGACGGTAAATCTTGGGTGAGAGGCCAGTCGTCAAAGCGTACACTGGGACAATCCGACCACTGTGCAAAGTTTCTGCCGTATAACGTTCATGCAAAGGTGAGTTGATAAAAGGCTTACCTAACTTGTCTTGGCTTAACTTGGCAACGAATGAATAGATTGTGCCTGGGATTAGACTGTTTTCTAGAAATGGCATGTTGAACCAGGTAGCCTTGATCTGTCCAGTCTCGTCGGTGAGCACTGCTGTCTGGATTGATTTGAGGCGACCGCGTTTCAGGTAAGCATTGCGAAAGCTTTTCACTGTGGCAATCAAAGTCGCAGGCTTGTCATTGCTCAGTGCAGCGATCTGCACTTTCTGAGAATAATCCAAATAGGCTCTGGGGAATGCTTGCAGTAGATCGTTGACTGTGAAGATTTCTAAGCGTTCTAACTTGCTGGCAATCTCACTACCCACACCACTGATTGCAGTGACTGCTGATTGCAGCTGCATTTATTGGGGGATTAACACAGATAAGACTGGGCCGATAAATGTACCCAAAACCACGATCAACACAACCATCACCCAAAGTAGTTTGAGTAAATTCAGCCGCTTTAAGGATTTCCAAGTGGATCTGATTCTATCCTTTGGAGTAATATTTTTGACACTAATATTTTTGCGATTATTATCTTCCATAGTTATTTTTGCGGTTATTTATCAGTTATTTTTGCGGTTATTTATCAGTTATTTAACGAGTTCAAACCAATTGCGTTTGCCTAACTTTATAATATCACCTAGTTTGAATTCATAGACCAAGATTTCTGGATCTAGTTTCTGGCCATTTATTTCGACTCCACTTTGCTTGAGCAATTGCTTAGCACTACCCTTAGAGCTGCTCATTAGCTCTGCAATTGCGGTGATCACATCATTAGGCTTGCCTAGATGGCTTAAGCGATCGCTCAGCTTGCTTACACTGATCTTAGTGCGCACCTCTGCTGTCTCTTTCTGCTGAATTGTGCGCACAAAGTGTTCCTCAGCGGCCTGCGCTGCTTGCTCGCCTTTGAGCATTGTGACAATTCTTGCTGCCAATAGCTTCTTGTATTGCATAGGATTATCCCCTGCTTCCATACTTTTCTTGATCTCGACTAATTCCTTGTCACTGCTATCAGTTAATAATTCTAAACCTGTGAGAATATGTTCATCTCTATAAGACATAGCTACTCCGTACATATTCTCTGCGCTGTCGCTCAGATTGATACCATTGCCCATGGTTTTGCTCATAGTCAACGCATCTGGCGCTGGCATAAGTTTGTGGGCTCTGACTAGCTTTTCTTTGCCAAGGTAGGCTTTGACCAAATCGCGCCCCACCAGCATATTGAAAATCTGATCTGTACCGCCCAATTCCAAATCTACGCCCATTGCGACGCTGTCATAGCCTTGGAGGAGAGGGTAAAGAATCTCTTGCATTTGTAGTGGTTTGTTGTCCTGCAAGCGCTTTTGGAAAAGATCACGCTCCAGAATCTGCTGCACTGTCATCTTAGACATCAGCTTGATCAAATCTTCTAAAGTCAGTTTGTGCAGCCAAGTATAATTGCCCTTGAACTCTACTGGGTTGAGTGGGTCATTGAAGTCAATCAGCTGCCCTGCCTGTTTTTTCCAGCCGGCCATATTCTGCGCTATATCTTCAGTGCTGAGCAGTTTGCGGGTAGCACTCTTGTCAGGATCCCCGACTCTAGCTGTATAATCACCTACCAAAAAAATGACCCTATGGCCAAGTTGTTGCAAAATCCGCAGAGCGCGGATGCCCATGGCGTGTCCTACGTGTAAGTAAGGCCCTGTGGGATCAAAGCCCATGTAGGCCGTAATTCTCTCCCCACGCACTAATAGTTTGCGCAATTGCTCTGCCTGCGGCAGAATCTTTTCTACGCCACGGTTGAGGAATTTAGCAATCAAGACTTTGTCTACAATAACTTTATGTTCAGTAGTCGTTTTGGAGGACTTAGTGGCAGGATCAGGTTCACTGCCAAGACTATCTCCGCCTTCAGAACCTGAATCTACTCTGCTAGGATTGAGTACAGAGATGTCGATAGTCTCATAGTCCCCTAACGTTTTGAGTAAATCGTCTTTGCTGATTTTTAGAGCAAATTCTGGTGAGGTCGATCCACAATAAACCCAGTCCATCTCAGTGATTGTCTTATCAATATAAACCTTAATATTTGTTTCCTGGCCGTCAAAGTTATACTTTGTTTCGCCTAACAGCACTGGTGAGACTAGCCCAGTCTCAAAACCTAATTCCTTCAGGCCTTCAGCGCTGGAGAAACTGACACGAGAGCTTCCTAAGGCCAATTTCAAACGCTTAATATCGAAGTTCATATCATCACGTCTCAAAACGGCTGCGTAAGAATTGCCTCTAACTTGGTAAACTAATGTAGACATTCCTTCACGAAAAAGAATGCCCAGATGCTTGACTGTGGAGTCAATATCCAGATGCTGGGGATCCACTGGCATTAACTCGTAGTTAATATTTAAGCTTTTGAGTTGAGCTTCAACTTTTTTGAGGTTCGACATAGGTGCTTACATTTTAACCTATTCTGTCTTAATTCTGAATCTCAATATATATGGTATATAACTACTAATGTTTATTTCTAGGTTAGCAGTCCTGTAACCTGAGCCAGATCATGATCAGTCTTCAGGAAAGTGCCAACTAGTTTAGTAATACTGGTTTGATTTAGCAAATTACCACTCCATATTAAAGTGAGTCATTTTGTTTGCTACAATTAAAGGTAAAATCAAGCTAGTATATTTATATAATTTAAGTATAAGCTCATGAAAAAAACCGTACTCATTTCTTCCATAATAGCTATAGTACTACTGATGGTGATCCTAGGTTTCGTAGTATCAAGACCCCAGGCAAATACAGCAACTACCAGCTCCTCTCTTAGCTCTGAGAAACAGTCAGATTCTATGATAAAGCCTGCTGCGACAAATAAACCTGATGACATAGCTGATGCGCTGAAAAATCCCGGCAGTTATACTAGCTACTCAGCCAATAGCTTGACCGACCAAGACAATGTTATCTTCTTCGCTGCCAGCTGGTGTCCCACTTGCAGATCTTTGGACAAGGAAATTAATTCAGAGTTGAACTCTATTCCAGCTGATCTTACTATTCTCAAGGCAGATTATGACGCAGAATCCGCGCTCAAACGAAAATATGGTGTCACATATCAACATACGCTGGTGCAAGTAGATAAATCTGGTAATTTAATTAAGAAATGGAATGGGAGCAGGGACCTAGCTGCAATCACCTCTCAGCTGATTTAGATAATGGAGTATTTACTAATATCATTCTTAGCAGGAATCCTGACGGTATTGGCACCATGTGTGTTTACATTATTGCCGGTGATTTTGGGTGGCTCACTCACAGGCCAGAGCTGGAAGAAGCCCCTGGTGATTATTGGCTCATTGTCTGTATCAATATTTGTGTTTTCGCTGGCACTTAAAGCCTCAACATTACTAATCGACATTCCTTCGGAATTTTGGAGATATGTATCTGGGGGCATCTTGATTGTTTTTGGAATGCTGACAATATTCCCAGAAATCTGGGGCTGGATCAACGTGAAGTTGAAACTTAGTGATCAGTCAGACAAATTGCTACACAAAGGTGCTGCCAAAAGTAGTCTGGTTGGAGATATTCTGGTAGGCGCAGCCTTAGGCCCAGTATTTTCTAGCTGTAGCCCCACCTACGCTGTCATCATCGCCACTATATTGCCGCAAGACCCAATTGTGGGCGTGATCAATCTAATTGCCTATACATTGGGACTGGCATTAATCCTGGCGCTGATCTCGATCTTTGGGCAGCGCTTGATTAAAAGAGCTAAGTGGGCAGTAAATCCGGATGGTATCTTCAAGAAAGTATTGGGGATAGTATTTTTGGTCGTCGGTTTAGCCATTTTTATCGGCTTAGACAAAAGGTTTGAGACATTTTTACTCGATCAAGGTCTATTTGTGGCCACCCCTATTGAGCTGGGACTTCTAGAGAACTAAAATATTGCTATAATACGGGGTATTAATTCTTAATACAGCAATTGGAGAGATGGCCGAGTGGTTTAAGGCAACAGTCTTGAAAACTGTCGTGAGGGCAACTTCACCGTGAGTTCGAATCTCACTCTCTCCGCCAATTTGATTTCCTAAAGGAAAAGAAGAAACTGAATAAACACCTGCCCCACTCACCTTGCTAGCGTTTTATCAAATAGACTCCCTATCTTTGTTTGAGCAAGTGCTAAGGATTGCATACACTAACTACTGATAAATGATGATTTTGATACTATATAATAATAACAGTAAGACAATACGAATATGGCAAACGAAAAAACGACAATTGGGGACAATATCAGGAAATACCGCAAACTTGCTGGCATTTCTCAAGATGTGCTGTCAAAAAGAGCAGATTTAGCCTTTCATACGATTGCCAAAATAGAAGCTGGCTCAACTCCCAACCCCACTATTGATACAGTCAAAAAAATAGCGGACGCACTGGCTGTTTCGCTTGATAATTTAATGAAATATAACTATGGCAAAAAATACTAGTCCCAAAACAGAAAAGAAGCAGAAAGGCATTGAAGAAACCCTTTGGGAATCTGCCAATAAACTACGCGGTACGGTTGAACCTTCTGAGTACAAGCACGTTGTTCTTGGTTTGATATTTTTAAAATTTGCCAGTGATAAATTTGAAGAACGTAGGGAAGAACTGAAGGCAGAGGGGAAAGAGAAATATTTAGAGATGGTGGAATTTTATACCATGAAGAATGTCTTTTACTTGCCCAAGGAGTCTCGTTGGAGCTACTTGATGGAGAATGCCAAACAGAGCGACATTGCTTTGAAAGTCGACACTGCACTGTTTACAGTAGAGAAAAATAATCCATCACTTAAAGGTGCATTGCCTGATAACTACTACTCAAGACTCAATCTTGACGTTGCGAAGCTTTCTTCTCTTCTCGATACGATCAACAAGATCAATACGCTAGCAGACAAGTCTCAGGATATTGTTGGAAGAGTGTATGAATATTTCCTGAGCAAATTTGCAATTGCCGAGGGAAAGGGAAAAGGAGAATTTTATACTCCTAAAAGCATCGTAAATTTGATTGCTGAACTTTTAGAGCCATATAAAGGGAAAATCTATGATCCTGCTTGCGGATCTGGTGGTATGTTTGTGCAATCAGTGAAGTTTATAGAAGCCCACCATGGAAATACAAGAGATGTAGCTATTTATGGGCAAGAATACACTTCGACTACTTATAAGCTGGCAAAGATGAATCTTGCTATACGTGGGATTACTGCAGATTTAGGTGCTGTACCTGAAGACACTTTTTTCCGCGATCAGCACAAGGACTTGAAAGCAGATTTTGTCATGGCAAACCCTCCATTTAACCAAAAGCAGTGGAGAGCGGAGAATGAACTGACGGATGACCCTCGCTGGGCTGGATATGATGTACCACCGACAGGAAATGCGAACTACGCATGGATTTTGAACATGGCATCCAAGCTTTCTGAAAATGGTGTAGGTGGATTTTTATTGGCAAATGGAGCTTTATCAGGCGGAGGAGATGAGTATAAGATTCGTAGAAAATTGATTGAAAATAATATGGTCGAAGCAATTTTAGTGCTTCCTCGAAGCCTATTTTATACGACAGATATTAGCGTGACGCTTTGGATTTTGAATAAAAATAAAAAGGCTCGCACAACGGAAATAAACGGAAAAATGAAAAAGTATCGAGATCGACAAAAGGAAATCCTATTTATGGATCTCAGACAAATTGGTATCCCTTTTGAGAAAAAATATATTCAATTTTCTGATGAAAATATTGAGCAAATTTCAAATACTTATCACAATTGGCAACAAGAAGGTTTTGAAAGCACATACCAAAACACTCCTGAATTTTGCTACAGTGCTTATTTTGATGAGGTGGCAAAAAAAGACTTTTCGCTTGTACCCAGCAAGTACATCGAGTTTATAAACCGAGATGAAAACATTGATTTTGACGAGAAAATGCAAAGTCTACAGTCCGAGTTTTCAGAGCTCCTCAAGACGGAGGAGCAATCAAAACAAGATTTATTTACCGTTTTTAAAGAACTTGGCTATGAGATCAAATTATAAAAAAATCGGCGAATATATCCAGCAAATAGATATTCGAAATAT
>CAZXFQ010000005.1:0-45665 GCA_964640685.1 uncultured Candidatus Saccharibacteria bacterium
TAGATGGACAATTATTAGGACAGACTCCTTATATTGGAGCAGTTAGAGTTGGTAAACATAATCTGGTTCTGAAAGTAGATGGCTATCAGGACGTAGCGCAAGAGATTTCTTTGAACGCTAATCAGCGCCTAGATTTGAACTATACTCTAGAGGCTTTTGTAATTGACATTTATCAGGATTTCAAGTCACTTGAGCTATCCAGCTTTGGTATCAGTCTGCGTTACCCTGGGGATTGGGAAATCGAAACCTTTGATGATGACATTCTGCAGTTCCAGAACTTTTCTCCAAGCTTAATTAGAGGCAATTTTAGGGGTAATAATTCTATCTCTCAAGTTGATATCAATATTGGTAGTGAAGTAGTTAAGGGCAAATCTGCTACTTATACTATTCCCCTAGCTATTGTGGACATTCCCGACAATCAAATCCAGTTAATTCCTGGATCATCAAATCTGAAGTTTCAGCTAGCAATTTACGACTATAGTTCTGCGCCTTTTACGGGGATTACTCGTGAATTTAGGCTGAACAATAACTCCGATGAGAATGCTTTGCGTACTTTTTTTGAAGACTATATTAAGCTACACCCTCAGGCAAATTTCTTCTATGAAATGGACTTAAGACAGACAAAAAGAGATATTACTGTCAGTGGCAGTACACGATTTCCATCTCCAGCTTCCGCAGCACTTGTGAGTGATGTTGGGGCTAAGGAGGCCGGAGAATTATTGCAAGCAATAAAGACTATTTATAGTCTTAATTACAACAATCAGTCGGATACTGGTATTATCAAGGCAACAGAGCCTGCAAGCTTTTCAATAAAATAGTTATAAACTAGTTATAAACTAGATTATTTCTAAAAGATGCGCGTTGCGCTTTAGCCAAATTCTATGTTGGCGGTAATCAGCTTGCAAGCTTTCTACTAGTTGCCAGAATTTCGCAGAATGATTATGTTCCTTGAGGTGTGAAAGTTCATGCACTATTACATACTTATAAACTGCCAGAGGCGCTAAAAGAATTTTCCAATTAAAGTTCAAACTTCCAGAGCTAGAGCAGCTGCCCCAGCGACTTTTCTGCTCACGAATACTGATACCTTGAAAACTAAAGTCGTGTGCAAGGCCCAAATCATTAACATCTTGCGTAATTCTATCCCTTGCCAGGGCGATGAGCCTTTTCCTCAGAAGCTTTCCCAACTCTTCTCTTTCAGTATTTACGTGTGCAAAAACGTAGACTTTATGGGCTTGCCTGTCCAAGTGCAACTTTAGCTGTGAATCAGCTGAGTTTAGACGCACTACTTCCCAAACAGAATCTAGTATCGTGAATGTCTCTCCGCTGTAAAACTGTAAATTAGCTTTGCTAGGTAATTTTTCTAATACTTTGCGAATCCAGTCCTGTTGACTTGCCAGAAAATGTTGAATAGCAACATCTGAGGCAAATAAGGGCGCAGTTAGTCTGATCTCCCCTACAGGGCTGATGCTGAGCCTCAAATAGCGGTTTCTTCGAGACTTTTTTACAGATATTTTGCCTTCAATCTCTTGTGCTGTAGTCGTTGCCAATTGCATAATTAATAGTATACTATACTAGTTAATTTAGATTTACTGCCTGTACTATGGAGGAACTACCCAAAACTACTTTAACTCAGAGACGTACTGAGGTGCTCTCAGGAGCCAAAAAACTCACAAAGTCAAAGCTAGATCACGAAGACGAACACAAAACCCCAGATCGCTCTGCGGTTATCAGAATTGCAATTTGGATTGCAGTTGTAGTCTTGATTGGTATAGGTTCAGCACTTTTTCTGACACAATTTCTGAATGGCCAAAACAGATTGCCAGCAAATAATTCAAACAACCAAATTGGTACCCCGAAAAAGCCAGATTCATTGCCGGTTGTAGGTCAAGTTGTCGAAGATACAGATGTTGATCCAACTACACCAGCTGTAAGCACACCGCCAAATACCCCGCCTGCAACCGTACCTCAGACTAATCCGGCGGCTAATCCACTCTCCGGCAGTCAATCTTTAGTCAGCTTGGCGGAATATGCCAATACAGATCGCGCCGCTTCAGCTACAACAGCTCAATCAACTTTGATACTGAATAAAGTTAAATATTTCGAGACGGTGACGGAGTTCAACTACCAGTTATTTGAGGTCAAAGCAAATTCTGGGATGATTGATCCGGCTATTAGTATCAGCTATGAAGGCAATGATGTCATTTTTTCTTTCAAGAATGTTAGCAAGGATAGTGTTATTGGTGAGGAAAAAAGCTTTACTCGTGCATTTACAAATGTAGTCGGGATCACACGTTTACTTGCGGAAAATAAAGCTAGTGTTTCTAGCTTTAGATTCACTCTTACAAAAAAGGTCCCTGTACGTGTTGTAGTGGACAAAGAAGCCGGGGAGGTATTGCTACAGATTGACAATAGATAAACTGATCCTAGTCAGCTCTTAAGCTGTTGTGATATGTCCGTATTTGGGAACTATTTGTCTATTCCAAGTTCTTTGCAGAGCTCAACAAAGACAGTCTTTAAGATTTCTAACTCCATAGGCAAGAAGTCACTGAGTAAATACCTATGACCGTGCAAATAATCTGCTGCGCTTGCCAGCGTGCCAATTGGAGTGTCAGCTTCAGCCACAATTCCAGTCTTAGAGTTAACAACGGTCTTTTCTGTTTGATTGGGCTTCCCCACTCCAATTCTAATATGCCAAAAAGCCTCTGTCCCAATAGTTTCTATTAATGAGTTGATCCCGTTGTGACTGCGTGGTGATTTGCCCCAGCTTAGCTTGTAACTTCCAAGGCTGATATCTAGATCATCATAGGCAACTGCTAATGATTCTGCCCCCAGCTTGTAGAACTGCAATAAGGGCGCTATAGCAGGTCCAGAATCATTCATGTAACTCATGGGTGTGGATGTTATCAGCTTTTTTGCAGTATACTTCTTTGTAATTAACCTAGCTTCGTTGTTAGTTTGTGACTGCAATCCCTGAATACCTAATAATTCATCCAGGTAGCTGAGAAATAAAAAACCAGCGTTGTGACGGTTGTTAAGATACTCCCTGCCTGGATTGCCTAAACCAACTAAGAGCTTAAGCTCTGAGTTTTGAAAAAACTGCTGGATATTCACTACTGATTAGTTGCTAATAGCTGAGGGAATAATGTCAATAGCTTTCTTGCCTTGCTTGTGCCCGGTCAAATTGCGAAACTTAACCTGTCCATCAATTTTAGAGAAGATAGTGAAATCACGACCCATATCAGTGTTCAGACCAGGATGAAATCTTGTACCACGCTGTCTAACAATAATATTTCCTGGTCTAACTACTTCACCTGCAAATTTCTTTACGCCCAATCTTTTGCCGATAACGTGTACTACTCTATTTGCAGCTCCTTGTGACTTTGTATGTGCCATTGTGCTTTATTTGATCGAATTTAAGGTGAATTCAATATAGTGAGGTCTAAATCCAACTTTACGTCGGTATCTAGATTTCGCTTTGAACTTAGCAGTAGTAACTTTATCTCCTTTAACAATTTCGCCTAGCTTAAAGTCCACCTTATTTGTTAGATATGGTGTTCCGTATGTAAACTCGCTGCCAAAAACCAGTCCCAGCAAGTTTACTTCTGGGGTTGCAGTTGGGTCTAGATCGATTCTACAAGTAATAGTTTCACCTTCAGCTACGATATATTGCATATTGTTGATCTCCAATATTGCCAACTTAGTTGCAATCTTATCAGTTCTTTCAGTAGTCATTTTGCTAGTTGTTTTAGCAGTTGCCTTGCTATCTGCCTTAATGTCTACTTTAGTTTTTGCAGTCTTCATAGTTTTGGTAACTTCGCTAACGTCGTTAGTTTTGGTTGAAACTGTTGCGTTAGTAGCAGTTTCTGCTACATTAGTCTCTTGCTCTGTTTGTGTCTCTGCTACTTCAGTAGCTTCAGTCTTTTTTGCCATGAGTCCATTATACTAGAAATTAGCTATTTTCCAAGCCCCATAAGGTCTAATTATCTCTTATTCCGCTAATAAATTCAAATTTCTCTGCATTATTAGTGGCTTTTAGGCTACTGCGCATAGATTGCACCAACCCTAAGGCTAGCATAATTACAATTACTGAGCTGCCGCCATGGCTTAATAAGGGCAATGGTACACCTGTTACAGGCAAAATTCCAATATTCATACCAACATTAATAAATGAATTAATAATAATAATGCTGGCGCACCCAAAACACACTAATTTTGCAAATTGATCATTGCTTGCGAATGCAACAGCTAAAATGCGCCAAATTAAGCCTCCATATAACATGAACAAGATTATTATACCAACAAAGCCGAATTGTTCCGCAAGGGCGGCGAAAATAAAGTCAGTGTGAGCAAACGGCAGTACTTGTAGAGTGCTTTGTCTACCTTGCAGAAATCCGCGTCCGAATATTTGTCCCGAGCCCACTGCGATGATTGATTGACGCACCTGGAACGACTGGTTCTCTGCCGAATCTCCAGCACTAACAAAGGTTTCGATTCTTTGTCTCTGGTACCCAGCCAGCACGTTATTATAAATAAACTCGGTAGCAGGCGCAAAGCCAAGGCATACAAGAAATATGCCAATCAAAAGTAGCTTGGAATAATTAAACAGTCTGATTAATAAAAAGAATATTATAGCTATGGCGACAAATATGAATGCCTTCCATGCAAGATCGCCTAAAAAACTATAATTAGCAATGTCTGCAAAGATACCCACACGGTAGTAAGCCAGTAGTATCAGAGCGCCTAACCCAAGTGAGATAGTTGTTCTCAACGACATTGGCACATAACAAAATATCACGCTCGCCCAGATTATGATCAAAATTAAACTGTTTCCTAAGGATTTTTGCGCAAAGACTAATAATGCTGTTACTACAACTAATAAAATGCTGAGGATATACTTCTTTAGCTGAATTTGCTTTGATTGCTCCATTTTTAGCGCATCGTTTTTCCAGCTAAGTATAAAGGCCGTAATTAATACAACTCCAATCTTGGCAAATTCTGCTGGCTGAAAGCTGAATGGCCCTAGAATAATCCAACGTAGTGTATTGGCCCTGGCCTCTGCAAAGACCAACACGTAGATGAGTGTAATGATGGTAAAGGCCAGAACCAATAGGATCACAGTGCGCTGCTTCAGCCAATGGATATCTATCAGTGAAAGCATAAAATACACTGAGAAACCTACCACAAAAAATACAATTTGTCTGAGCACAGCTCCTTGGCCTTCTTGAGGATTATCAGCACTATATGTAGTAGCGAAGATTAACAATAAAGACAATAAAGTCAGAATTGCTAGTATAATGGTAATCAGCCAGTCGTGTTGTTTAAGCTTTGCTAGCATTGTATTTTAATTTTACTGCACAATCTGCGATATTATGTTAATTCCTCAGATAGATCCGAATAGTATCAATACTCTAGTATACGACACCTATAAACGTCCAACAGGTGTATTTTTAATTAATAAACCTAGGGGCATCACTTCGCATGATGTAGTAGATGTAGCACGCAGAGCTCTGCATACTAAGCGAGTTGGACATGCAGGCGCGCTAGATCCCTTTGCTGAGGGCTTGTTAATAATTTTGGTAGGGAAATACACTCAGTACACCGAGGCTCTCATCGCTCAAGACAAGTCGTATTTAGCCAACGTAATTTTAGGAATACAGACCACTACTCAAGATCCCGAGGGTGACATTATTTTGCAATCACAAGTGGATTTAGCTAAGCTTCCCAGCAGTGCTGCAATGAATGTGGCCTTATTGAAGCAGTTCAGTCCCAGCTATGAACAGTCAGTTCCCTTATTTAGTTCAGTCAAGCTTAACGGCGAGAAACTAAGAGTGTTGGCTAGGTTTGCACAGACGATTGAATATTTGGCAAATGACGAACTGAGGCTCACATTTGCTAAGGTTTTCAAGTATAACGGCACTAGCTCACTTGAGCATGTCATTAAGCTGCCTAAAAAGCATGTAAAGATCAATAAGCTCGAGCTCCTCTCAACTGCTGCCGTTACTAAACTAGAGGTAATGGGTGCCGAAGTGGTTGGTCAATTTAGCAGTCTTGAATTTGCCGTGCATTGTTCAAAGGGCACATACATTAGACAATTGGCTCAAGATATTGGTGATTCTCTGGACTATCCTGCATTTTTATACGAACTTACTCGAGATTCAATCGGTGTTTTCGGCCTGGAACAGGCACTTTCTTTAGAAGCTTTAGAAGCACTGGGTAGTAAGTACGCTTTATCTCAGTAACTAAAAGAATCGCTAACACACAAGTGCAAGCAAGGTAGCTGATCTGCCCCCAGCTCATTACCCCTGAATTCAAAGTAGTCATGCTAGTTTGTGACTGCATGAAATTAATCATACTGCTTTCGTTTCCATCGATCTGAAGTTCCATCCGCGTTTCCGCTTGTTTGTAATTTACTCTATCTAAATAATGATGTGGAGTAAGATAGTCTTGGTTTAAACGTCGATAAAATTCCTGTGCTGCTCTATCCTGATTCAATTGAGGGGTCTTTGTAGATATTGATACAGCGACTGCTGCCTCTGACTGTTTGAAAATTCCTGGCAGGGGGAATGAATCTGGACAAATGAGTGCAGTAAGGTTATTGAATTGAAAATTATTGATTGCGACATTTTCAACTGACTGGCAAGTATTTATGAGTCGAGTTACCAAGTCGTCTGCAGTGTTTTTATATTTGAACTCTTGAATTGGCTCAGGAGCATTTGCTGCTTTCAGGAAAATACTGGCGGGACTGTTTAGCAGGCTGAAGTTGAGCTTTGTAGACTGCTCCATTGAAACATTTGGAGGCCGGCTTTCTAGGTTGGCTAGTAAATAGTAAAAACTATGACGGGGAATAATTCTTGCTTCACTGCTCAATGCTTGATAATTGCCAGAGTTGGTTTTCATCTGAAACTCAGCAAGATTCAAAGCAGCTGAGCTATTGTTGAAAACCTCTAGCCACTCAGCTTTACTATCAGTTCCAGCTGGATTTGGTAAGACTGCACTAATTATTAGATTCTGTTGTAAGGGGTTCATTTGCTTTCTAGTGTAACTAGAAAAGCTTAACTAATAATAATGCAGGAGAAAATTAACTCTTACAAACTTACTTTAAATGCCAATATAGTGATTTCAGGCCCTGATTGCAATTGGCTTTGTTTTCGCAAAGTATTACATAGTTGGCTCCACCAGATTTGCATAACGAGTTGGTTGAGCTACAAGCCGAAAAGCCCCTAACATAATAACCATCATGTGCTGCATAAACCGGCGCATTATTAGTAGGATGAGCAATGTCTATGGCAGCATGAAACGAAGAGGTACCCTGTCCAAGATTACGTGCCCCGTAACCACTAGTAAATGCGAATGAGCCTTGTAATGGCCAAGATAATGAACCATTTCCAGCACAGAAACTAAATTTACCAGCGGGTAGATAGCCACAAGGATTTTGATAGCTACCGTTCAGCTGCACTCCGAAGTGTAAGTGGTAACCAGTTGTTAGTCCAGTCAGACCTTGTTGACCAATTATTGTACCTTTGCGTACAAAAGTGCCATTATTTACTGAACTAATCTGGTTAAACAGCCTTTGTTGCAGTAGTTCTTGGTCGGCTAAAAGTTTTGATTCCTGATCACTTAAAGATGCTTGGGCTTTTTTATTAGACTCAATTGACTTCTGTGATTCACTGCGCAAGTTGCTAAGCCGGTTTAGTTTTCCCTGTAGGTCTGTCTTCTTTTTATCTAGCTCTACGCGTTCTTTATCAAGCGAGCTTTTATCCAGGTTTACTTTCTCTTTATCTCCTTCTAGTCTGGTCTTATCTGTCTTTAGCTTGTTATTCTCAGTTTCCAACTGCGTTAAAGCAGAATTAGTATCATCTTGAATTGAGCGTTGATATACATTTTGTTTTACGAAGTCAGTAGTTGGCTCCGTAAAGATCAAGCTAATGCTGTTGTTATAGGTCTTCTGATCCAAGTACATCTTAGTCAACTGTACATCTGCCTCATCCTCTAGTCCCTTAATTTCAGACTTGGTTTTCTCGATCACTTTCTCAGTACTGGCAATATTGCTAGTGAGTATCTCGATTTGCAGATTTAATTCTTTAATAACCAATTCCTTCTCTTTAATCTCTTCTTCTAACAAGTCCCTTTCTCTGGCTACTCCACTGATTTCGTTTGTGTACTGCCCTTCTCTGTTTTTCTCACTTTTAATGGCATTATTGATGTCTTCCTTACGTTTCTTGAGGTCCTGTAATTGTTTCTGTACCGCTGCTAAATCTTCGGCAGGGCCTGCGTTAATCGCTCCAGGATATGAGGAAAATAGCAGGATTAGCACTGTTAACACTAGCAGGATTTTCGCTTTTATTGAAATACTTTTTGGCATTAATATATACTAGCAGAGAAAGTTTACTACTACTAGATTTTGAGCTAATTGCTATATCTACTTAATATAGCGCCTTATTGCCACATAACTATTAATAACTCCTACAGCGATCCCCAAGGCTAATACCACAGCAAATCCCAGTGCCAAACGCGAGACCGTAATCGTCGGCCAATCCAAATTACTTACAAACCCTTTAGAAAAATTTAACTTGCCACTACTCCACTGCTGGAAAATAAATATGGCAATTCCTCCTACGATTAGATTGGAAAATAAGGCTCCCAAAAAGCCATAAATTGCGCCTTCAATAATAAATGGCAAGCGAATATATCCTAGACTGCCTCCCACCAGTTGCATAATCTCGATCTCTTCTGCCCTACTATGCATTCGGAATTCAACAGTTAGTAATGTAAATAGGACGATTACAATCAGCAACATTCCTATAATCAGCCCACCACCTAGCCTCAGCCAACTAAATACCTCACGAATATTCTCAGCAATTTCCCTAGTGAAGATAATCTGCTTGATCGCAGGATTTTCCGCCTTAGCCTTGTCTAGCTCGTCATTGACAGTATTGGCGAAGTCAAGTCTAGTAAGCCTCACAGCCAGTGTTGCTGGAAGCTGACGCTCCTCTACAGCGCGCGCTGCTAGCTCATTTACTTGTCTTTGGCTACGGGCAAAATCTTCTCGGGCTTTATCTTCACTTGTATATTCTGCATACTCCACTCCATTGAATTCCTCTACTTTGTTCTTTAGGGAATTGATTTCAGATTCCGGGGTACCTATTTCAAGCACCACGTAAATTTGCGGTTCTCTTTCTACACTGGTAAGGAATAATTCAGCAGTATATGCCAAAAATCCAAAAATAGTAGAGACTAATACTGCTAGAGCCATCACGGCTGTAGAGGCCCATGCTAACCAACCTGAGCGTCTTACCTGTTTTAATGATGTACGAAAAGCACTAACAATTTTTTCCATCGGCAGATATTAAAATTATAATTTATTCAGTAGTTAGGTAACGTTTGATTGCTTTGGCTAGTTGCCGGATTTCGGTTTTGTTAAGCTTTTCGTTCACTGTGCCAACGCCAGCTTTTAAGATATCTTCTACATCCAAGTAACCTAGTTCTGCAAGCTTATCCGTAAGTTTATTGGTAAGCTTCAAGACCTGCAAATTTACAGTATCTGCTTTAGCAAGAACCTCGACAACTGCTTCGGCTTGTGACTCCGAGGCACTTACAACCTCTAGGCTTAGATCAATAGTTGCTTCCCCAAGTGGCTTAGGGGCACCTAGAATGATAATTTCATTGGTGGCTATGCTGTTTACGGAAGGCAAATCAGGAGTATCTAAAGTTCCTGGTACCTCTGGGATTGAAAATGTTTCCTCACTAGGTTTTTCAGATGCATCTGACTTTACCGGGGCCTTTTGAGATTTGTCTTTAGAAGTTTGCTTTTTTTCTTCTTGCATCAAAATTTTCATTGAGTATTCGTCTAGCTCCTCATAAACGCCTTTTTTATCGTCTCGCAGTAATTTGCCGTCTGCCAGCTTAAGTACTCTTTTTTGCAAAGAATTGACAATATCTGTCCCGTGAGTAGACATTACAATGGTAGTGCCCCACTTATTGATCTTGGCTAAAATTTGCACAATATCCCAAGCTGACTCTGGGTCAAGATTACCAGTTGGTTCATCTGCAATCAATAATTTGGGGTTATTAGCGATTGCACGCGCAATTGCCACTTTTTGCTTCTCCCCACCTGATAACTGTGTGGGGAAGGCATTGGCACGATGTGAAAGGTTAACAATGTCTAGTACATAAGGCACTGTTTCTTTAATCTCTTTGTTACTCTGTCCAGCTGCTTCCATAGCGAAGGCCACGTTCTCGTATGCATTTTTGTGTTCAAGCAATTTATAATCTTGGAACACGATTCCGATTTTACGTCGCAGTTTATATACTCCGGAACGCCTCAGTCGACTAATGTCTTCGTCCTCAAAAAAGATCTTGCCTGCACTGGGTAACTCTTCACGAATAATCTGTCTCAAAATAGTAGTTTTGCCTGAGCCGGAGGGACCGACTAAAAATACAAACTCACCTTGATTTATCTCAAAAGAAACATCATCCAAAGCTAAAATAGCTTTTGGAGAAGAGGGATAAATTTTAGTGACATTCAAAAATTGAATCATCATTATAGTCTACCTAAGACTAACCATTGCTAGCAAGTTTCGCAAGGTATTTCACGCCTGCATTAATGAATTCCTGCAATTTCCCGTCCAGCACATCTTCTACTTGGTCAGTTTCCACTTTGGTACGTAGGTCTTTGACCAACTTGTAAGGATGTAAAACGTAATTCCTAATCTGACTCCCCCAAGAAGCGCTGAAGGACTTGCCGCCTTCATTGGAAATTAAGTTTTGACGTTTTTCCTCTTCTAGTAATGCTAATTTACCTCTAAGCAGTTCCATGGCTAGCTCTTTGTTTTGTAATTGGCTGCGTTCATTGGACGAAGAGACCAAGATTCCTGTCGGTATATGTCTTATTCGAACTGAGGTAGCAACTTTGTTGACGTTTTGACCACCAGCACCGCCTGAGCGCACTGCAGAAAAATCTATGTCTTCAGGTTTAATTTCAACGTTGGCGTCGCCACTAACCACAGGTACAACTTCTACTCCTGCAAATGATGTCTGCCTTAGCCCCTGGGCATTGAAGGGGGAAATCCTCACAAGTCTGTGAGTCCCATGTTCCACTTTGAGGTAGCCATAGGCATAATCGCCTGCAACTCTTACACTTACTGAACTAATTCCAGCCTCGGTGCCTGGAGTTTTTTCTATGATCTCGCTAGTCCAGCCTTGCTTTTCAAAGTAACGTAAATACATTCTTAGCAGAATTTCTGTCCAATCATGTGCTTCAGTGCCACCCTGGCCAGCAAAGATACTAATTACTGCATTGAATTTATCTAGTTTGCCACTTAGAAATCGCTTTAGTTTATATTCTTCAACCTCGGCTGTTAAGGTCAGCAGTATCTGTTGGTAATCATTCACATAGGCGGATTCTCCATTTTTGATTTCGCTAGCCAAGAAATCTAGATCAGCAGCCAGCTGCAACAGTCTGTTAGACTGTTCTAGAGCTTTTTTTAACTGTGAAATCTTGCTATTGACTGTTTTGGCTCTTTCCTGGTTATTCCAAAGTTCTGGGTCTAAGGTATGTTGGTGTTCTGCAATTAGCTCTGTTTGTATACTTTGAATTTGTGCTTCTAATTCTAGAGAATTAACAGCAGAAATTGTTTGGGCGTGGTACTGTTGATCTGGGCTAAAATCCGTTGCTGCTGGCATTAAGTGAAAATCTAGTGTAAAATTAATCCTGAAATATGTTCATTTTACCATTAGCATATTTGGAACTTAAATTATTAGTTTGTTTTGTATAAATGGCAAACACGTCTTCAGCAAAAAAAGCAGTGCGCAGTAGTGCTCGCAAAGCCAGTATGAACGGCAAGTTAAAAGAGAGTTATAAGTCAGCAAAGAGAGCAGTCACTAAGGCGGCTGTTACCTCAGATAAAAAGTCTGGGAAAAAAGATGTCGAGGTTAAACTAAGTGCTGCTTACAAAGCAATCGATAAGGCCGCAAAGAAATCGGTCAACATCCTTTCTAAAAACAAGGCCAACAGGCTTAAAGCAAAATTAGCCAAACAAGTTGCTAAGCTCTAAATAGCAGCTTACAATTGAGTATGTTTCATGAAAGATTTCTGCGAATAATTGACTACTCACTTTTGCCTTTAAGCATTGTAATACTTGCTAAGGTATTCGGCTTGTATTTGATTTTTCACACATTGAACATTGATTGGGGGGTGGCAGATTTTCCAAATTCAACTATTAGTGTCACCCCATTGGTGTTTGGCAGGGATTTATCTATAGTCTCCACGTATTCCAATATAGTACTCTATTTTGTTTTGCTGGCTAGTTACTCAGTGCAGTTTATTCTCTCTAATTTGCAGTATAGGCAGTACAAGCAAATGCTCCTAGTAAAAATCGTTTTATTTCTAAATAACTTAAAATTATATAAAAGCGGAGCTGAGGTCTACCTGCGCAGCTTTGTCTGGTATGCGTTTCTAGTGTTGGTCACTATTTACTTGGTTTATGACGCCATCATGGGCCACACTGCTTTATGGCTGCCTATAGTGGCATTCCTGTTCACTGGAGCCCTGGGTGCTTCTTTATTAAAAACGCATGCCCAGGCGGAGCAACAAGAAGCTGTAAACCCCCACACAATGGCGCTTTAGATATATTTACAATTACTAGAGATGTGTTTATAGACTAGTAAGATTCCGTTTTTATTTTAGGGTCTCCAGCGCGTCGCGCAATTTTGCAGCTTTCTCGAATTCCAAGGAATCAGCAAATATTTCCATCTGTACTCTCAATTTGTCCTTGAGCTCTTTACGGGCTTTAGGTTTTAGGGAAGGATAACTATTGATCATCGCCATAAGCTTAGTTTCACCAGCGTTTTTGACTTCTACATCAGCTTCTTCTGCCTTCTCCTGACGCTCTAGCTGAGTTTTGATGCTGCTAATAATAGTAGTGGGCGTAATGTCATGTTCAAGGTTGTATTTCTCTTGAATCTGCCTTCTTCTCTTAGTCTCTGAGATAGCGCTGAGCATTGATCCAGTGACTTTATCTGCGTACATGATAACTCTGCCTTCAGAGTGCCTTGCAGCTCTGCCAATGGTCTGCACAAAACTCGTGTTGGAACGTAGGAATCCTTCTTTATCTGAGTCTAAAATCGTCACCAAAGATACTTCTGGCAAATCCAGACCTTCGCGGAGTAAATTGATGCCTACTATCACGTCGAATATTCCTAGTCTAAGGTCTCTGAGGATATTAACGCGCTCTATGGCATCAATATCAGAGTGAATGTATTGCACCTTTATTCCAAGGTCTTTCATATAATTGGTCAACTCCTCTGCCATACGCTTGGTGAGAGTAGTGACAATTACTCTCTGCTGCTTGGCAATTGTAACTTTAATCTCAGTAAGTAGATCCTCAATTTGGTCTACCACGGTGTGTTTTTGTAGCTCTGCTAGTTCTGTAGTCAGATTATTGTCCAAAAGAGACTGCTCCAATTTGACCAAACTTTTACTGGTTGAGGGTCGCAGGTAAATAAGTGGATCTAGTAGACCGGTAGGTCTAATAATCTGTTCGGCAATTGCGGGCTGGTTCTTAAACTCCGGCTTGGCGTCTGCCAGCTTATTGTATTCAGCTTTGGCTAAATCAAGCTCATATTCAGTAGGAGTAGCAGTTATATATATAGCTTGATTTATTTTGCCAGTAAACTCTGCAAACTTAAGTGGGCGATTATCCAAAGCTGATTTAAGCCTAAAGCCATATTCTACTAGGATCTCCTTGCGAGCGCGGTCACCATTGTACATTCCTCTAACTTGGGGCATAGTAATATGTGATTCGTCCACTATCAATAGCCAATCTTCTCCTAGATAGTCGATAAGCGTGGAAGGCGGTGTACCTGGAACACGGCCATCCAAATAACGGGAATAATTTTCAATACCTGTGCAATAACCCACCTCTTGCATTAGCTCCAAGTCATAATTAACACGCTGCTCAAGTCTGGTAGCCTCCAGTAATTTGCCGCGTCGCAAAAGCTCGGCTTTTTCTTTGTCTAGATCCTCTCGAATCTTGGGAATTACAGACTTGACCCTATCGTATGGAGTGACGTACTGCTTGGCAGGAAAGATAGTAAATTCATTTGGTTTCTCTATTACCTCTCCGCTGATGGAATTGATCAACTTAATACTTTCTACCTCATCCCCAAAGTAGTCAATTCTTAGGGCACGCTCTTCTGCGACTAGATTGATATCGATAGTATCACCGCGAACTCGATATAGTCCTGGGTAGAAATCGTACTCACTGCGATAATACTGCATATCAGTCAAATGAATCAAAAGCTTGCTGCGCGGGTAATTATCACCAACCTTTACAGTTCTAGCTAAAGCAGAATAGTCATCTGGATTGCCCAAACCATAAATGCATGAGACCGAGGCAACAATGATCACGTCCTTACGGCTCAAGGCTGCTTGTGTAGCGGCGTTGCGATAGCGCTCGATGTCTTCATTGATCTCAGTCTCCTTATCTATAAACAGATCACGGCTAGGTAAGTATGCCTCTGGCTGATAATAGTCATAATAAGAAATGAAATAGCTCACCGCATTTTCCGGGAAAAATTCTTTAAACTCGGCAAACAGCTGTGCTGCTAGGGTTTTATTGTGTGCCAATACTAAGGTTGGTCTCTGTAAGTTTTGAATCACGTGCGCCATAGAATAGGTTTTGCCTGAGCCTGTCACGCCTAAAAGTGTTTGGTGCTTGGCACCAGCCAGTGCGCGTTTGGTCAACATAGATATGGCTCTAGGCTGGTCGCCGGCTGGTTGGTATGGAGACTTTAGTTGAAATCGCATAGGGTATTATACAATCTTTGACGAAACTATATACGGAAACTAGTTATTTTCGGCTCGTAAATCTGCTAAAAGCTTTGAATAAAAGTTTAGATTGTTTATAGTGGCCAAACGCATTCCCGCAGGTTCCTTGATTCTTAGCAAATGTCGCAAATAGGCTCGCGAAACGTTTTCTAGACTGGGATGTTTCAGCGAGCTAATTGGTTCGTTGCTAAATTTGTAACGCTCTGCTTTGATATGCAATACAGAGTAGTGCTTGTAATCTACATCACCTTCACCTAAAGGCACATAGAGGTAACCATGTCTGGCATTGCGAGTCGGCAGCACACAGTCGAAAAGGTCCCATCCCATGTGGGCTAGAGCGAAAATATCATCAGGAGTGCCAATTCCCATTGCATAGCGCAGCTTATTTTTAGGTAACAAACCCACAAGGTACTCCGACAGTTCCAAATCTAAACTTCCATCTGGTCTCAACGGCAAACCACCAAAATTGTAGCTGTCAAAGCCAATCTCTGCTAGTTCATAGGCACTTTGCATGCGCAATTTCTTGTCTCCTGCCCCCTGTACTACCCCTGTCAGTAATGGCCTGCTGCCAAGCTGGGGATCCAGTGCATTAAACTCAGCAAATTTGTTAGAGTCTAGCTTTTCCAACTCCAAAAATTGCATCTTGGAGCGTTTAGCCCAGGCACTAGTCCTAGCCACTGAGGTCGAATTAGCCTCATGACTTGCGTCTAAGGCTAAAGGTTCATCAAGTACTGTGCGGATATCAGAATCTAATTTATGCTGAATAATTTGCGAGCTTTCAGGGGTTAACTCGTGCACAGTACCAGTTTTATGGTCCTTGAAATAAGCACCATGGTTAGTTAAATAATTATGCTTGCTTGAGCGACGATGGATAAGTGAGAAGACCTGGAACCCCCCACTGTCAGTTAGTATTGGCCTATTCCAATTGAAGAACTTATGCAAACCACCAAATTTTTGGATATAGTCAGAACCTAGTCCTAATTCCAAGTGAAGTGTGGTAGTTACTATCTCGTCGACACCTGCGCTAGTGGCATCTGCGAAGCTGATTGAATTAATCGACCCGTATGTGGCGTCGGGTAAAAATGCAGGTGTATTAATCTCACCATGCAAGGTATTGATTTTTAATTTACGTAAGCTAGAAATATTAATAATAGTTAATATTAATTCTTAATATTTTTGACAGTTTTAGTTTCACTGAATAGACTTAGGAAGTCCTGCTGTATAAGGGCTTCAGCTCGGGTATCTTTTGATATCTTCAAAGAATTAAAAATCGTCTCCCAATCTTTATTTTTAAATAGTCTGCGAAAATTATTAATTAATTTTTTTCGAGGGTTTTGAAAACTAAGTTTTAGAAATTCTATATACCCTTGGATTAGCTCTGGTTCTATCACTAAATGGTCTCGTCCTAGGCTGGTAAACCTAATAGCAGCGCTATCAACCTTGGGCACTGGGAAAAACTTGGATTTTTCTACTGTATAACCTAGTTCAACCTCAGTAAATATTGTCAAAAACTGATTGAGGAAATTGGTTCTAGGTTTGGCAGCGTAATTAAAAGCTACTTCCTTCTGTAACATAAATACCGCTGCCTCTAGTACAATCTCTATATCTGCGCAGCAGAGCTCGATTATCCTCTTAGAAATATTGTATGGCAGAGCTCCAATGATTTTATTGATTTTATGAGTATGAATAAGCTCGCGAATATTAATTTGCAGTACATCAGCAGTCAAGATTTCTACGTGGCTATAGCTGGCGAACTTTTCTTTGAGAAGCTCAGCAAGTGCAGGATCGATTTCTAGAAGGATTAGTTTTTTGACGTTAGGAACTATAAATTCAGTCAGCGCCCCAGCGCCTGGACCAATCTCCAGGATTATGTCATTGCTATCTAGCTCCAAGGCCTCTATCATCCCCAGGATAGCTTCGGTGTTGCGCAGAAAGTTTTGGCCTAGCTGCTTTTTAAAATTAAACTTGCGTAGAAATGCGTCTTCCATTTTAATCTAAATCATGTCTAGTTAATATATATCTGTGGGCAGCAATTTCAGCCGTGTCATCTAATGGCTTCAAATGCACTGCAGTTTTGTATTTAGTAGTTAATGCCTTTGTAATCAGCCAATCTGCTAAATGAGGATTTTTAGGTAAAAGCGATCCATGCATGTAGCTACCGATCACATGTTTATAAACGATTCCATCACTAACACAGTCAAAATTATCACCAACTCCTACTAAGACTTTCCCTAGGGTCTGAATCTTGGCACTAGGGTTGAGTCGTGTGCGTCCGCTATGGTTTTCAAATCCCACTAGAGTTCCCAACCCTGACGGGTGTTGTTTAAGTGCCGAAGTGACCTCTAACCTGGTGACCAGATCACCTACTGCCCTTTGGCGCATTTCACTAGTGGGAGCAACTGTCTCCATGTCTAGTAAGCCAATCCCTTCAATCCGATTGCCATTACTATCTAAGAAATATTTACCCAAAAGCTGGTAGCCTCCGCAAATTGCCAGCATAGGTACATCACTTTCTAAATCAATCAATAGCTGTGCACGTTTGTGCGCAAGTAAATCTGGGTAGGTTCTTAATTGATCAGCGTCTTGACCACCCCCGAAGAAGTACAAATCGTTCTGACCAGCCTCCAATTGAGAACCAATAGAAATATTATTGACCGTAACTTTAATTCCGCGCCATTCGGCACGTTTTTGTAGACAGACCACATTGCCAAGGTCCCCATATAGATTCATCAAATCCGGGTAAAGATGCGTAATATTTAACTCCATGCCCTATTTTACCTTAAATGATTGTCTCCACAAGAAGATTCTGAGATAATGTACTTGCCTTGCTAGTTGGGGGATCGTCTAATGGCAGGACAACGGCCTTTGAAGCCGTGTATCATGGTTCGAGTCCATGTCCCCCAATAGCTTCTATGAGGACTATGAAAATCTTGGAAACTATGGACGTGAATGACAGGGCCAAAAAACATCGCTGCTATTAAAAAAGGAATTTCCCACTGTGAAAGTTACTCTTAATCATTCAAGCGCACTAGAATTACTAATTGCCACAATTCTGTCGGCTTAGTGAACAGACCTTCGTGTAAACGAAACTACGAAAGTATTATTTGCAAAATATAAAACGTTAGATGACTGTGCGGTTGCAAGTGCAAATGAACTTTCTGAGGGTGTAAATTCAATATCATTACGTAATAATAAATCAAGAAATATTATTGCACCAGCGAAGATACTAATTAATGAATTTTCTCGGACTATTTCCAGCAATATGAATGATCTTTTGAGCCTGTCAGGCGTTGGCAGAAAGACAGCAAATATTATTCTTGGAGAATGGTTTCAATTACATCAGGTTTTGTAGTTGATACGCATGTAAAAAGATGCGCATACAGGATGGGATTAACAGATAGCCATGGTGTTGCAGAGATCGAGGCAGATCTGATGAATATTTTCCCCCAAGTAGAATGGGCTGATATGGCTTCCAGGATAATATTTCACGGTAGAACTACCTGCCCCGCTTCAAGGAAGGCGGGGCAGCATTGTAGTTTAGGAGAATTATGTAAGGTGCGAGAATGAATCTATCTATTTATCTATCTATCTACCTTTACCGTGGTGGGGAACCCTTGATTGTGTAATAATCTAAGCACTATGAATTCACCAGTGAGAAAGTTTCATAAAAGCAATGGAATTACCTTAAGCTATTTAGAGATTATAAACCCAGCCGCTGCCAATAAAACTACCCTTGTAGTTTTGCCTCAAGGTTTGCGCGACGCTGTATACATGACAGATGTGGCTACATTTCAGGGATTAAGCGTACACAAAATTATTTTCTTAGATATGTTAGGTAGAGGGGAAAGTACCAATTTGTCTGACCTCCCCAAAATTGAATTGGCCGAGTGCTCTAGAATCTATTCTGATTTTTGTGCAGCGGCTTTCGAGGATGCTGATCAGATTATCTGCTTGGCAAAATCTTTTGGGACAAATTATCTTATGCATTTATTACAATCATATTCTGCAGATGAATTAAAAATCGACCATGCAATTATCATTGCTGGGCCTACATTTACCAAGCGGCAAAAAAAGTGGCTGAACTATTTAGTGGGGTTATACTTTAAAATTAAAACTGTAAATTTTTTAGTACGCGCATTTTTTTGGATTAATAAACGCATTGGCTTAAAGCATATAGATTTTAGTTATGTTAATTGGAGAAGTGCTGATGCTTGGCATGACTATCGGCTTATCAGTAGTTATAAATTAGTGGCTAAGTCATTGGCTGCTAATACACACTTTGTGCTCAATGCTAAAGATGAATTGGTGACTGAGGAAGTAAGAATTCAGATCAGACAGTTGGCCCCCGCAGAAAATTTTTATACTTTGTCTACACAATCGCATTTTGGTGCTCTAACGGAAGATGAGATCCAAGTCGTGCAGAGCTTGATTATGAAACTGGCTTAAATAATAAAGGCAATAAAAAGCCTGCTTTCGGAGGCTTATCTGAAGCGATAAAAGTCTATTACAGACAAACCTCCTTAGCCCTTAACTATGGCGTAGCAGAATTAATAGATATTGCACCACAGTTGACTCCGACTTGCAAGCTATTTGTTCTAACCAGTGTTTCTAAAAGATTAGAGTGGGCACCCTCACTATAATCGTTGCGGAAACTATACTTGGGCATTATTCGGTAGCTAAAAAGTTACATATAAATAAATTGTAAGGTAAAATCGAAATAATACCTGTCACTATTATTTTCATGTATGAAAAGTACTTAAAATTTGCACTTGAAGTTGCCTCCCACGCAGGGAAGATGATGCGTGCTGGCTTCTCTTTGGAGATTACCCCAGAGTGGAAATCAGATAATACCCCGTTAACTGAAACTGACAGCGCGATTAATCAAATGGTACTTGAGCAGGTGGCACTTAAATTTCCGGGGCATGCGGTTTTAGGTGAAGAATCCAGCACTCAGGAGATAAATACAGAGTATGTGTGGGTATGTGATCCCATTGACGGCACCCTAGCCTTCTCGCATGGGCTGAATATTTCTACTTTTAGTTTAGCTTTAGTGAGAGATGGCAAGCCAGTTGTGGCAATTGTCTTAGACCCTTTTCAGAAATTACTATACCAGGCAACTATAGATGGCACTACTAAGCTTAATGGACAAGTTACGCATGTGAATCAAATTGCCAATCTTAATCAAAAAATAGTCTCTGTAGAGGCCATCGGCCCTAAAGTGGAGGTATTGAAATCTATTAAAGCTCAAGGCGGGTACTGTTTTTCTTGTACCTCATTCATTTTCGGAGCCAAAATGGTAGCTTCAGGTCATTTTAGTGCAGCAATATTTGCAAAATCCAATCCTTGGGACGTGGCCGCCATTAAACTTATAGTTGAACAAGCAGGCGGAAAGACCTCAGATTTAGAGGGTAACACGCAAGATTACAATAAGCCCACCAAGGGGTTTCTTGCTAGCAATGGTTTGGTACATGAACAATTATTAAAAATACTGCAAGAACATAAATTAATTGCTACCTAGGAATTTTAATTATGGCAAAGTCCTTAGCTGAGATTACGAAGATTATCGATAACTTTGGCAGTGAGAGGGGCTGGAAGAACGAAGATCCGAACCAATTACTGACCTCTATTTTCATCGAGCTAGGAGAGCTAGCTGAACATTATCAATGGAAAAATAAATTCTGGAAACTTGATAAGGATCAGCAAACAGAGATTGGGTTTGAATTTGTCGATGTGATCTTTTATCTATTCAGACTAGCCAGTCAGTCAGGAATAGACCTAGAGGCAGCTTTCGACCAGAAATTGCCTAAGCTTATTGAGAAGTACCCAATTGGCAGAAAAGAGTTGTGGGATAAAAACCACCAAGAATATCGCGCTACAGGTAAGAATAAAAAATACGAATAAATTAAAACTATTTTTAATTAATTTTATTTTCACACAAATCATGGAATTTCGCCCAGGAATTTATCAGCACTACAAAGGTAATAAATATTTAGCATTGACTGTAGCCAAGCATAGCGAAACTTTAGAGCAGCTGGTCGTTTATGTGTGTTTGTATGAAAATGCAGAAAGCAAGATGTGGGTGAGGCCCTTGACGATGTTTATGGAAGAAATTGAAGTCAACGGTGCCAGGCAGCCTCGATTCAAATTTCTAAGCAGTTACTAAAACTCATACTTAACTATACGCTTAATTTAAAACATATTAAATGGACAAATTCACCCAACTATTAGACTTATTGAAGCAGTCTCCTTTGTTTGGGGCGTACCATGATCTGTCTGATTTTCAGCATAAACCAGAGATTATCCAGGAAGTGAAGAAATTTCTAGAGTTAGAAGCGCAGCAGTTTGGGGTAGATGTTGAGAATAAAGATTTTAATCCAATAGTACTTAAGACATTCATATATACGGGCCTAATAGTTAGCGGGTATGCAGAGTTGGGCAAGCTGTTGCCACTGATGAAGATTACGTCTTTAGCCTATCTACTTGATGAACTAGTTGATAACTCAGATAAGCCCGATCATTACCTAAATGTAATTACGGGTTTGGCAGGTGGCACGCCATTACCGCTGACAAAATTAGTGAACCAGCAGTTAACTCAATTCCCCCAAGAATATTCTGAATTAATAAGAGAAATGGCCTTCCAGGACATTTCTAGGCCTCAGTTCCTTCTTAGGGAAATGGCCTTGAAATATTTCCTAAATACAGATAACAAAATTATCAGTGAAAACTCTGGTTTGATCATCAGTTACAAGATAACCAGTATTGGTTTAAGAATGGTGGTATTCTCAATTTATATCGTTCTATTGCAAGAAGGAATTGTAAGAACTCCACTGGCAGAAATGATTGATAAGCATGAACGCCTAATTAGAATATTGGAAGGATTCCTAAGACTAGCAGATGATCTTGGAGATCTGGAAGCTGATGAAGGACTCAATATCAACATATTTAATTTATCGGAAGCTACTTTTTTGCAAAGCTTCTTGTCGTTTTGTGGCATAAGTCATAAACTAGCTGAAAATACCACAAGATTAGAGATATTTAGAATATTTTATAATTCATCAAAGTTGGAAATCGCAAAAATTGATAATACTTCCAGAGATACGCAGATATTTTTAAGTTTACTGCTAAGATTTATGGAAGGTGGATTCATTAACATTGTGGGAGATGCATTTTTTGAGAGTGCAAATTATGAATTATCCCCAGAAGTATTATTAATTTTAAAAGATTTCAACTATCAATTATGAAACCAATAGATTTGCTAAAGCGATTTGCGGGTTTAATTGAAAACTACGAGGATAAGGAGACGATCAAGAAACTAGTTATAAAATTGGTTACTGAGCAACTAGATTTCACTTTAGGTGGGGTATTTGAGGTCAAAGGTAATTTAGCTCTCAACGCAGTCACTTCTAGTTCAGACATTATCTTGTCAGCTGTGTATGGATTATTAGGCGCGGGATTTTCTGAACTTGAATTTGACCTAAATGAACCTACTAATATTTTCTCAATTGCCAAAAATTCAAAGAAGTATCAATTAGCGACCGGAGTTAAAGAATTTATTCCGGGACTTAATTACCAAATTGGTAATCTAGAACATCTGCTACAGGCAATAATGAGACTTTATGGAATAAAACAGTTAGGAGTCTTTCCCTGTTTCTATAAAGGAGAGTTAAAAAGTTTCTTTGTTACTGGTCATAAAACTGCTTTTACTGACGATGATATAGATATTATTAATGTAGTTTCCAATCAATTAGCAGCCTACATCTCTTTTGCCGATCTAACTAATAATCTAAAGACACAAGCATCTGAGCTTCAAAAAAAGACTGAGCAGATTGAGCTAGTCAATAAATTGGCAAATCAAATTGTCTCGACTCTGGAATTTGAGGACTTGCTGCAAAAGATTGTGGATATCTTGCCAGAAGCTATGGGTTATAAGCTGATTATGGTAAGCCTTTTAGAAGAGGAGAATCGTATATTGAAGGTGAAGGCAGTAACCCGTAATTCTTTTACTCAAGTAGCGATAGATATGCTAGATCAAGATGTGAGCACATATGGTCTAGATATTACGGCGCTTAATACTCAACAAAATATTAGCGTAATCGCAATTAAGACCAAGCAAACGCTTATCAGCACTGACCTGAAAGATGCATTTGGGAGTATGCTTCCTGAGCAAACTATTGAAACTATTCAATCAACACTGCAAGTCAGTTGTATCGCAGTTACGCCTATTACCTCACGGGGGGCAGTGTTAGGTAGCATTACCATTTTATTTTCTGGCAAAACTAAGGAAGAAGTAATTGTGGCTGAGAAGTATTTTATAGATACTTACGCGGATGTAATTGGGGTTGCATTGGATAACGCGCATAGTTTTGCAGAAAAGCAGTTAGCACTGACTCAGCTAGAAGAAAAGATTGGGGACTTAGAAGAGGCTTATCGCAAGGAAAAAGATATGATGGACATACTTGCACATGAACTGCGAACACCGATTAGTACTGCTCGCAATGCTTTCTCATTATTGGAGACGATGCTGAAGTCGGCCCAACATCCCGATCCGGAAAAAATTGCCAGTTATGCCAAAATAGTGAGGACCAATTTGCAAAGAGAAATTAAGCTACTAGAGATCATGCTTTCCAGCACCAAAGTGGATAATAATAAAATTACATTAAAATTAGCACCATTGGACCTAAATCCAATCCTGGAGCAGATCGTTTTGAATTATCAACTGGAGGCAAATAACAAAGGAATTAAATTGAGCCGAGAATTGTCCACCACTCCAGTCACGGTAACTGCAGATGTAGATAGAGTATTTGAAATACTCGATAATCTGGTAGGTAACGCACTTAAATACACTATTGCCGGAAGTGTAATAATTAGAAGTGCCTTAGGAGGTGAGTTTAACTCAGTTAGTGTAACTGACACTGGAGAAGGTATTCCAGCCAATGAAATACCTAATCTTGGCAAAAAGTTTTATAGAATCAATCAGTATATTGATGACGGCACTGACAACCCTATCAAATTTACTCGACCTGGGGGCACGGGGCTAGGTTTGTATGTTGCTTTCAATTTGGCTAAAATGATGCAAGGCAGCGTGTCAGTGCGCTCAGAAATAGGCAAGGGTAGCGAGTTCAGTTTGAACCTCCCAGCATATAGTATTTAATTTTAATTATTATTAATTATGCAAGATTTTAATTTTCATTCACCAGTGAGAGTAGTTTTTGGTAAAAGTTCACACTTAGGTCTCAAGAACTTAGTAAGCAATTATGGAAACAAAGTACTGCTAGTATATGGAGGAGGTAGCATCAAAGCCAATGGTGTATATCGGAAAGTACTCGAGCAGCTGCAAGGCTTGGAAGTGCAAGAATTCGCAGGGATTGAGCCCAACCCTAGAGTAGAGACAATCCGAAAAGCAGTTGTCTTGGGAAAGCAGTTTCAGCCAGATTTGGTCTTGGCAGTTGGCGGTGGTAGCGTGATTGACGCTGCAAAGTTGATTGCCGCAAGTATAAACTATCAAGGAGATCCTTGGGATTTTTTGGTTAAACCACATACTGAGTCAAGTAAATACGTAGCTCTGGCAACTGTTCTAACTCTGGCAGCCACTGCTAGTGAACATAACTCAGGTGCTGTGATTACAAATTGGGAGACTCATGAAAAATTATTTTTTGGTCGCGACCAGCTCTATCCAAGATTTAGTATCTTGAACCCTGAATTCACTTTTAGTGTCAATAAAGAGCAAAGTGCTTACGGAACAATTGACGCCTTCGTGCATGTACTTGAACAGTATATCAATACAAGCCTACAGACTCCTATGCAGGATAGATTTAGTGAAGGTATTTTATTAACACTAATCGAGAATGGGCCAAAAGTGTTGGATGAACCTGAGAATTATGATGTTAGGGCAAATATAATGCTCTGTGCTAGTTTTGCATTAAACGGAATGATTGCAATGGGAGCGGGGCAAGATTGGGCCACTCATAGTATCGAGCATGAATTTAGTGGTTTTTACGATATTCCTCATGCAGCAGGTCTTGCAGTAATTTTGCCGCATTATCTTCGGGTAGCAAAATCGCATAAATTGGCTAAGCTGGTCCAGTATGGAAAGCGAATTTGGAATCTTAGCGGCAGTGATACAGATATTGCCGAAGCAGCAATTCAAAAGACAGCTGACTTCTTTAATTCATTGGGTGCCAAGCCAAACCTTAAGGCATGGGATATTGATAGTGAGCACTTTGATACAATTACCTCCAGGCTGATGAGCATTGGCAGTGTAGGTGAGATTAAACTAACTGAAGGGGAGTTGCGCATTGTTCTGGAGAAATCTCTAGGCGTTTAATTATAATAATTTTATTAGTATGAAAAGTTATGATCTGGTTGTAGTTGGCGGAGGAGCTGCTGGGATGATGGCCAGCATTTCCGCTAAGAAACACCACCCTAACTTCAAGGTAGCCCTACTAGACAGAACATTCGCTCTGGGTCGCAAAATTCTAGTATGTGGAGCAGGCAGATGTAATATTACCAATATAAATTTGCAGGCAGGTGTGGAAGGCCACTACTATGGGGCTGATACTTCATTTGTACGGCCGGTGTTTTCGCAATTTGGCTACGCAGATATTGTAGAATACTTTGAGGATTTGGGGGTCGAACTTTATGTAGAACGCAAAACTACAGTCGGCAAGTTGTTTCCAATAACAGACCAGGCCAAGACAATCACCGCTATGTTAGAGGATGAGCTAGAAAGACTGGGTGTCGAAGTTATGCTTAACACTGAGGTCAAGTCAATAGTGTCTAATAATGGTAGCTTTACAATCGGAATTAGCAATGAATCACCAATAACTGAGCTAAGTAGCCAATATGTGATCTTAGCGGCCGGGGGGATGACCTACCCTGCTCTTGGATCTAATGGCTCTGGATACAATTTGGCAGAGCAATTAGGACATAAGCTTGTCACCCCGGTGCCTTCAGCCTTACCTTTGGAAGGCAAAAATGATTTGTCTCAAGAACTACAAGGGATCAAGCTAGAGGCTGAGGTCACCTCTATCATTGCTGGAAAAGTAGTAAAGAGTCGAGTTGATGATGTAATGTTTACCAAATATGGATTATCGGGACCAGCAGTTTTGAATATTAGCCGAGAAGTGTCTCTACGAATTAACCGTGAGCAGAAGCATGATGTAGAAATAAAATTAAATTTATTTCCTGGTAAGTCTTCAGACGATGTGAAGGATCTACTGTCTAAGCGTTGGCGCAAGAGGTCTGAGCAGACAATTGAAAAAAGCCTTTACGGACTATTCCCTAACAAAATTGCCCCAGTAATTTTAAAATTAATTAATATTAATTCCACCAAGCTTGTAAAAGCTTTGTCTGCAGACGAAGTTGAGAAGCTCGTTGAAATTCTTAGCGACTATAGAATTAAAATTAGCGCCACCAGAGGTTGGAATGAAGCAGAATTTACCGCTGGTGGGGTAGATACAACAGAACTAAAGCCAAATACGCTGGAGTCTAAATTGCACAAAGGCCTATATTTGTGTGGAGAAATCTTGGATGTTGATGGAGACGTTGGTGGTTTCAATCTATCTTGGGCTTGGGTGTCGGGTTTTGTTTCTGGAAAGCTGTCTTAAAGCGAGTTATAGTATTTGGCTAACAGCTCAGACTTAGCGTCTACACTGCGTATTCCGTATGCCTTGGCAAAGGCTTTGAAATTTGTGCCATAAACTCTCACGTACTCTCGAGAAATCTTGGGAATTAATGCGGCAAAAGCCATTTCAAAACTTGAATATTGCACATTATTTAAGTATCCAAAACAATTATACTTTTTATAGTTCGCGCGGCAAAACCCTGACTCTACACCTGCAATTGCCACTATCATCTTGTAATCCCCCCCACTCCGCTCTGATGTTGATATTATCTGTTCAGCCAACTTACGATTTGCTACAGGAGAACCCTGACTCCTGAGGTAATTTACTAGGCGTGTAATGCTCTTTTCACGCTCTTTAGCCCGTGAGGTTTTTTTCTCTAGCTCCTTGTAAAAAGATTCTACTTGATCAATCTTAGCTTGGGTCTCATCCTGTAGTATTGAGTCTGTTTGAGTGCTAGTGCTTGTGCCTAACACTGAATTAAAGGCAAAATTAATATTCAGTATAGAATTAGCAGTCTTCTGACTTGGCGCGGCTAATGCCGCTGTGCTGATGTTAGGGCTCAGCAGGACTAGCGCACTTGCGATTAATGTTATTTTTGCAATTCTTAATAAGCTGCTAATTTCGATAAGATTTTTATATAGAATTAAAATTCAGTTTAGTTATCCGCAGGAAGTTTGTCATCTTTAGTTTTTTGCAACTGCAGCTGTGCAATCTCCTCAGTGGTCATTTCCTCTGTCCCATAAATCTTTTCTTCTTCAGGCGTAATTAAATCCAGATTGTATTTTTTTCTAGGCTCAGTGATTAGCACTTCTGGAAGTATCAAACTGTCAAGTTCTGCTTGCAGGTGTCTTTTACGTAAATAGTAAATGCCTACACCAACTCCTCCCATAATAATCAAAGTGAAGAATACTACTGCAAACAAATTTGAAACATTATTTTCAGTTCTGGGCTTACTATAGTTTATGGTAAAGATTTCCTCTACCTGTTCGCCGTTGTCTAACTTTACCTGCACTCTAAAACGGTTGCTACCATCTACAAGCTGCACAGTCTGGTTTACACTTCCATCAACACTTGGCAAGGATGGAATGTTTACTGGTTGCCCATTATTTATCACTGTGATTGTTGAATTGAGATTGTCAACCCTGAAATCCAATTTGAAACTATCGCTAGAAACCTCATATACTTTTAGTGTCTTATCAGTACCTTCTAGTGTGTTAGTGCCCAGCCCCTCAAGATTTAGCTGTAAACGTGGCACGACTGTGTACGTAGAAAATCCGCTTACTATGAAACTTAGTTCTTCATTCTTGTAAGATAATTCCTTTGGGTCAGACATAATGCTATTGTCCCTTTTTATTTGTGCCAATTTTCCGTCTTCCCAACTCACTAGCTTGATGCCAGACATAGTGACTTTGGCTGATTTATTGAACACTGGAACAAGTTCAGTATTGAACTTCACTTTGCCCCGGGTCTCTAAATCTAGATAGTTGGCTAATAAACTGATTTTGCTATATTCATTGTAGTTAGATAGATCGAGAGTATCTACATAGCTTATCTTGTTTACTCCAGGATTATCAAAAATAAAGTTAGGTACCGAAGCCAGCTTAGTTTTATCCAACTCGGTAAATTTAGTCGAAACGCTGCCTATTTTCACTAGATTATCAGGCAGTCTGATGCTACGGATTTTCTCTAAGTTCTCATCAACTGGGGGTGCTTTCTTATTTAGCAGGAAATTCACGTCATCAGTTTGGTTGGTTTCAGTGAGAGTCACCGTGGCTGAATCAATAGTACCTGCTAACACTTCGTATTCACTAGAGCGAGGGAGTATCAGCTGAATAATGTAGGTTCCAGCTTCAGCAAGGGTAAATTTGCCATCAGCGGTTTCAGTTGAAGTATAACTTTCATTTTGGCCGTTGCCACTTAGCCTTACCTCAAGTCCAGCTACTCTGTTGCCACTATTTTTTATAACTACATTAATCTGGAAATTTTCCTGGGGGCTTACCGGAGGACTTATGGGAGGAGTTATTGGTGGAGTTTGGGCAATTACAGAAGCTAGTGCTTGACTAAAAACAACGCTACTCAGAATAAAAACAGTTAACAATGTTGTTGTAAGCTTTTTCATGGTTAATCTAATTTTACCTTTTTGCTGATATTTAACAATAGCCCCACACCTATTAATGAGGCTAATAATGAGCTACCTCCATAACTCAGGAACGGAATAGTCATACCTGTTAAGGGAATCAGTCCCACATTTACCCCTAGATGAATTACCGTCTGTAGAAAAAACCAAATTCCTATACCCAAAGCAAGTAAGCTGCTGAAGGCATTAGGGGCGTTCTGGGCAATCTTTAGAGCTCTAAAGATCAGAATCACATAGGCTAAGATAACTAAAATTGAACCTAAGAAACCGAATTCTTCTGCTACGATAGCGAAAATAGTATCGCTAAAAGCGGTTTCCTGTAGGTAGAAGTACTTTTGTTTTGATTGTCCAAACCCAAAGCCATTAAAGCCTCCAGTGCCCACTGCGATGAGAATTTGCCTGAGCTGGTAGCCGGTATCTGTAGGGTCTTGTACTTCTCCAGTCTCTAGAAATTGGATGTATGTATTGACTCTGTTAACTCGATATTGCTCAGACAAGGAAAAGCCAATTCCAGCTACTATAGCGATTGCAACTAAGCCAATAGTGATGATGTGATGTAGTCTAGAATTCACTGCAAAAAAATACACTCCCAGGCACATCGCACCCACTAGTCCAGCAGTAGCAAGGTCCTTTCCTAAAAAAATCAACCCCACTATAGGCAAAACTACTAGAAGAAAAGGCAAAAGGCTGTGTTTGGCATAGCTTTCCAGTTCTTTCAAATCTTTAGTATTAATCTTGGCCAGAAGCCCTGCAATGTATACCAATAAGAAAGGTTTTGCAAACTCTGAGGGTTGTAAGCTGAATGGTCCAATTTTGATCCATAATTTGGCGCCATTGATTTCACCCGGAATTGCCAAGACAATTAGCAAAAGTATGCCGATAGTTAGTAGAGCTGGCAGTGCAAGTGCCTTAATGGTGCCCAACGGTAATTTGTAAAAAATAAACCCTGCTACGGAACCTACAACTAGCCATGCTGCTTGCAATATGAAAAAATGATATGGATTATTGGGAGTAAAGATTGTATTTGCCCTTTGGCTGGCAACATAGAAAGAGCCGCTGTAAATCATCAGTAATCCAAATATACATAGACCTGCCACCACGTATAAGATAATCCAGTCGTGCTGTTTTGGGGTTTCATGGGGGGCACTACTTCTGCGTAAACTTATCTTCGATAGTTTGTCTCGCAAATTGGCTACAATGCCTTTAAGTCGTGTTTTCCTGGCCTTTGATTTTCGTGCAACCGCTCTTTGGGCTAATTTCAACTCGAGGGTCTAAAAGATTAAATCCTAATCTAGTATAATTGTCCTATGGATCAAAGTGCAACTAAAAATACAGCCGCAGAAACAGTAACTGTGATTACAGGCGATATGTTGATATCTGATATTGTTGAAACTTTTCCTCAGGTAGTAGATTATCTAATTGCAGAATATGGATTTCACTGCGTGAGCTGCTTTGTCTCATCATTTGAGGCGCTTGAGGATGGGGCTAGAGTGCATGGAATTGTGGGGGCAGATTTCTTGGAAATGGTGGACAATGCCAATATGATTGCCACTGGCGAGCTTATCTACCCATAGCTTTATTCTAAGTCTAAATGATATAATTACAGCGTAAAAGCACTAGCCAAATTGCCGAGGTAGCTCAGTTGGTAGAGCGCTCCCCTGAAGAGGGAGATGTCGTCAGTTCAACTCTGACCCTCGGCACATTGTTAGGGCAGTTAGCTCAATTGGTGGAGCACACGGTTTACATCCGTGGGGTTATAGGTTCGAGTCCTATACTGCCCATTCTTCTTTCTAGGTCTCACTTTTCCTGCAGATAAATGTTACAATTCAAGCATAAATTGCTGTAAATACTATGCTAGGCCCAGAGAAATCATTAATCGCCCGTATCAAAGAAAAAGAGCTTAAACACCAGGAAAACCTCGAGCAAACGGTAGAGTTACTCAAAGATATAAAGAAGGTCTTGAAGACCAACAAAATCACCAGCCTGGAATCCTTTAGGAATGGTGTTCTTGCGGGCTTGGGCACAGTTTTGGGAGCTACTCTAGTACTGGCTATACTTATTGCAATTTTGCAACAGCTCATCACCGTGCCCTTGATAGGAGCCTATGTGAAGCAAATAGTGGAGATTGTGCAGAATAAATAATTAAACCACACAATATTAGTGTTCAAATATTAAACCTCATGGACAAGAATACAAACGCCTTTGACAAAGTAGTAAACCTATCTAAGCGTAGGGGTTTTATTTTCCCCAGCTCTGAAATCTACGGAGGCTTGGCAAATACATACGACTTCGGACCATACGGCACGGCTCTAAAAGAAAATATCAGACAATTATGGTGGAAAAAGTTTATTAGTAGCCGCGAAGACATGTTTGGGATTGACAGTAGCATTATCATCAATCCTAAAGTGTGGGAGGCCTCTGGGCACGTTGCTAATTTCGGTGATGTAATGGTGGAGGACAGAAAGACTCATAAACGTTATCGCGCAGATCATATTATTGAAGATTTTTTTGCTGGCAAAGGCGAGGAAGTGAAAGTTGATGGCAAAACCGCTGCAGAATTGCAGGAGATTATAGAAAAAAATAGTATCAAGAGCCCTGAAGGTAATGAAATGACAACAGCTAAAAAATTCAATTTGTTATTTCAAACCCAAATTGGAATCATTGAAGGAGAAGGAAGCACAGTGTATTTGCGTGGTGAGATTGCTCAAGGGCTGTTTATCAACTTTAAAAATATTATCGACTCACTCCACCCTAAACTACCATTTGGTATTGGACAAGCTGGTAAAGCTTTCCGCAACGAAATTACTAAAGGACAGTTTACTTTTAGGACGTTGGAATTTGATTTAATGGAATTTGAGTACTTCTTCGACCCTGAAATTCAAGATATTAATGAGTTGTTTGATTATTGGAAGGGATTAATGACAGAATTCAGCCAAGCAATTGGCCTGGATCAAACTAAGCTGCGCTGGCGCAAGCATGAGGAGTTCGAGCTATCACATTATTCCTCACGTACAGAAGATTTAGAATATGAATTTCCATGGGGATTTAAAGAAATGTGGGGGTGCGCTTACCGCAGTGATTTTGATTTGCGCACTCATACAGAAGCTTCCGGTCAAGAGTTGGTATATACTTACCCCGAAGGTAAGAAGCTAACACCACATGTGATTGAGCCTACTTTTGGTTTATCGAGATTGGTGACTATTATTTTGATGGACGCTTACCGCGAAGAGATAGTCAATGGCGAACAACGGGTACTTTTAAAGTTAGATCCCAAAATAGCACCAGTGAAGTTGGCGATTCTGCCTTTAGTGAAAAAAGGTGGCTTAGCTGAAAAAGCCCGCGAGTTATTTGTGAGTTTGGGTGAAAGCTTTATCTGTGAATACGATCAGTCAGGTTCAATCGGCAAGCGCTACCGCAGACAGGATGAAATCGGCACACCTCTGTGTTTGACTATCGATTTTGAAACTCTAGAAGATGACTCTGTTACGGTTAGAGACCGCGATACTATGCTGCAATCACGAGTTAAGATCGCAGAACTGCTAGCTTTCATTAAGGCGCGATTGCAATAACAATGAGTAATAATTCTATAGTCTATCTAGTTGTATTTTTAGCGTTTGTAGCGCTAACGGCCGTCGCTGTAGCTTTTCTCAAATCCCGCAATCGTAATTCCGATTGGCAGTCTAAAGTTACTGAGAGGCTAGCGCAAATACAGAGCCGTAAGGGTCTTGATCCTAAGCTTTTGGTCATAGAGTTGGACAAGTTAGCTGAGTTTGCCCTACAGCAAAAGTTCAATTCCAAACTCAGCTTGGGACAGATTCTGAAAGAGAAAAAGAGCAAATTTTCCAAGAAAACTTTAGATGAAGTCTGGGCTGGGCATAAATTTCGCAATAATCTAGTGCACGAGTTCAATTTCAAAGCCACTCCAACTGAACTCGGCAAAGCAAGTAAACAGCTTAAAGGCTTTGTGCAAGATTTGTTCTAAAGTATTCTTTGCACTATACTAATGGTATTAATTAACAATTATTCTTATTGCAATGGCAAAACTAACTAACGAAGAAATTACTGAGGAGTTAAAAAAATACAATGGCTGGGCTTTAGATCCAGAGACTGGTAAGCTGGTGGCAGGATTTGAATTCGATGATTTTGAGCAGGCACTGAGTTTCCTTAATTCTGTAGCCGAAGTTGCCACTGAGACTAAGCATCACCCTGATTTGCTTTTGCACGACTACAGCTACGTGACAATTTTCACCTTTACTGAGGATGAGAAAGCTATTAGTCATAAGGATTTCGAATTGATTGCTGCAATCGAGTCAGCTTTGGTAGCCATGGCACCAGAACTAGACTAAATAAGCCTGACATTCCAAGTAGATAGTAACCCAAGAAGTTTTCTAGGCTATCCCCTGTCTTGGCAAATTTAGGTGTAACATTTTGTGACTGAGCTTGAGCATCTTTTCCAATTACGTTTATTTCATCGATATTTGAGCTAATATCTATCCCAGTAGTTTCTTGCAGATTGACGAAGTTGCTTATCTTGCTTAATTCTTTAGGATTCAAGCCGGCATTAATCATTACAGAAAATTGTAAAGTTAGCTTGTCGCCTGCAGCTAAATTGGGAATATTCCAATTTAGCAATAGTTGGTTGGGATCGTAGCTATGTGTAAGACTGTCCAAGAAACCTTTGAAGCTAAGCCTGTGATCCAGTTTATCGCTTACTATGATATCACTGGCATTGGCGCTGCCTTTATTCTCTAGCGTAATATAATAGGTCAATAGTGACTGGTCAGAGATACTAGATTGAGTTCCGGGTAGCTGAGCAGTCTTTGTAATTACTAATAAAGGCTGTTCCACAACTACGGATACTGAGCTTGAGTTAGGATCAACTTGAGGATTATCCGCGCTGATGCTCAAGATATTTGTAATTAGCCGTGGCTCTTTGTCCCCAGCTAGTTCAAGATTGTTCAAGTCAGCTAGCTTTATTGCCATGCTGATACTTTGCCAGTCAGAGGAAACGGGTAAATTGAACGGCGAGCTAATAAAGCCAAGGCTATCCGGATTTTCGACTAGCTCCCAGCCTACAGGTAGATCTACAGCATTCGCAGTAATAATCTGAAACTTCTCCCCTGTCTTGAGAATTACGTGTTTATTAATCGTATCTTTCAGTGTCACCGAAGTAGAAATATTACCAGTATTTCTGTAGCTGAGGATATAAGTCAGTATCTGATTGGGATTAACAGCTAGAGCGGGGTTAAGGCCGGCTAAAGTCTTTTGCACCTCCAGCTTAGGCCAATAGTGCACCTGAGATTGGGTAGCAGCTTCCACGCGGTAGTCCCCCCAGCTGGCAATTACTTTATTGGTCACAATATGATCCCCGATTGTCTGAGGTCGCTTTAGTTTTAACCTTGGAGTAAAACTCACTTCAGCACCTGGATCTAATGAGCCAAGGTTCCATTGCATTGTATTGTCAGGATTGAGAGCAGCGTCACCTAGTTCTGCTACTTCAAAGAACTCATTGGGAAATATATCTAAAAGCTTTATCCCACTGAGTCGAGGGCCATTATTCTTTAGCTGGATTGTATAATTCAAAACCTCTTCAGCGTTCGCAGTATTGCTTTGTACATTCTGTTCATCCGAGTCTGAAACTAGTTTACTAATAGTTAAGTCTGGGGCAATAAATACGGTAGTGCTGGTTGTGCTAAAGCTGTAGGGAATTATTTCTACTGAGATGAGATTTCTTTCAGCCTGACCCCAGCTCGGTTGTAAACCAGACCAGGAAGGAGCAGAGGAATCATTACGCCAAACGTAAGCTGTGCGGGCCTCATAATTGTCTACGGCATTAGGGCTACTATACTTAGAACCACTATGTTCGCGATAATAATTATTATCTTGGATAGTGGCGGGCGAGATACTAATACTAGTTCCATAGTTTGTGCCCAAATCAGCTTCATAGTTAATAGTTTTAGTTTCATTGGCATTAAGACACAAATCCTGCTGAAAATTAATGCCATTGGGTAAGTTATCCAATACTTTGAGTCCGCAAACATTATAGGTTGAAGAGTTGCGTAAGGTAAGGCTATAGTTAAGCTTGAGGTTGGCACCAGTTTTTACGGGTGTCACGCTCCTGCTGACAAGCTGGATGGGCTGAATAGTTGTGAAACTATAAAAAATCCTACCTCCAGTGTGCACTCTGTTTTGGTAAGTCCCTAAGGGTCCCGTACTAACTTTTTTACCTAATCTAGTTTTGGAATTCTGGTCAAATCTAATTTCACCTTGACGCCCGCCCGCCCCAATTCTGGTCAGATCACCTAAACTCGGGTCAGTTCTAGAAGTAAACAGCTCAATGCCCTGCACACCGATTGTATGTCCAGAATAGTTCCAGGCAAACAACCCCACTTCTACCTTGGTATTTGGCGGTACTGACACGGAGTCGGCTACACCTGGGTAGCGGCGCGCATCGGGAAAGCTTATATCAGCTACATCATTCATTGTCTTGTTTTGAAGCCAATTTCCGGACTCGCCTTGCAGGCTGCCAGCATTAAAATTCACACCTATGCCTGGATTTTGATACTGAACTCCAATTGTGCTGGCAAATTGGCAGTTGTCGATTTCTCCTGTAGGGAAAAAGCTATCAGCATGTATATTTGTTTGGCAAAACTGCCATGCTAACCAGATGCACACGATTGCACAAAAAAGACGCAAAGATCGAATTGAATTCATGTCGGTTTCCCAGTTCATAGATAGTATTTAATATTGTCCATTTATAACTGCTCAAGATTTGCAAAAGCTTAACGCACGGTAAAAAAACTCTTACAATTAGCTTTTTTAGGCAAATTGAGTATTATTTAAGTAGTAACTTAAACATTCGGCCTGTGAATAAGAGATTTTTAGGATTGTTAGTGGCTTTTCTTGCAGTGGCCCTAACCATAGTTATTGGTGCGCTGCTTATAGAGGGAAACTCCAATGCAGCCAAAACCGGTAAAGCCTTGGTGTCCGGAAGGCTGGAACCTGGCTACGAGTTTGTAGGCTACATCATTTCCGACCAAAATAAGGTCTGTGCAGGGACTTTACTCGACCCGCTCACGATTATCACAGCAGGGCATTGTCTTGCATATTCAGCTGGCGATAATTTTAAATTTGGAATTAATGAGTTTAGCTTAGAAGAGGAAGAATTAGTGGACATTAGTAGTATTAGCTTTTTGACTGGTTTTGACCCTAGCTCAAATAAAGGTCCTGATGTGGCGATTGCCAAACTGGCAAGGCCAATCAATCTAACTAGTTACGGTCAGGTAAACAGCGCTCCCATCACTCCAAGTTGCGAGGTTTCAATTGTGGCGTATGGAGCTGGTATCAGTAGTGGCGAAGCTAGTCCTGACAGTTTTAAACGCAAGTCAGGTGAGGGTTGCAGTAGATCAATTAGTAGTAGTTTTTTTGTGGAGTTTAATTCTGAGGTGGGTATGTGTTTTGGTGATAGTGGGGGCCCTGTTTTCAAGTCAAATGGCAGTAATGAAATAATAGGAGTACTGTCTGGAGGAATAGTTGACCCTTTGCTAGATAAATTACGTTGCGATCCAGGCAATGTTGGCTTATTCTATAACCTTTCAAACTTCGCCAGCGTAGTTACAGAGATGAAATTAGGTAGTAATAAGGGTGGCTATACTACACGTCTAGCAGGACAAAAGTCCATACCTAATTTTTTTGAGAGCCTCAATCAAGCTTTAGGTGCCCAAGTGAGTGGTCAAGTCGGGGGTGAGGTACCAACTGACCAAAACCTTACTCTAAATAACAATATTCGTACAGCATTGTTTTTAAGCATAGGGGCAGTGATTTTAGGTCTCTTAATAATTAGCTTGAAAGTTTTGCATTAATGTATTTAATTTATAATGAGCAAACTATAGTTGCTCCTCTGGCAGATGAGGTTACCAGACTCTTTGCAGAGGGATTTCTATGGGGTAGAAAGCATCCCGGTTATATTTATACCACCAGATCCTTGCGCTTAGATTTGGCAGAGTTTACTTTAACGAGTGAAAATAGACGTATTCTTAAAAAACATAATTTAGACCTAGTGGCACAATCGTTGCCACTGGCTTCAGTGATCTACCGTTGGCAAATCCATGCTTTAGGCAAAGAATTTTATAGTCAGAAATTTCCAGAGACGAAGTTTTCCGCAGCAAAAATCCGTGAGTTATTAACTGTTAATCATAATTTCAATTTGCTGTTTAATTTCACCTTTAACTCCCAACCTGATTTAGGTTATGCAATCAGCTATCAGAACGAAGAGATACTGCATTATTCTTACCCGTTTTATAAATTGGAGCTTAGTAATAGTAACCTAGGCATGTATATGATGCTGCAAGCAATATTATGGGCACAAATGCATGGCAAAAGATTTGTCTACTTAGGTGGAGTGACTAGACCTACAGATAAATACAAACTACAGTTCAATGGATTGGAATGGTGGGATATAGATTCAGGAAGTTGGACAACTGACCTAGATCTACTGAAAACTTTGCTTTTGTAAGAGATAATTTCTAGTTTGTTTATAACTTCCTCATTAGGTAGCTCTAAGATTAGGCATATCTAATTTTAGTTTGCTGATAATGAATCAACAAACCCTAGTCCTCATGGGACGTGCTACAAGGGACGCCGAAACCCTTACTACAAAAACCGGCAAAGAGTTCTCTAAATTTGGCATGGCAATCAACGAATACAGAGGCCAAGACCGCCAAGACGAGGTAAGCTTCTACGATGTTGTGGGATTTAGTAACCAAACCAAGGTCGTTGGGAAGCGGGTCCGTAAGGGGGATGTGGTGCTAGTATTTGGCAAGCCTGAAGCATCCGCCTATCAAAGCAAGGACGGTGAGCTTAAGGCTAATTTTTCCGTTAGTGCTAACTACATAAATCTATTCTCAGCTCCAGAGCATTTGCGCAAGGCAAATGCAAATGAGGAAAGCCTAGATGCAGAAGATGACTCAGAGCAAGAGCTATAACATGCGCTTTAAGCAATTGCTATGAACAAGTGCTATGAACAAGTGCTACACTGCCCAACTGCCCTAATGTTGAAACGTACTGATAAGGTTTTGAATATGCTCTTCTAAAGTGATGCCTAGCTCTTGAATGCCAAGTTCAATGTCAGCACGGTTTAGCTTAGCGGCAAAACCTTTGTCTTTGAATTTTTTCAGGACGCCTTTGACCTCCATATCATTGTAGCCTCCTTTCATCTTACTGTATGCAAATAATAGACCAGCCATCTCGTCAATTGCGAGTAAGGCCTGCGCCATTTTGCTAATGCGCGAGGTATTCAATTCAAGTTTGTGGCCGAGAATGGCTAGGATGATGTCTTCTGGATAGCCTTTTGCACGCAGCCTATCTACATTCCGCTCTGGGTGGCCCTCAGGATCAAATTGATAGTCCCAGTCATGAACCAATCCACATACAGCCCAACGTTCCGGGTCAAAGGCTTCGCTGTCAGAAAGCTCAGGGTATTTTTCGGCCATGATCGAAGCATATTCGCGCATGGCCTTAGATACCATTTCGGCGTGATGGCGTTGATATTCATCACTTACACTCTCACGTAGTAGTTTGCGAGTGTCATCTAGGCTAGGAAAAGAGCTGAGATGATGATTAGCAATGTAGGTATTGGCCAGACTGACATCATTTGCTACTACAATATTAAAACCTGTGGCTTTAGCTCCAGTGTGTTCACTTAGCCTGTCTTGTAGAATAGCCAAAGCAGCTTCTATTTGTTGGTTGCTTACATCTTGATGTCCGTCCACAAATACTATGATTCTATTTGTCTGCCCTGTAACTTTGGTGCGATCAGCGTCTCGATAATTAAAGTCAACGCAGGTTACACCTTCACTATCACTGTAGACCAATTCTCCAGCCTTGATAACTGTCGGTTCAGTTTCACCAATTTTTTGAATGGTCTCACCCTCGGCGGCAAATCTTAACTGTAAATTACCAACGACTTGATCTAAGTCATAAGCAGCCATCGGCAGGCTAAGCTCCACAGAGGTGGCATTGTACGTGTCTACCACATTGTTAATGTTGTAGATTCCTTTCCCGCTCAAGACCCTACTGATCAATGCTTCGGCGCTGTTCATACGACCGTCCGGATCAACTCCACTAGCCTGGTAAATTTTTCTAAACCCGGAAATGTTGTTAGTATTCTTCAGGGTTTGCTTGTCTGGAAATGACTGCTTAGCATCTGTCTCCACTTTAACTTTTAGTTGCTTCAGTGCTTTATTAGCCATAGTGACATTCACTCCTTCAAGAACCAGGTAGCCAAACTTAATGCCAGGGAAGCGCTCAGATACTTGAGCATCGATGCTAGCTAACCCTAGTTTAGGCAATGCCAGTAGTTTCTGATTATCCCGCAGATCAGCCACTGTATCTTTATTAGCAGACTCAAGCTGGGCAAAGGCATCTTTGTAAATAACCCTGCTTAACCTGTCGTAATCCATTTTTAATAGCGGGAAAGGCACACCTTCTCTTGCAGTTACATTCTCCAAAAACCAGAATACCCTTTCAGAGTGACCGTAGCCAAATGTCGGCGGCATTCCATACTCCAGCATTTCTACATAATCAATATCTAACCATTGTGCTTCAGCATCACCACCATCTCTCAACTTTTGCTGTTCTAAGAATCTGTCGTATTGATCTACTGCGTCGTTGACCTCACTCCAGCCATTGCCCAATTCACTGCCAGCAATAATTGGCTGAAATCTCTCCACCATCAGAGGGTTCTCCAGACTTGGCTTCTGCAGTGGAGATAAATATTTAGGGTGATTTATTAGAAATGCTGGACCATTAATTGTTTTTCTGATTCTTTTCCATAGCGCGTCTACACCCCGTCCAATATTTACACTTCTATCAAATTCAATTTCGTTCTTAGTTAATAGTTCTTTAACTTCTTCAATAGTAATAGTGTAAATATCCTTAATTCCATAACGTTCCTGCATGATTGAATTGAAATCCAGCAGCTCCCATTCCTTGGAAAAATCAACTTCAAACTCTCTGATATTAAATACCATTTGTCCGCTATATACCTTCTCAATAATGTATTTGTAAAGCTCCTGTATCAGCTTCATCCCATTCTCCCAATCAGCATATGCCCAATAAAATTCCATAGCTACATGTTCAGGTAAATGCTCATCCGAAAGGCCTTCATTTCTGAATCTAGCCCCAATATCATAAACCTTATTAAACCCTGCACCAATTAGTCTTTTCAAAGGAAGTTCGTGCGAAATCCTAAGAAAGAAATCTTCCTTCAGTGCGTTCATATGCGTGGTAAATGGCACAGCGTCGCCACCACCAGGTACATGCTCAATTACTGGGATGCTTATTTCATAAAATCCACGGTCATTGAAGAAATCTCGGTGCGCTTGCCAGAATAAACTTCGCCTTTTCATTCGTTCACGCACTTCAGGATTGACATTCATATCAACATACCTGCGTCTAAAGCGCTCTTCCTTATCTTCGAGAGTAGCTGGCAATGGCCTAATAACTTTGGCCAACATTCTTAGATAGTTCACTTGTACAGATAATTCGCCACTCTGAGTTTTAGTGATTTCTCCATAAGCTTCTATAAAATCAAAAGAGTCTACTAGATCTAGCTCGTCAAATTTGAGAGTTCTCCCACCTGCAATTTCCTTAACTTCTAATACATCAGCTTTGACATATAATTGCAGCTTGGCATTGTCCTCATTAATATCGATAAACAGAATCTTCCCGTGTCCTCTGATTGAACCAACTCTACCTGCCACTACAACTTCACTTCCAATTATATCTTCACCAGCATCAATAATCTGGCCAATTGTATGAGTACAGTAAGTTTTTGCTGGGTATGGATCTATTTCTAGTTCACGCAACTTAGCAACTTTTGCTAAGCGTAGCTCGCGTTGTCCAATGAGATCCGAACTTTGAAGATTGGTGCTGTTTGCAGTCGACATAGGTGAATTACTAAATTAACTGGTAGATTATATAATATTGGTTGGTCTATTGGATAGATTTGTAAAATTTGGCAGTCTACTTGGCTAACTAGCTGGCTTATCAGTTGGCTACAAAGCACAAAAATAATGGAAATTCCTGTCGCGCTGCATTCTCTGCTTTGGCTTTACCGCCCGGCTCACTAGTCTTATTTGAGTACCACTCTTTTAAACCATTGACGCTGAGTCCTTGCTTAGCTAAAATGTCAAAATAATAGTTCAAGGGACGATGGAAACTCCAGGTGATTTCATTCTTGATATTTGCGTCTTTTCTGGCTTTGAATGGTCTGGATTCAATCGGGATAGATAGACTTGTACCATAAAGATCAATCCGTCGGTACTGCAGTTTCTTAGATTCATCCCAACCCCAATTACTCTGTCTGGGGATTCTGAAGCAAGGGTGATTGATCACAATAATCAGCTTACCATTTGTGGCTAAAAGTTTTTTACTTTCAGAAATTACCAGTTCTGCTTCAGCTATGTTTTGTATTGCCAATACACATAAAATGGCATTGAACTTTTGACCAGGGAAGTACTTGCTGGCCTGTCTTGCGTCACCTGTTAAATAATTAATATGTTTATTTGAATACTTTTTAGCCGCTACGATTAAATCTGCAGCTAGATCTAGTCCGCTAACTTTAAAACCTAATTTATCTAATTCTCTGGTAATAATTCCCTGTCCACAAGCCAAATCCAGAATTAAGGGTGAACTGCCAGTGTGCGCTGAAGAATTTTCAGGAAATTCGCTCTGTAACAGCGCTAAGATTTCAGGTAAAATAACCTCTTTGTGGTACGTACCCTCGCCGCTTTTGCCTAGATGTTTGTCGTACCAATCAGCCACTTTCTGCCAAGAAGTATTGCGCATTATGAATTTATTAGATATTAGCCCATCATAACATAACCGAAAATCATTTCGGCTTCGAAGCAATATTCGCTATAATCTTCGTATGAGTATTATTTTCCATCTAGATATGAATGCTTTCTTTGCTTCAGTAGAACAGGTATTAAATCCATCCCTGCGAGGTAGGCCAGTGGCAGTGGTGAGCTCGAACAATTATCAGGGTGCGGCGATCCTGGCTAGATCCTATGAAGCCAAATCCCGGGGCGTCGCTAGTTTCATGCGATTGCCAGAGGCGAAACTGGCTTGCCCAGAGTTAATTACGATTACTCCCAAACATGAAAACTATTATGAATTCAATAAACAATTAACCAAGATTATGCAGCAGTTTACAGATACCTTAGAAGTTTATAGTATTGACGAATTCTTCCTAGACATGACTGACTACCTGGCTATTCGACCTTGGCTCAGCGTGGTCGAATTAGCGCAACAAATCAAAGACACAATAGCTGAAAAGATTAGCCCTGTACTTAAATGCTCTATCGGGGTGAGCTCCAATAAGCTTTTAGCTAAAGTAGGCTCAGATTTTAAGAAACCTGATGGTTTAACAGTGATTCCTTGGGAACGGCGCTTTGAGTTCCTGGATCAGCTTAGCTTCCGCGAGATTTGGGGGATTGGCTATAACTCTATACCCAAACTGCATAGCCTGGGTATCCACAATACCGCCCAGATCCGTGCTTTGGATAAGCGAGTACTAGAGAGTTTAGTAGGAAGCTATTGGAATAGACTACAGCTGATTGCCAACGGTGAATGTGAAGATCCTGTACATTCCAATCTAATAGGCAAGCCCAAGAAGTCTATGCAGCATGCTCACACTTTAGACCGTGCTACCAGCGATTTGCATGAACTCCAGACTTTGGCACGTAAACTATGTGAAAAACTTAGTTTACGTTTACGTAAATACCAGCAATTGGCAGGCGTGGTCGGTCTAATTTTAAGACCTGCTAGAGAAGAGAATTACGGCTGGGGGCGCAAGCCTAGACTCCATGCTCAAATAGCTTTAGGATTTTTTAGTGATCATGGGGAGCATCTTTATCAAGCAGCAGACAAATTACTGCAAGGCCTTGACATCAATGGTATTGAAGTTAGGCTTATGGCAGTGACAATTACGCATTTACACTCTGGGCAACAGCCACAACTATTGGAATCACGCTCTTCCAAGTTGATACAGCTAGATAAAGCCATTGATCAGATTAATCATAAATTTGGTTCCTTTACTTTGCGCAGTGCTGACATCCTGCATCAGCAGGCTAAAAACAAAGTATTCAGTATTGATCATGCCAGTATTCCGTTTCACCCTGGCTAGCTAGTCAAGCAAGCTAGCCAAACCAAGCAGGCGACATCAATAGCTATGCCTGATACAATTAGTCATATCAAAATTGACATGCAAATTAAGACGCAGATTAAAAAGGATTTACCAAAATATGTGTTAGATGCAGCTCAGACTCTGCAGGCTGCTGGACACGAGGCCTATCTAGTTGGCGGCTCAGTGAGAGATATATTGCTGGGCAAGAACCCTAAAGACTATGACATTGCCACCAATGCCTATCCTGAGGTAGTTGAAGCACTATTCCCAAAGTCTATCCCCACGGGAGCAAAATTCGGCACAATGTTAGTGCTGCTGCCTGATGAGGCAGGAGAAATGCAAGATATAGAAATTACCACTTATAGATCCGAAGCAGATTATTTTGGAGGTAGATGGCCAGCCAAAGTGGAGTTTACCAAAACCATCCAGGAGGATTTGGCTAGAAGAGACTTTACTATCAACGCAATTGCTCTCAAACTAGACGACGCCGAGGTTACCGACCAGGATGTGGTGGACCCCTTTGGTGGGGTTAAGGATTTGCAGGCTAAGTTGCTAAAAGCAGTAGGCGATCCCTTAGAGAGATTCTCAGAAGATGGTTTGAGGTCTTTGCGCGGTTGCAGGCTAGCTGCCAATCTAGGCTTTAGTTTTGATACAGCCACATTTGAGGCAATTAAAGATACCCTGCACGTTACCAAGCACGTGTCTTTGGAGAGAGTACGCGATGAATTTACTAAGTTACTGCTCTATTCGGCTAAACCTTCCATTGGGATTGAGCTAATGCGAGTATCTGGGTTGCTGGAGTTATTTATCCCGGAACTCTTAGAGTGCATAGGTGTAGATCAGCCTCAATTTCATGTTGACGATGTTTACACTCATTCCTTAAAAACAGTAGATCTAGCCGAAGATAGTGTCAAGTTGGCCGCTATGCTGCATGACATTGGCAAACCTAGAACAATGACTCAAGACGCCAATGGTAATCATTTCTATGGACATGATAAGGTAGGTGCTGACATGGCAAAAGAGATTTTGACCCGCTTGCGTTTTTCCAACGCTGAGATTGCTAAGACTACGTTACTGATTAGGCATCATATGTTCTATTACCCTACAGCTGATTGGCGCAAAGACAGTTTAGGCAAAATTATTGCTTACAATGAAGAAAATCAAATTGATAATATTACTACTCTAACTCTATTAAGACATGGACAAAGTGGGTTAAACATTAGTGGAAAGGTCAACGGCCAAGTTGATGACCCGCTTACAGTTGTTGGCAGGGAGCAAGTGACGGCAACTGCAGAACACCTAGCCATGAGCAAGATTGAAGTGATTATTAGTTCGCCTTTAAGCAGAGCTCAAGAATCAGCTGACATCGTGGCAGCCAAATTAAACCTACCAGTTATTTTAGAGCCACGGTTAGCAGAAAGGCACTTTGGAGAGTTACAGGGATTAAGTTGGGAGGAGTTCAGCCTGAAGTACCCTGACTTAGCTAGCTATCCAGGCAATTCTGCACAGCGTCAAGAATATCTACCCGGTGGCGAAACTATCAGTGCGGTGGAATCACGAGTCAAGGTAGTTCTATTCAACCTCCTGATGAAGCATTGGGGCAAGCATATATTATTGGTAACGCATTCTGGGATTATTCGGGTTATTGGGCGCAGTCTAGGCAATAGCGCTATTGGTGTGAAGTTGACTGATCTTGCCAACGCAGAATCTCTGCAGATTGATGTAGATCACACACTGCTCGATCCAAACTTTCTTACTGACGAGCAACTAGAGCGCGTGCGTGAGGAACACTCTGAAGCCAGTTTCGCTGGTGGCTGGAAAGACTCTGCGATTAGGCGCTTTATTCGCAACTTAGGCTCAGTGGAGATGATTAATGAATTACTGAAATTAAGAATAGCAGACGCATTGGCCAATCCCAAAAGTGCTTTCAATCCGCGCGAGTTACAGGTCTTATCTGAACGAATAGCAGTGATTACAGCTAAAGACATGGCATTGAAAATTACAGACCTAGATATCAAAGGACATGATTTAAAGGCAGAGCTCGGGCTACAGCCAGGAAAATCAATGGGAAAGATGTTAAATTATCTATTAGAAAAGGTCATTGACGAGCCACTTGTGAATGAAAAGTCACAATTACTGGAACTAGCTAGGGATTACCTTCAGTCTAAGCCAGATCTAGATGAGCTTGGGTAACTCAGCAATATCGCTGAGTTTACTATAAAGCTGGTTGATAGGCTCTGCTCTGAACATATGCCAGCTGCCTCTAGGAATGTAAACTGCCCTAACACCAACTTCCAGTGCGGGATTAATATCACTGCGGATTGAATTGCCTACCATAGTAATATTTTCAATGCCATACTCGTCGGCCAACCTACTAAGCACTGCTTTTTTATCTCCATCAACTACGAAATTGATTTCTTGGAAGAACTTGTTTAGTCCGGTTCTGTGGATTTTTTTGCTTTGAATTGCCTCAGTGCCTACGGTCAATAGTCGCAGTTGATAAATTCCTTGTTCTTTCAACGCTTCCAAAGTTTCAATTGCTCCAGGAATAACAAAATATGGTGGGTCAAAGTTCTGCATTACCAAGCCTTCTAAAATCAAATTTACATGAGGTTTAGCTTCGACATTGTGTAATTGGCAAAGTTTTTGGTAAGTATCCAGCCAAGTACTTAAAAGTCGCTCAGGGCTATATCGCCTTTCAGCTGGCCAGCTGAGGAGTTTGTCATTATCCAACTGCCTAGCCAATTGCAAGATCTCATCGATCTGCGGGGCTTTAGTTTCAAAAGCAAGTAAGATAGTTTTGATGCAATCACAAAAAGTGATTTCAAATTTATAGCTATCGTCAATGAGGGTATCATCGAGATCGAAACAGAGTATTTTGGTCGACAT
>CAZXFQ010000006.1:0-29066 GCA_964640685.1 uncultured Candidatus Saccharibacteria bacterium
TAGTTTTGCCTGAACCAAGAAAACCGGTGAATATATTAACAGGTATTTTCTGCATGTTTAACTATACCAGAGAAGATTGGCCTGTAGTACAATCTATTATGAACCTAACGCAGTTAGTCAGCGAATTAAAACAGAAGAAACTGAAAGTGACCACAGCACGCATGGCAATTTAGCAGCAATGCCAAAGCTGGGTAAGCCTGGCAGTGCTGAGGAGATTGGGGAGGATCTAGCTGACAAAGATCGTAGCATAGACAAAGCCATTGTTAAGACAGTACAATTCCGCAAGCCGAAAACCCGCTACTAGTTGGATCCTAACAATCACCTTTATCATCTAATCTGCGTCAATTGTAATAAGATGCAGGAGACAGACTTAGCCAACTTTTAGGATCAATAGAGTTTTACGGCCTCTGTTCTGACTGTAGGCATAAGTCCTAATTGCTAAGTTTAGCCCTCCTAATTCAAGTCACCAAACTCAATCCCCAAACTCGATACCCAAGGCTCTGGCCTTAGCAACTATTTGATCATCTGGAGACACAACTTTTAGCTCAGCCACAGCTTCTGCTAATGATACCAAGTCCACTTTTGTGCCATCCAGTCTTACCATTTTGCCGAAATTGCCCTCTAGCACTGCCTGGAATGCGGCAACTCCAAACTGTTGGGCCAGGATTCTATCATCGGCATTTGGGGCCCCACCACGCTGAGTATGCCCCAATACAACAGTGCGCATCTCAAATTCCTCACCTGTCTGTTTAGTGATTTGATTCATTATGTGGTCACTGACTCCCCCCAAGAGATTTTCCTTGCCGGATTCCTGAGTTTGGTAGACCTTTCCTGTTTCTACTTGTGCACCTTCGGCTACCACGATCAAGGAATAGTTCTTGCCCATGACTCGTTCCTTGCGAAGTTTACTAATAATTTTTTCATAGTCAAATGGAACCTCAGGAATGAGAATGATGTCTGCTTCACCGGCGAAGCCACTATACAATGCTAGCCAGCCAGTGTGTCTACCCATTACTTCTACAAAAAACACGCGGTTATGGCTATCGGCAGTAGTACGCAATTTATCCAAAGCTTCTACGATCGTGTCTACTGCCGTGCTGAAGCCAAAGGTGACATCAGTAGCTTTCAAATCATTATCAATTGTCTTTGGCACAGCTACGATATTGACTCCTAGCTTAACCAATTGCTGAGCAGAGCTTAAAGTTCCATCTCCGCCAATTACTATCAACGCGTCGATCCCTGCATTGCTCAAGTTAGATTTAGCTTCGTTCAAAATATCAGGGTCAATTGCTTGGCTGTCACCAGCTCCCACTTTGCCGGTAAATCGACCCTTGTTTGTAGTATGCAAGATTGTACCGCCCGTACCAGTTATTTCAGCCACTGCTTTTAAATTCAAAGGAATTGTGGTCATAGGTGTCAGTAAGCCCTCTAGGCCTTTAATAACCCCTACTGTCTCAATATTGCGCTCGTGGGCTGCTTTCACGACTGAGGCTATCACAGCATTGAGCCCGGCGCAATCGCCGCCGCCATTGAGTATCCCTATTTTCCTGATTGCAGTAACTTTATTATTCACATTACCCACAGCATTCGCATTATCCATAAAAAGAATTACTAAGAGTTTAGCTATATTTAATTGTAGTCCGCAAGTGTTATTTTTACCAGTTTAATTTTGTTAGCTGTTCCTTAGCGATTGTAATACAATAAACATATGCAACTAGAACTGCAATATTCTCTGGAAGAGTTAAAGCAAATTGTAAACAATTTCACTTTAGAGCTAGAGAACTCTAGGTCTGGCAAGCAGTCAAGTTTATCGTGGCTAATTAGCCCTCTTCCTGACAGAAACTATTTAAACGTTGGGTCAGAGTTTCAGGTAATGGCAATCGGAGGATCAAATTATCACGGAGGTGTGTTTAGAAAACAGGCAGACACATCAGAACTAGTCGGTAGTATCAGCAAACTGGCTTTGCCCAAATTCACCAGTGCCCAAGTATTTTTGGACTTCATTGTTAGTCAACTAGCTCCTGGGATTGGTTATTTGACATTGAATCTTGCCTATCCGATCGAGCCATTGCTGAAGGACAATCTCATCGACGCAAAACTACTGAAGGCCACTAAAGAGCATGAATTCGTTGGGCTAATTGGTCAATATGTAGGGACTGCAATCACAGACTATATTCGTACCAAACTAGAGCGGGTAGTGAAAGTTAGCGTTGCCAATGACACTGTGTGCCTAGTATTGGCCGGTCTGAATCTGCCTCAAAGCTCGAAGGCCAAAATTGTGGGGGGGATAGTTGGCACTGGGGTTAATTTCGGAATGTTCGCAGGCACAGACTCTATCGTGAACTTGGAAACTGGTAATTTTGCTAGTTTTAGAGCCAGCGAGTCTGGGCAGTGGATAGATGCTCGCTCGAACCAACCTGGCGCCTACTTGTTTGAAAAGGAAGTTGCTGGCGCTTACTTGTGGCAACATTACAATTATTACAATGAGAAGTATGGATTGAACTACCCGCAAATTGACTCAACCGATGATTTAAGTACCCTAATTCGCAATTACGCCTCTGGTTTCGACCTAGCGCAAGCATTGCTGGATCGCGCTGCTAGTCTCGTAGCTGCTCAAGTTGCAGGCATTGCCAATTACAAACGTCTAGCTGAATTACAATTTATTATGGAAGGCAGTTTGTTTTGGAAGGCACCTGGATTCAAAGAGAGTATAGTGAAATTGCTTCCACAACTTACCGAAACAACAATTGACTTCGCTCAACTGGAGCTGAGTTATTTACTAGGTCCGGCCAATTTATTTTGAGGTAGCTTTAGATTGTTTCAGCTTGCTTTAGACAAATTTCTGCAGATACTTGCTGACGTCGTACTTTTTCACCTCATCTATCAAACGGGAATTTTGCCAAACAGTACTTTCAGTGCGGTGAGTTAAGCGCGCTGAATAGCTTAAAGTTTGTTCGTTTTTATAGAGAATTCCCGTAGAAATTTCAGTTTGCAGATCTTGACCAGCCATTCTAGCGGCGTTTAAATCGGCGGTATCATGAGCAGGGTTAATATCTTTAATATTTCTCACTCGAGCTTGGTACCACATATGCGTGGTTTCTTTATTGTAAGTAGGGCAAGCTTGTAATAAATCAACAAAGCCAAATCCCTTCTCCTGCCAAGTTATCGCCTCTTTCATGATTTCTACCATTTCTTTGATATTGCCACTAAAGCCCCTAGCCACAAATGATGGCTGCAAGGCAAAAGCTAAATCCAGAGGATTGAGTGTGGAGGCAGTAGGACCAGCGGGATTGGCTGTGCGCGGCGCGCCTTGCGGCGTGGTGGCCGAGGCCTGTCCTGTGGTAAGTCCGTAGTTGCCATTATCATGCACAAAAAAGGTAATGGGAAAATTATTACGTACTGAATTTACAAAATGGTTGATGCCTTCACTATAAGTGGCGCCATCACCTGCCATGGCAATTACTTTGAGCTTGGGATTGGCCAATTTAGCCGCTGCCGCCAAGGGTAAAACTCGCCCATGTAAGGAATGCAGGCGATAGCCTCCGATTTTGTCGTTCATATTGCCATTGCAACCAACATCAAAGCAGAGCAGCACGTCATGTGGCGCCAGCTTTAGCTCTACCAAAGCTCTTTTCAGCGCTGCCCAAATCCCGAAATTGCCACAGCCACCGCACCAGGTAGGTTGTACCTCGCTACTATAGTCACTATATTTTACTTCGCCAGTCTCTAGATGCGTGCCGCAACAACTCATGCTAATTTAATGCTTCTAAATAATTTATGACTTCTTCCAGGAAAAACGGCCTGCCGTCCCATTTTAGAAATTTATGCCTGATATCTTTGCCAGTTTGCTGTCTGATCAATTCAGCTAGTTGACCATTGTGATTGCTCTCTAGAAGCACTGCGTCTTGATGAGTTTCTAGAAAATCGCTAATATCTCTGGTCCGCAAAGGCCAAATGTATTTGACATGTAGATAATTAACTTTAATGTTAAAGCTTTCATAATATTTCAGGACATCTTGGGCAACCCCGTAAGTGCTGCCCCAACCAATCAGGTTATAAGTTTGCAGCGCTGCTTTAAGATCAACATTATTCCAATGTAATTCTGGCTCTGGCAGGCTAGCGAGCAGAGTATCCTGCTTGCGCAATCTTTTCACAATCATTTGCTCAGTGATGTCTGCTGCCTCAGTGACATTACCCTCGCTATCATGCTCGTCACTATTGGCGTTATAGCCAGCGGCTACTGCTCCAGGCAACCAACGTTTGGAAACGCCAGTTTCGGTGAGCGCGTATCTGTCTGCAGAGACCAATTGACCCAATTCTATTTGGTCGGTGATTAATTGCCCGCGCGTAATTGCTACTTTATTTTGCTCAAAACTGGCCACTGTATAGTATGTTTCGGCAATTAATTTATCAGTTAGCACAATCACCACCATTTGATATTTTTCAGCAATATTAAAAGCTTCTTGAATTGCCTGGAATGCATCCTCTGGATCACGCACTGCGATCACGCACCTAGCAAACTCACCATGACCACCGTGAATGGCAAGCCACAGGTCGCCTTGAGTAGTCCAAGTGGGTAGACCGGTTGCTGGGCCTGGTCTTTGCGCTAGTACACACACAAAAGGAGTCTCGATAATTCCCGCCAGGCTTATATGCTCTGTCATTAAGTCAAAACCGCCACCAGAAGTGGCTGTTAGGGCTCTGGTACCTGCATGCATTGAGCCTAAAGCCATAGCTGCGGCTGTAATCTCATCTTCTGCCTGCTTTACAATCATGCCGGTTTCCACAGCTACGCCCGCTAAATAATCCAAGATGCTGCTAGAGGGTGTCATGGGGTATGCGTAATGCGCGCGCACGCCTCCGTTGATTGCCCCAATTGCCAGGGCTTCGTTACCTGTGATTAAATACTGAGAAGCAAAATTACTTGGAGTTGTTAATTGCAGCCAAGAGTGCAAATCAGTTTCAGATTTGGTATGTAGTGCCAATTTTGCTTCTGGCGAAATCTCATCTGATTTGATAAGCCGCTTACCAAACTCTGGTAATGCCCCTAGTACATAATCATAGCCTTGCTTTAGACATTTTAAATCAATGTCTAAGATTGCTGGCTTAGATGCAAAAGTCTTTGAGACCACAGCCTCGATACACTTGTAATCTAGCTTTAATAATTTCCACAAATTGCCCAGACTGACGATATTAGTCATTAACTCATTGCCACCCACTGCCTCAGCTAGGTTCAATGCAGGGATATAAATCAGCTTAATTTGCTTCTCTAGTATCAATTTCTCTTCTTCAATATTAATGCGGGGATTATCAATGTCATGAAAAATAATTCCTCCTGGTCGTAATTCTTGCAAATGCCAATCCGTTTTTTGCTTGTTTAAGACAATTACAGCATCAACCAGGGATTTACTTGAGCTAATTTGATAATTTGCAAAATCAATTTGATAGGTAGCATGACCACCTTTGATAAGGGATGGATATTCACGATAGGCAAATATGCTGTAGCCAGCGGCTTTTAAACTATAGGCCAAAATCTCACCGACAGTATTGATTCCCTGCCCAGAGGCTCCAGCGATTTTGAATGCAAACCGATCAGTAATTGGCTTCATGTTGGGCAGATAGATAGACTACTAAAATATAGCCTAAAGGCTCACAACTGGCAATATTACTTAGGAAGTATTTGCTTATAAGAGTGAGGAAGCTCGCTGACTTCTAGCTAACTTCTAGCTGACTTCAGGACTGGTTACCTCATTTTGCTTGTTTTCAGTTTGTATCTAAAATGAATCGAAATGTATCTAAAATAGATCTAAAGTGTACGCGCTCACTGAAGTACATCTTAACTTGTTATCCAATCATTCAACCACGCTAGCAGTATTTTTGGAAAAATGGAATCCTCTGTTGTGTGGTAACTAGCTACCCGACGACTTAAAGTAGACATTAGCAAGTGCCTAAATTTGAGGTATGATTAATTATTACTTGAGTCCAAGTTATTGCCCATGACTAAGGCCAATTTTGAATTGTTGTTTAAGCCTAAATCTATTGCCATCTATGGAGTTTCCAAAGATACCAATAAGATAGGATTCACGATTTTTAGCAACCTCTTAGCTAGTCAGTTTCCTGGCAAAATTTATCCGATAAATCCTAAATATGGAGAGTTATTTGGCTATAAATGCTTTCCCAACGCAGTTGCGGTTCCCGAAGTAGTAGACCTAGCAATTATGGCAATTCCAGCGCAATTTGCTTTAGAAGTGATCGCCGATTGCGCAGCTAAGCATGTACCAAACTTAGTGATCATCAGTGCTGGTTTTAAAGAAGTAGGGCCAGAAGGCAAGGCTTTAGAAGATGAAGTATATAAGCGTGCTGCAGAAGCAGGGATAAACGTTTTAGGGCCAAACTGTTTGGGCTTGATTGTGGCGCAAAGTAAGATGAATGCTTCTTTTGCTGCCAATGTGATTTATCCAGGCAATATCGCCTTCGGCTCCCAATCAGGCGCTGTTTGCAGCGCACTCCTAGATATGGCGGGCGACAGTGGGTTGGGTTTTTCTGATTTCGTATCATTGGGCAATAAAGGTAGCATCAATGAAAATGATTTATTAGAGATTTGGCTTAATTCTGAAGCAATTAAAGTAATTGGCCTGTACTTAGAAGAGTTTGTGGATGGTTTGGATTTTGTCAGTTCTAAGGTAAGACTGGGCAAGGAGAAGCCAATTGTAGTATTGAATCCCGGCACTTCAGAGGCAGCTCGTTCTGCCATGAGTTCACATACCGGTTCTTTAGCAGGATCGACGGCAGTGATCGACGCGGCTCTGGCCAAGAATGGGATTTCACAGGTAGATACAGTTAGCCAAGCCTATAATCTATTGATGGCATATTCTTGGCTGCCACTGCCAGCGGGCAAACGTGTGGGTATTGTCACCAACGCAGGCGGTCCAGGGATAATTGCTAGCGATATCGTCAGTGCTGCTGGGTTAGAAGTGGCTAAGCTGTCTTCCGAGACTGAAGCTGCTCTGTCCACAGGCTTACCAGCTACAGCCAATATTCATAATCCAGTTGATATTGTTGGTGACGCACCGGCAGCGAGGTATTTTCATGGCCTGAGCGTACTATTAAACTCTCAGGATGTCGACGCAATATTACTAATTCTCACACCACAACTAGTCACTGAGATTGAAGATACTGCCAAATTAATTGTCACTTTGAGTAAACAATCCTCCAAACCCATTTTCCCTGTATTTATGGGGGCACGCTATGTGCAAGGGGGAGCTCGGAGACTGTTAGATAATAAACTACCAGTGTTTACAGATATTGACGATGCAGTGATCGCTTTAAAGCATATGCATAATTACACTAAATACTTGGCAGATAAAGCCAAAGTCAGTAGTTTGGAGAGTTTCAAGCAAGAGAGGCGGCAGCAGAGACTCAGCGAGGGCGAACTGTTCGCTGCACTGGCCGTTGACCAATTAGTGCCTTTGAGTGAGGCCAAAGTGCAAGAATTACTAACAGAATTTGGGATTCCTTTTCCAGCTTCAACAGTAGCAGATAATGCGGACGCAGCAGTTAGCTTTTGGCAGAATTTAAGCCAGAATCTTAGCCAGCCCGGATCTCAGGGCGCATCACAGCCAATTGTGATCAAGGCCACGACCAAGGATATTGTTCATAAGACAGAGTTCAAAGCCATTTATACAAATATTAATTCTGAACAAGAACTACGGGATAAATTTGCTACATTGCAAGCAGCTTTGCGAGAGCATACTCACAAAGAACAGCCACAAATATTGCTGCAACAGCAAGTAAAGGCTGAGGAGGAATTATTTATTGGCCTGAAACGGGATGGTGCGAGCAATGTCTATAATTCTGAAGGTAGAGGTTTTGGTCATATTCTGTTGTTTGGCAAAGGTGGTATCTATACAGAAGTCTATCAGGATATTGCTAAGGACTTATTGCCGCTTAGCGAAGAGCAGTTGCAGAACTTAATTTCTCAGACTAAAGTTAGTCAAATTATCGACGGTGCCAGGGGGCTTAAACCTTTGCCCAGAAATGCTTTAGTAGATGTGCTAACTAAATTGCAAAAGCTAGTAATCACCTATCCAGAGTTAGCAGAAATTGATATCAATCCGGTAATGCTGACTGCCAGCGAATGCTTGGTCGTAGACGCTAAGCTGTTCGTGAGAGGCTAGGCAAATGTTTGCCAACAAATGTTTTGGCTAGTTCTGCGCCCCAGCGCTTGTATTCCTCTAAGTGAGCGTGTGGGAGGCCATCAATCCTTAATGTAGGTAGTATTTGCTGGGCACCTACCTTTGATACTGCTGCCTCAAGCAAATCTGCTGCTCCGCAGAAAATATCATAATGTTTACTATCTCCTAGGCCAATTACTGCCATTGCCTTGCCGCTTAGAGATAGCTTGCAGAATTCTTTATAAAAGGGCACATAATATTCCTGTAATTGGCCCACATTCCAAGTGGCACAGGCGAGAATGATTAAATCATAGCTTGCTAAACTCTCTGCCCTAGCTTGTTCTCCCCTCACTGTTACTGTCTCAATCTCACTCTCCATGAGACCCTCAGCGACAGCGTCGCTGACCAATTCTGTATTGCCTGAGCAAGTCCCGTAAACAATTATTGCTTTCATGCCAATTTCTATATTAATTTAGCCTCGAACTTTAAGGCAACAGAATTTATGCAAAATCTTTTGCCACTGGGAGCTGGACCATCGTCAAATAGATGTCCTAAGTGGGAGCCACAATTGCCACACTCTACTTCTACGCGGTTCATCCCATGGCTGAAGTCATCTACCAGTTTGACTTTATCTGCCCCCATTGCCGAGAAAAAACTAGGCCAGCCACTTCCAGACTCGAATTTAGTGTCAGAGTTAAATAGCTCTTGGTCACAAACAGCGCAATGGTACATGCCTTTTTGCTTATTGCCCAAAAGCTCACCTGAGAATGGCGTCTCAGTTGCCTTCAGAAAACACACATCAAACTGCTCCGGGGTGAGCTTTTCCTTCCAATATTCTGCAGGTTTCTCTGCCAGTTTCACTTGGGTATTGTTCATAATTAAGGATCAGATAATTAATTAATCTAGTTAATATTACACTAGCGAGATTAAACTTGTAATGTTACTTTGAAATAGTTAATTTAAGTTTTTCGACATGCAAGACCCACAAGACGGCGTTCAAGATGATATTCAAGATGACAACAGTCTAGATCATCAAATAGATGAGCATAACGATAGCGTGATCACTGGCGATATTCAGTTGCAGGACACCAGTGACTTAGGGAGTGCGGAGCCCATCCACGCGGCTCAGATCGATCCGGCTTTAGAAGAAGCTGGCCTAAGCCAGCTAGCAGCAAGTATAGAGGAGGATAACAATATACAAGATCTTTATAACACTGATGATGATAGTAGTCCTTCATACGTAGGCGCTGACGACGAAGATAGTATTTGATTACAAGTCTAACTGACCTAAGGGTAGAATTGTGCTAGCAGAGTCTTAAGATCTGGCGCAATAAGTATAGTGATCAATATTCCTGCCACAATGAAAGGTACTAAGGGTAAGCGCACGCCTTTGAATTGGCGTAGTTTTAGAGCTCTATACATCCCAAAAGCACTGGCTGATATGATGCTAATATAAAAACCAATAAGGATTTTATCTAGGCCAAGGCAAAAGCCCATTATTGCTGCGAGGAATATGTCACCAGTCCCAATGCCTTTGCCTCTGGTGATTAAAATCAAACAGATTACAAACCCTGCCGCGCTAATACCTGCGAGTAAGGCGGAACCAGGTTGGTGGCTGAAATCTGCAAACTGTAGGTTATTTCCAGCTATTATAAATGCCAACAAGTTAGTTACGGCCAGCAAAATTGTGATGACTAAAGTAGCAATTGCGGGGATACTATAGTGCCGCCAATCGTAAATGGCTAGGCTTATTAAGGCCGAACTTATTAGTCCAACCAATCCAAGAACTAGGACTGCTTGCAAGTTGAGGGCATAAACCTCAGGGTATTTAGTCACAAAGGTTAATAAATAGCTAAATGACGCTATGACAATTGCTATCACCCATTTGCGATTTGCATGCAAAAATCTGATTGACTCCAGCTGCTTAGACATATCTAATATTAGTGTATGCGAATGATTTAGTAAATTTATTATGCTTGCTTAGTTAGGGTACAATTGAATGTGGCAATTTGGCAAATCTTCAAATCAAAAACCAAGGCGGACGACCTGGTTGATAAATGGCCCGTATTCTCTTATGCTGATTTAGAAATCATCTCTGACGTATCTAGCTCTATGCTTGATACGCTGGCCTTGAACAAGCTGCTCAATAACGCAATCTCCAAAATAGTAAAGAAATTGAATCTGCTAGGAGGGTTGGTATTTCTAGTAGAAGATAACGTCCTTCATCCCAGAACAGTTGCCGGAGGCCAGAGAGCAGTGCAATTCTTGCGGCTGATTGGTCAGCCGATTACTAGTCTCAGACTTGAACTGAATGCCAAGTACAGCGATAATTTGATTGTAAAATCAGTGCTAACCAAAACTCCACAAGTCAGCGCTAAAGTTGAAGATTTTACTAAACATTTACTGAGTTCAAATGCTGCTGGGATAGCGCAGATGATTACTGGTACAAAGTCAGGAATTGTTTTGCCAATTCTGCATGGTGACGACACAATTGGTGGCGTATACGTTGCCAAATCCACTAAAGGAGAATTCCAAGCAGAAATGCCACTACTAAAATTGCTGTGCCACCATTTAGGGATAGCAATTACCAATGCCAGGCTATACGAATCCATGGAAAATCTTTCTAAAGAATTGGAGGAACGCAATTCTGAGCTGAAAAATGCTTTGGATGCTTTCCGGGAATTGCGCCGCCAAGAGAAAGATATGTTGGATGTAATGGGACACGAATTGCGTACGCCAATAACGGTGGTGCAGGGGGTATTGGAGGTGATGGACAAACTCCGCAAAAAAACTGGCAAAATCGAAGGAGAAAAACTAGATCGCTACTTGAATTTGGCTTTAAATTCCACACGTAAAGAGGTGGCTTTGATTGAGACACTGCTTTCTGCTACCAAAGTGGAATCTAAGCAATTACATTTGCAGCGCGAACGAGTTGATATGTTGCAGCTAGTAAAACACAGCATCGAGATTTTCAAAGAAATTGCAAATTCTAAAGGGATTAGCTTGAAACTTGACGCAACTAATCAGAAGTTCTTTGCCTACGTAGACGAGATTCGGACTCAAGAAGTACTGGATAATTTAATTTCTAACGCAATTAAGTACACCTTGAAAGGCTATGTTGAGGTCAATCTTTCTTATGGAAATAGCCATATTGAGATTGGGGTGAAAGATACTGGTATTGGAATCGAAAAGGCAGACCTGAAAAATCTGGGTAAAAAGTTTTACCGCGCTAGGAGTAATGGCAGTGGTAAGGATAAAGACTTTGTACGTCCTGGCGGCACAGGCTTGGGGTTATATGTGGCGTACCGTCTTGTGAGTCTGATGGGCGGTGTGATCAGCGTAGATAGTGCAGTGGGCAAAGGCACAAAGTTTGTCGTCACTCTGCCACTATATCAAGGTCCCAACATGCCAGAGTAGTCTGGTATTTGTAACTCCCCTGCGAACTAATAATTAAGCGTGTATATTCTAAATAATTATAAACTAATATTGCCTTGAATCTATCTACGAGCTAAAGTTAACTATAATTAATATCAATTTGTTCTTAAATGAAAAATCTTAGTAAAAGAAAGTTAATCTTTGGCCTGGTAATTTTATTGCTAGCTTGCGCATTTTGTTGCATTGGTAGCGGGTTTCTGGTCACGAGAATTTTCCCGCAAGTCTTCTCAACTAGATATAGTCAGGAACAAGAGCGTGAGATCCTCCGCAAGATTCTGCAGAGCAATTCTCCTGCTGTATTGGCACAAGGGAAAAATAGTGTGACGTCTGAGGCTAGAGCAATCAATACGACTAGAGTTTCTGATCTGGACAGCCCAATGACTCAAATGAACAGCTTGCTGTACAGACTCCCTAGGGCAGAAGGGTATACAGAGACTACAACTACCTACAAAGCTGGACAGGCTAAATGCCCTGCTGCAAGTGTATACGAAGGTAAACTTAGTAGAACAGTATTTAGCGATTATGCAGATAAAGAAGGCAAATATTATTCCAAGGTCATTGAATATGATACAAAGGGCAATTTGAACTCGTACAACTTGACGAAGGATAATGTTTCCATTGCATATGCTGGCGGTCAGTATGCAGTACAGACTGAAAATATATTCAGTATTTTGGAGGCTCAAGGACGAGAGAGTGTTGACCCAGCTACGCCCATCACTGGACCAGCAGAAACCCCCGTCTCCCCAGATCCATTGCCCACTCCTGCACCTTTACCCGCTCCCTTTCCTGAGCCAATTGCCATAGGAGAGCCTGCGCCAATTACTGACCCCTTTGAGCTAATCAAGAGTTACTACGGAGATAATGCTAAATTGCTTGGTACGCAGTCAGTCAATGGTAAGACGTATTATACAATTAGCTATTCATATCAAGGTGCCTGTGACCAGACGGATAGAATGCTCACTATCTCTTCCAGGCCAGTTAGTAGCGATGATAAATCAGCCTTTTCCGACACAATTACTGTCAAGATGTTGGCAGATAGTGAGGACTTTACCATAACTGACTGGGAATATTACCTGGGCAATATAGCTAACAGCAACTTAATCTACTCAACTAAAGTTACTAGCAATAAACGTAATGTCCCTTTTGCAGAGATAGCAAATAACTTTGATTTCGAGTTCAATGCGAGCATTAAGAAAATCGACCTAAGTAAGGACAATAACGAGCTCTACATAAATGCGGTGGCGGACTATTTTGTACGAGAAAATACTTTAATTTTAATGCCACTTACTGGCTACTCAAGTATTTACGCTGGTTCTCAATACTTGAATTATTTAGGGCAGAATGATTACCTAATTGATCGAAATTATTACCCGGCTGGGCAGTTAGGCGCAGATATGCTAGCTGCTGCTAGAGAATTGCACCTGAGATTTCCAGGCGACGGCAAGAGTTTTGCTGGTCTACATTCGGAAGCCAGTTACACTTTGCAATCTGGAGAAGCTGCAAATCAGAAATCATTTTCTGTGGAAGTATATAAGACTTCAGGGACTATTTCCGAGACGATTACTAAAATAAGTGGCGGCGAAAATCTTACCGCCCAACCTGCAAAAGTTGCAGTCATTGACGGCGTAACATTAGAAGTGTTAGCCTACAAAGGTCAGGGTTACTACACAGGCGCCTACAATCCGGATTTAGACAAGACCCCACCCAGCTGTGAAAGTAAGCCTGCTGAGTGTCAATACAGGTATATATACGGTTTAGAATATAATGGAAGAAAATATATCCTCAATAGCTACCAAGTTGACTTAACTTCAGGGAAAGATGAGCTTTGGCAATTTAGATCTTTGAATTTGCGAAACCCGGTTTCCCGAGCTGATTTCATTAATATGGAAAAATCTGGTTATACAAATTTAGTCTACCCCACAGATGCATTGGTAAAGTAGTAATTTAAACAATAGATGCTAGAAATCATGCTGATCAGTGATGAGCTTTACGGAGATTTTGAGATAGTTGATCCAGTGGCGATCGATATTATTAATACTCCTGCCTTCCAAAGATTGAAGCGCATTAATCAGTACGGCGGTGTGAACTTTATTTATCCTGGGCGATTTCAAACTAGTAGGTATGATCACTCTTTAGGGGTGTATAGATTGCTCGTGAATTTTCGGGCCGGACGAGAAGTGCAGTTGAACGGTCTAATTCATGACATCGGACATACGGCTTTTTCACATACGGTAGACCAAGCTTTAGGGAGTAAGTCAGAAGACTTCCATGAGAATAATATGCACTTGATCGAAGGCATTGAAGAGGTGTATGAATTATTCAGACAGGCTGGAATCACAGTGAAAGCAGTGGAAGAATTTCCTGAAATCAAAAAGTCATTGCCAGATATCGGTGCTGATCGCCTAGACTATGTCCTCAGGGACTATCTGGCGGCCACTGGAGAAAAAGCTGAGTTAGGTAAGAAAATTCTAGCTGGCACTAAATTAGTAGAACACAATATTGTGTTCACAGACCAACAAATTGCGGAGGAGTATGCACTCACTGGTCTAGAGGCAATGTGGTTAGTCATTTACGAGCCTGATGTAGCTGTAGTCTATGCGGCTTTATCGGCCTTGATTAGTCAAGGACTTGAGACGAAATGGTTGACTATTCCCGATCTATTTAAAGACGATGAATATGTACTTAAGCTTTTGCAGTCGCATAAACAAGACCTGGAAGCGAAGTATTTGGACATTTTTACGCGTAAATTCACCGTGGAAACTGCTAAACCTGGCGAAGCTTACGATCTAGAGCACAGCAAGCTTAAGCATCGCTACTTTGACCCTACAGTCTTAATCACCAGCGGCAACACTGCTAAACTTTCAGAGCTGAACTCCGACTTTAAAGTTAAGCTAGAGGCGAAGATTGCTAAGTTCACTGCCCGCAGTGCTGGAGAGAGATACCGGTTGATCTTTGTTGGATAATTTGACACTTGCATTACATATGTATACAATCAAGATGACAGGTGTCAACTTGCTTATTTACGAATGCTGGACTAAAAAAATTATTCTGAATGTATAGAATCGAAAGCTCTACCAATAATATGTCGTTGCAAATAGGTATTATCTACGGCAAACTAGAGCTACTAATTGCAAATGCCAGCTGGAAAGACCAATTGGAAGAGTTAACGAAGTACCGTGCTAGCATCTCTGCTATTACGACAGACAAGAACATTTTCGAAAAGCTGCCTGCTGACAGCGTGCCCGCCAAAAAATTGATCATTGCAGTATTAGGCGCTCAGAAGTATGCGGAATACACGCATTACAGAAAAGTGCTAGAACGCATAACTCCCCGCACTCTGGCGCCTTTATCGATTGACGTGCTCAAGCATATTCACCATGAGATCTTGCCAGAGGATGAGTTTACTTTTAGAGAGAACGCAAAATTATTGCCAAAGTTAGTAACAGTCAACAATATTGTGAAAGAAGTGGAGCTGCAGGTTAGAACTGCACCAGAGGAAATCGTGGGAAAACTGACAAAATTCTTAACCTGGTTCAATTCAAATTTTTTTGGGGAAAACCCAATTATTCTGGCGGCGCTTGCGCACTACTACATTGTAGAAATTCATCCGTTTTCTGACGGCAATGGTAGATTGAGTAATATCTTAGGCAATGTTGGTTTTGTAGCTGGAGGCTTATTTTCTAAAAAGATTTTCGCAATTGAGCACTACCTCTTGCAAAACATAGAAATCTACTACGAACATATTGAGGAGGCAACACTGACTGGTGATCTGACCAAATGGATAAGCTTTTACACTGAAGCACTGCTCGCTTCACTTATCGATACCTCCAAGTTAATCAAGAAAATTACCTTCGGAGCAGTGGATATCGAGCATAACCGTCAAGTAAAATTGAATGAATTAGAAACTAAAGTTTTGCAAATATTATCTCAAAGGCCGAGCACTAAGATTACCCAAATTGCCACTGAGCTCGATTGCTCTAGGCAGTACATTCACACAATTATTAATAGACTAAAAGTGGATGGCATGGTTCAGGTTCTCTAATTCATTGAGCCAGCATAAGTAGGTTAACTAGTACCAAATGTGTTGCAGAAAAGTTAGAATTAGTAACAAAGCTATAAGATTTAACTAAATTAATTAAACTAAATAAGAATTAAGCCAACTATGTTAACCATTAAAGCAATTCATGCCAGACAAATCATTGATTCACGTGCCAATCCCACAGTAGAAGCTGATGTAATTCTAAGCGATGACTCTACGGGGAGAGCCGCAGTTCCTAGTGGAGCTTCTACTGGCACTCATGAAGCTCTCGAACTGCGCGACACTGAGTCCGAATCCTATCTGGGCAAGGGCGTTTTGAGGGCAGTGGGCAATGTAAATGACAAAATTGCCAATATGCTTAGAGGCCAGGAAATTATGACACAGGCAGAATTGGACGCTAAGCTTTTAGCGCTGGATGGCACAGAAAATAAAGCTAGCCTTGGTGCCAACGCCATTTTGGCAGTATCAATGGCCTACGCTAAGGCAGTGGCTGCTAGCCGCAAACAGCAATTATTTGAGTACATAGGCGAGATCTATGGTGTAAACGGTAACTACAAACTACCGAGACCAATGTTTAACATCATGAATGGTGGTAAGCACGCTAACTGGGCCACAGACATTCAGGAGTATATGATAATCCCAATGCAAGCAGAATCTTGGGCACAAAGTCTGGAGATTGGTTGCGAGATTTTTCTGACTTTAGAGGAGCTCTTGAAGGCAAAAGGCCTATCAATTAATGTTGGTAACGAAGGCGGATTTGCTCCAGCTTTAGAGTCAAATCAGCAAGCTTTAGATTTAATTGTGGAGGCAGTTGGCAAAGCAGGTTATCAGCTGGGTACTGACGTTAAGTTTGGCTTCGATGCAGCAGCGTCAGAATTTTACAATCCTAACACAAAACACTACGATTTAAAGCGCGATAATGTCACTTACACTTCAGGTCAAATGGTGGAATGGGCGGCCAGTCTAACTGAAAAATATCCAGTAGCATCATTAGAAGATATGTTCTCGGAGGACGATTGGCAGGCCTGGACGGACTTAACTGCAAAGATTGGTGCCAATCATCAGATCGTTGGCGATGATTTATTAGTGACTAATGTAAAGCGTGTGGAAAAAGCTATTGCCGAGAAAGCTTGTAACTCACTACTAGTAAAGGTAAACCAAATCGGCACCTTGACTGAAACTTTTGCAGCAATGAAGCTTAGCGAAAGCGCAGGCTGGAACAATGTCCTCTCACATCGTAGTGGGGAAACAGAAGACGTCACTATTGCACATATTGCCGTAGGCACTGCCTGCGGTCAGATCAAGACTGGCGCACCTTCTCGTGGTGAGCGTACTGCCAAATACAATGAGCTCCTAAGAATTGAAGAGTATTTAGCAAAATAACTAAATTTAAACTAAATTATAATGACTTTGAATTATCCAAATAAGAAAACCGACATTATTTGCACAATTGGGCCATCAAGTTGGGACGAAAGTGTGATGGAGCAGCTTATTATCAACGGTATGAATATCGCCAGAGTTAACGCTGCCTTTGCAGACACCAGAGAGTTGGAAAAAGTAGAAAAATTGGTGCGTAAGTTTAGCCCAGAAGTAGGGCTAATGCTTGATGTCAAGGGACCTGAAGTGCGCATGAATAAATTTGCTGAAAGCATAAAGCTAACTCCAGAGATGGAAATCGAGATTGGTTCAGGCGATGATTACCCTGTGTATCCAGCCAATTACCCGGATCTTTATACCAAAATTAGCGTGGGGCAGGATATTTTAGTGGGCGATGGTGATGTTAAATTGGAAGTTACCGCAATCAAAGATAAATCCTTTATGGTCAAGGTGATTTATGGTGAGGCACTAAAACCAGGCAAAGCTTTGAACTTTCCGGGTGTGAGACTTACTGATTTGCCATTGACTTCCAGAGACATTGAGCTGATCGATTTTATTATGGACCGCGACTGGCAATATGTCTCCGCTTCCTTCATCGGTTCTAAAAAAGATGCTTTATTTATCAAAGAGAAATTAGCTGGTACCAAATTGAAATTGGTGGCTAAAATTGAGGACGCCGCTGGAATTACTAATATTGATGAAATTCTGGAAGCTGTAGATGGAGTCATGATCGCTCGTGGCGGTTTAGGGGTAGATATTGGACTCACGTACATTGGGTTGTTAGAGCGTTATTTATTAGAAAAATCATTAGCCAAGGGTGTTTACGTGATTACCGCCACCCAAATGTTGGAAAGTATGTACACTGCGCCAGTTCCTACTCGCGCAGAAACTAATGATGTACTTACCGCGATTATGCTAGGTTCCAACGCAGTAATGCTTTCTGGAGAAAGTTCAGCAGGTGAGTACCCAATCGAGGCAGTAAAATTTATGTCAGAGGTTGACGCACTTTGGCAACAAGTTGCTGTAGACGGCAAGCCAGACTGGACCAAGTTAGTAGCGATTATTAATTCTTAGTTAATTTTAATTCCTGAAAATCATGGCAATAAGAGTAGCAATAAATGGTTTTGGTCGTATTGGCCGTTTAGTTTATAGAGCTTTACTAGAGCGCGATATGCTCAACGGACAGGTGGAAGTTGTAGCAGTGAACGATTTAGTTCCGGCGGACAACCTAGCATACTTGCTCAAGTACGACAGTACTCACGGCAATCTTACTGAGGATGTGAAAGCTATTAGTGAGGACACTATCCAGGTAGGCAAACATAGCTTCAAGACTTTAGCTCTAAAGGTCGGTCCTGGAGAACTGCCTTGGAGAGAAATGAATATCGACATTGTCATCGAATCTACTGGTTTCTTTACCAAGAAGGTTGATGCCAAAGGTCATATAGATGCTGGTGCCAAAAAGGTAATTATCTCAGCGCCTAGTGATGAAGATGTAAAAACTATTCTGCTGGGAGTCAATGAAGAGCAATACGAGGGTGAAGACATGGTTTCCAACGCTAGCTGTACCACCAACTGTTTGGCTCCATTAGTGCACGTGTTGCTAAAAGAAGGTATCGGTATAGATGAGGGACTAATGACCACTGCTCATGCCTATACAGCTACTCAGATGTTAGTGGATGGTCCATCGAGGAAGGCTTTCCGTGATGGTAGAGCTGGAGCACAAAATATTATTCCAGCGTCCACTGGAGCAGCAAAAGCAATCAGCTTAGTGATCCCGGAGATGAAGGGCAAACTATCCGGAATGGCATTTAGAGTGCCTGTGTCAGATGTTTCAGTTGTGGATCTTACCTTTAAACCGAGCAAGGAAACTTCCTTAGCTGAGATTAACGCAGCAATGAAGAAAGCTTCAGAGACTTATCTAAAAGGAATTTTGAATTATACTGAAGAGCCTGTGGTCTCTAGTGATTTCATTCACGATGCTCACTCAAGCACTTTTGATGCTACAGCATGTATCGAGTTGAACTCTAGATTTTTCAAGATTATCGCTTGGTATGACAATGAGTGGGGCTATTCCAATAGAATGGCTGACCTACTTGCAGTGGTAGTGGCAAAGATGTAATTCCTCAGTTCGAGAGGGCTGCAAAAGCCCTCTCAAACTAATGTTACTGTGAGTTAATTAACATACCAGTGTAAGAATTATTATGCGTACTGATCCAAATCTCGCTACCAAATTGCAAGCGAAAAATATACTTAACGCGGATTACGCAGGTAAGAATATTGTCATTCGTACAGTACTTAACGTGGCTGTAGATAAGCAAGGTAATATCACTGACTTCACTCGCATTGAGGAATCAGTACCAACTTTGCAGACACTGGCCCAAAAGGCTAAGCGGATTGTCATAATGGCTCATTTAGGCCGTCCTACTTCTGCTGGAGAACCTGAATTCTCCTTAGAAGTAGTGCGTAAAGAATTGGAAAAACGCTTACAAGCTTTAGTGACAATGCTCAATGATGAGGCAGCTTTAGATGATGTAATTGCTAGTCCGCAGAGTTACCCTAATAAGTACTATTTAGTGGAGAATATCCGTTATTTTGCTGGTGAAGAGTCGAAAGACTTGCTAGAAAGGCAAGCATTTGCCCAGAAATTAGCAGGACTGGGAGATATATATGTAAACGATGCTTTTGCAGACTACCGAGAGGCGGCGTCTACATTTGATTTAGCAAATTATTTACCCGCTTATATCGGACCAGTATTTGTCAAAGAATTAATTGCAATTAGCTATTTTGCTCAGCCTGCCAAACCATTTATTGCTATTTTAGGTGGAGCCAAATTATCCGAAAAACTTGATGCCTTACTTGCCCTGCTGAAACAGGCTGATAGTGTATTGGTTGGTGGCGCTATGGCGTATACTCTGCTATTAAGTCAGGGAACACAGGTAGGCAAATCGCTGGTTGAGCTTGATAAGCTAGAGGTGGCCCGAGAAATAATGAAGGACTATAAAGATAAGCTGTTACTGCCAGTGGACCATGTCGTGGTCAGTGAGTTCTCGGATTCGGCTGTTACTGAAGTAATTGACGGCGTCAGTATTCCTGAGGGGAAAATTGCAGTAGATATTGGACCTAAAACTCAAGCATTATTTGCACAGAAAATTGCTCAAGCCGGTGCGATTCTGTGGAATGGCCCCATGGGAGTTTTTGAATGGGCAAGTACAGAAGCTGGAACCCGCGTAGTCGTTAATGCTATCCTAGTCAATCCAACGGCTTACAAGTTTGCTGGTGGAGGTGATTCTATTGCTGCCATTAATAAATTCAGAGTCAGTGGTTTTGATCATGTCTCCACTGGGGGTGGGGCAATGCTAGCATTTGTCAGTTACGATAAATTTCCTACTTTAGATGCAATTATTAAATAATAGCTAACGTAAAATGAAAGCAAGCCCAAAATGAAAGCAAGCACGCGAAAAACAATCTTAATAATTATGGATGGCTGGGGTTTAGGGAAACCAGACAAGTTTAATGCCATCGATAATGCCCGCACCCCAAACGTTGACAGACTCATTAGAGAATACCCTAATACTGTGCTCAAAACTGATGGTTTGAGCGTAGGCTTACCAGAAGGCCAGTTTGGCACTTCAGAGGTCAATCATCTTACAATTGGTTCAGGTCGAGTAATTTTACAGGATTTGCCACGGATCAATACTGCCATCGCCAGCGGTGATTTCTACCATAATTCAGCTCTGACAAGAATTGTCGAGCATGTGACTGAGCAAAATAGTCGCTTACATTTGATTGGCATTCTGAGCGATGGCGGTGTGCACAGCCATATACAACATTTATTTGCCATTTTTGAACTATTGAGGCGCAGAAGTTTTAGTCAACCAATATTTTTACACCTATTCAGTGATGGTAGAGATGTAGCTCCTAAATCAGTGAAAACCTATCTAGATAGATTGAACAGGAAGATTCAAGAGTATAAAGACTTAAATATTAGTGTTGCCAGTATTCAAGGTCGGGTGTTACTAGATCGAGACCGAGATTGGGATAAAACAGAAAAAGCAGCCCAGGTAATCCTGCATGGCAAAGGTATTAAAATTGTAGAAGTTGCGCAAATCTTTACGCCTGCATATGAGCAAATGGATACAGATGAGTATTTAGGTCAATACGTGTTGAGTGCTGATGGCACAGTGCAAGCAAAAGACGGTGCGTTTATATTCCATTACCGCACCGACAGAATCTATCAGATTATTTCCAGGATATATGGGGAGAAAATCTCGAATTTTATTTTGGGCTCGTTTGTATTGCCTGGAGAAGAGTTTGCTAAGTTGGAGGTAGCTTTCCCACGCTATAAAATCAAAGAAACTTTAGCAGAAACGCTATCGGCTCATAATAAGTCTCAAATGCATATTGCAGAGACAGAAAAATATCCCCATGTTACCTATTTTTTCAATGGAGAACGGGAAACCGAATTGCCTATGGAGTCGTGGAAATCATTTGAATCTAATCGGTTTGTAAAGCCAATGTACAATTTCGACCCTGACATGCAAAATGGGGCAGTTACCAAGGCTGTAATTGCGACAATTAATGAAGAGAAACCAGATTTTGTGTTGGCCAACCTCAGCAGTGCTGATATGGTAGGACATACTGGTAATTATCATGCGGCAGTTGTGTCTGCAGAGTCGGTGGATTATTGCATTGGCAAAATCTATGAAGCTGTAAAAGATCGATTGCACGAGTACGCATTGCTAATCACTGCAGATCATGGTAATTCAGAGGAAATGTGGGATTATAAAAATGATCAGCCCCACACCCAGCACACATTGTCTAAGGTGCCATTCATATTAGTAAGTGATATTAAATGCAGATTGGACCCGCGGGAAACATTAGAAGATATTGCACCCACGATACTGGATCTGTTAGAAGTAGATAAGCCAAAAATAATGACAGGCACAAGTTTAATCTTAAGAAATAATTAATATGCTAATTAGTATCATCGGTGCTTCAGGTGTAGGCAAAGATACACAAGCCAAACTTTTAGCTGCCCAGCTAGGGCTACCACATCTATCCACCGGTCAAATAATTCGTGAGGAAGCAGAAAAGCAAAATCCTGTAGCTGTGCGGGCTCTTGCTTTGGCAAATAAAGGGTTGTGGACTCCAGACGATGACGTAAACCAACTACTAGAGGATCATCTCCGCTCCGAATGTCCGAATGGCGCAATATTAACTGGTTATCCGCGCACAGAGAATCAGTATTCTTTTCTGAAGTTTTTGGCCGGACAATTTACTTATCCGTTAAAAGCAATTATCCACCTCACTTTGTCTGAGCAAATTATGCAAGAACGCATGGATAAACAAGCACAGGAGGCTCTAGCAGCGGGTAAGCCCAGAGGAGATACTAGTCCCGAAGTTATGGCACAAAGGGTCAGATCCTATAAAGAAACCATTGCACCTATCTTAGCCGCTGCCAAAGCTGATAATCTATTCATAGAGGTTTCTGCTGACGGGGGGGTACAAGAAGTACAAACACTAATCTTAAAAAAAATAAAAGCCTAAATTAAATTAATTTACCCAGTTAATTAAACAATGATTATTCTTAATTTAAAGAACTACGTTGAGTCCACTGGTGCTAACCTAGCGCCCATTATAAAGGATTTAGAGGCCGCCGCCCTAGCATTGCCTGGATTAGCCAATATTGTGAGCATTAGTCCTGCTATGTACGACTTACATCAAGCACTTGCCACTTCAAGCCAGATAAAAGTAATGGCTCCTCACGTTGACGCTAAGAATGTAGGTAGTACTACAGGCTGGGCACCAGCTGAATCAATAAGAACTATAGGGATTGAGTATTCGCTGTTAAATCACAGTGAACATAGATTTGCGGACTGGACAGAATTGGAGTCTACAATCAAGTTTGCCCAAGAAAAAGGATTGAAGCTGGTGGTGTGCTGTGAGAATCTGGCTGAAGCAGAGAAACTACTAGCACTGCAGCCTTACGCGATTGCTTTTGAGGATAAGGACTTGATTGGAACTGGCAACTCGATTACTACAGGCCGTCCAGACGACGTCAAAGCTTTTATTGCAATGGTCAAGGGCAAGTCGAAAGCGATTATTGGCGCTGGTGTGTCTAGCGGAGATGATATAAAGGTAGGTCTAGAGTTTGGAGCGGAGGGTTTTATCTTAGCATCAGCTTTCGTCAAGGCTACTGACAAAAAGGCCAAGGCAATTGAGTTGGCTAGTCCTTTTCTGGGCCAATAAATAGCTAATTAATTTAACAGTTATGCGACGTAACTTAATGTAACTAAACGTAACTTAAATCAACACAATGAATATTAACGATATCAAAACTGTTCTAGGTAATGAAAAAGCAGCATACTTGATCGATTACAAATCTCAGACATTTTCTGGAGCAAGCTTTATTAAACCGAGTGCCGAAGTAGTCAGCGAGGTTTTTGCCAATTCAGATCGTAACAATACTACTCTTAGAAATCTACAATCACTGTATTCAGCTGGTCGTTTAGGCAATACCGGTTACTTATCGATCTTCCCAGTAGATCAAGGCATCGAGCATTCTGCTGGCGCCAGTTTTGCCAAGAACCCTATGTACTTTGACCCAGAGAATATTGTGAAACTGGCAATTGCCGCTGAGTGCAACGCGGTGGTGTCTACTCTTGGGGCACTAGGGTTAGTCTCACGCAAGTATGCACACAAACTACCATTTGTGGTCAAATTAAATCACAATGAATTGCTTACCTATCCCAATAAATTTGACCAAGTAATGTTCGCGCAAGTTGAGCAAGCTTGGAACATGGGAGCAGTAGGCGTTGGCGCCACCATTTACTTCGGCTCCGACGAGTCCACTAGGCAAATTCAAGAAGTTTCAGAGGCCTTTGCAGAAGCGCATAGATTGGGAATGTTTACAGTTCTGTGGTGCTATACCAGAAATGATAGCTTCAAGGCAAATGGGATTGATTATCATACTTCTGCAGATCTAACTGGCCAGGCCAACCATATTGGAGTTACAGTGCAAGCTGATATCATTAAGCAAAAACTAGCTACCAACAATGGAGGCTTCAAGGCTCTGAATACCGGAGGGTCCAGTTATGGTAAATTAGACGAGGCGATTTACACTGAGCTCACAAGTGAGCACCCAATTGACTTGGCCAAGTATCAAGTTGCCAACTGCTACATGGGAAGAATTCCTTTAATAAACTCTGGCGGGGCCAGTGGCACTAACGACTTAGTAGATGCTTTAGAAACTGCAATTATCAACAAACGCGCTGGCGGTAGTGGTTTGATCTTAGGGCGTAAGGCTTTCCAAAAATCTTTTGACGAAGGAGTGGCCCTGATCAAAGCTGTACAAGATGTGTATCTAGCCCAAGAGATTACGATCTAATTGGTTATATTTGGCTAATTTATTTATTTTTAATATTTAAATGAAGATTATACCTACCGGGAGAGTTGTGCTGGTGGGAGCAGGCATGGTTGGTTCGTCAGTTGCTTACTCAATATTAAATCAGCAAATCGCCAAAGAGCTAGTCATTATTGATATTGCCGAGGAGCTAGCGAAAGCGCACGTGCTAGATATGCAGGACGCAGCGCAGTTTACCGCAGGCACCGATATTCAAAATGGCAATTATAATTCTTTAGAGGATGGAGATGTAGTAGTAATTACTTGTGGGGCGGCTCAAAAGGATGGTCAGACTCGTCAAGATCTCTTGAAAATAAACGCCGGAATTATTCGCAGCGTCATCAAAAGTATCAGGGAATCACAGAAACAGGTGTTTATTGTCATGGTTACTAATCCAGTAGATATAATGACATATATAGCTGTCACTGAGTCTGGCTTGCCTGAAAATATGGTATTTGGCAGCGGAACATTCTTAGACACAGGTAGACTTCGCTTAGCAATTGCTGAAAAAGTCGATGTTAACACTAACAGTATTCATGCATATATTTTGGGTGAACACGGGGATACTTCTTTTCCTTTACTAAGTAACGCGACCGTGTCAGGAATAGATTTAGCTGAATTGCTGAAAGTCGATGATTCATTATACGAAGATCTGCTCACAAAAGTTATAGCCAAAGCCTATCAAATTATCCAAGGCAAGAAGGCCAGTTACTTTGGGATTGGGAATGCCACGGCAGTTATAGTCAAAGCAATCCTTAGAAACGAAAAAAGAGTCTTGCCAATGAGCGTGATGTTAAAGGGCGAGTACGGCTTTCAGGATGTCTGCATTGGAATCCCTGTGAAATTATCAGCCAGCGGTTATGAGATAATCGCTGAAGTAAAGTTCAATGAGAAAGAGAGAGAATTATTTGAAAAATCTGTAAAATATATCAAACAACATATTACGCTAATTAAGATTAATTAAAAGCTGAACAATGAATTACAAAGCAATTATCGTGGGGTCGGGCCCTGCAGGTTATACAGCTGCGATTAGACTGTCTCAATTGGGGGCCAAAGTCGCTATTGTGGAAAGAGATATGGTGGGGGGGATTTGTGTAAATTGGGGATGTACTCCTAGCAAAGCTATGATTAGTTCTGCCAAGGTGCTGAAAACTCTTAAGACAGCCGAGCATTATGGAATAAGTGTAGGGGAGTATAAGGTGGATTTTCAGAGAGTTGCAGCGCGTCGCGATGAAGTTATTTTTAAATCACGTGAGGAGATTAGGCACTTACTGGAGCACTGGCAGGTGGATATCATTAATGGCAGCGCCAACTATGTCGATGAGCATCATGTAGAAGTGAATGGGCAGAGCTATGAGGCTGAAAATATCATTATTGCTAGTGGCTCAGAGCCATTGGTTCCTGGGTTTTTGCAAAAAGAAGATCCTACTATCGTCAACAGCAATAAACTAGTCAGTATCAAAGAATTGCCAGAATCACTAACTATCGTTGGCGGAGGCATAATTGGCCTTGAGTTTGCCACGATGTTTGCGCATTTCGGTTGTAAGGTGCGAATTATCGAATTGCTAGATCGCTGTTTAGCCACGATGGATCCTGAGATTTCTACGGAGATCACCAAGGAGCTAGAGGCAATAGGTATCGAAGTATTAACTGGTCATAAAGTTTTGGACATTAGCAACGGTGTGCTCAAGGTTGAAAAAGTGGGCGGAGCAGTTACGGAAATCAACTCACCAATGAACTTAATCGCAATTGGCCGCAAAGCAGTGATCAACCCTGAACAAATGCAAAGATTGGGAATAGAATTCACTCCTAAAGGCATTGTAGTGGATAGTAACTTGCGTGCTTCCAAACCCAATATTTACGCAGTGGGCGATGCTACTGGCTTGAGTATTTTAGCGCATGTTGCCATCCAGCAAGGGATTATTGTCGCTGAAAATATCATGGGTGCCAGTCGGGAGATGAATTATGACGTCATCCCTGCAGTAGTTTATACCTTGCCTGAAGTAGCCACGGTGGGAAAAGTTCCAGAAGTAAGTGAGACAGTCAAAACTTTTAACTTTCCTTTTAGTGCCAACTTGCGCGCTAACATCGAAGAACATAACAGTGGCTTTGTGAAGCTCTGGGTAAATACTGCCACCAATAAATTACTAGCAGCGCAGATGATTGGCGATTTTGCCGGGGAAATCATCCAGGCCTATGGCGACATTATTGCTCTAGATACTGATATTGAGAAAGTCGCTAATACTATTCATGCCCATCCTACTTACAGTGAAATTGTACGGAACTCACTAGAGTTTGTTTTGGGGAGGGCGATTGAGTATTATAGCTAATCTTAGTGGCTACTTAGCATGTTTAGATTAAGCGATTGGGATGCTAGATTACCCATGGTTTCAGATGTTGCCAAGCCCTGGGGTGAGTATCATGTGTTGCAAGATTTCACAGTAGATGGTAGTCATGCTTTACCTGGGAAAGTTTTAGAAGCACTGCATACAAGGTTTGCTAAGCTTTTAGCAACTAATCCCCGTCTTAAAGCTAATGAGTTGGTTTTGAAACTAGCAGATTATTCTAATAATCTTAAAGAGCAAGCTTCCGCTGATGAGAAGATTTTGGTAGTACAACCTAAACAACCCAGGCTTAATATCTTGAGTATGCAATATCATGGTAACCCTTCTATGCCTGGACATATTGAGATAGCTGAGTATTTAACGGAGGGCGTGATCGTAATTGGGAGTGATAGTGTCAAACCATTCGGTTGGCATGAATCTGAAATCCAGGCGGAAATGCAAAACCTGCATGTCAAGAAAATGGCAGCAGGAGAAACATTCGTAATTTTGCCTGGCCAATGGCATGCGTATGCTATGCCGAGTAATATGGACTATGTAATAATTCGCGAATGGCGCATCACCCCTGAAACCGGCAAAACTTCACAAGATCGTGAAGCTAATATTGTTCGTACTTACGATAATTCTGGTCGGGGGACTTTAGGAAATTTCCCTGCAGAAATTATGCAGCAAATTGGATAAAATGTCCGGAACTTTTGAGGTAATTGTGGTCAACCAACCGGCTTTTGGGAGCTAAAACTTGGGTAGTTCCTTGACTTGTTTCTTATCCTTCCAGCGATGTAGGAGCGATCCAATTATCTTTCTCAAACTCTATCAAAATGTCATCAAGCTCTTGCAGAGATTTCTTCATTATTATTCCATATCGTTAATATTTAAACTCAAAAGCTCACCTTTACCGTCGAAGACACTAGTGCCAATAAACTTTTGGTCGGTGACGGCAATTCTCTCTAAAAATGGCTTTATGTCTGCGTAAACTTTGTAGTTAGCTAGATCAACGATTTTTACCCACTGCAACTTACCTTCCATTGATTCTTTTAACTCAGGGTTAATGCTGGTGCTTTTGGTGGCAAACATTAGAATATTCTTGCCAAATAAATTAGTCACATGCATTATGCCTGCTAATTGGGTTTTATCTGGGACAATTCCTGATTCTTCTAGGATTTCGCGATTGGCAGCAGCGATAATATCTTCGCCTTCTTCAATATGACCACCTAAACCATTGAACATGCCAGCATCGAACTTATCGCTGGCTCGTTCTAATAATAGAACTTCGCCCTGTGCATTGAAAATGAAAGATAAAGTCCTGAGGATCACTGTGTGGCGTTCTGTGCTCATAGTTTTATCATTTAAGCTCGATTATATTATATATCTAAGGACTTGGCTATATTTCTCTCGAAATTCAAATTGACCTAATATTGTGAAGAGTTTAGGACTAAACTGAGTAAAGAGGATATTAGCTCAAAGGGTGTCAGCCTGAAAGAGAGTTGTGTACCTCAAACAATTTATTGGTGTTATTTATTGGATAAAAAGCTAACGAGCAGGTTTAAACAAGCAATCCCAATGAACACCTAATAATTTATAAATTGTTTGGAGCGGCGAACCGGGCTCGAACCGGTGACCTTCTCGTTGGCAACGAGACGTTCTACCAACTGAACTACCGCCGCTTGTTGTCAAGGAATCTGTGAGTATTATAATAGATTAATGCTGAAGCAGCAACTGAGAAAACTCTTTCTTGCCATTAGGAAGGCGATTCCAGGTTAGCACAACACTAGACTGAAGTTAGAGATTACCTCGCGCACATAGACCATTTGCTCTGAATTGCCTCATCTACGCCAGCCATCAAGTAGATATTTCGACATTGAGGTCATTTTTAGCCGCTAAACGCTCAATTAGAATGGCTGGCTGCGGTTTGTATACATTCACCTGGATGGCAAGTTCCTTTAGATCTTGTCAAATAAACTCTGGTAAACACCTGGTGCCTTCTATTTTAAGACCTTTTCAGTTTTACCAGATTTGAAGTGGCGTGTCAAAAAGTTCGCAATGAAGCCAATAATTAGTCCTATGAAAGCATATTCTAATACTATTGCACAAACTGCAAACAGAAAGTACTGGTCATAATTTAATACTTTTACTAGTTCTGGTACCAAAATGCTAAAGGGGTTGTAAGGAATTATTGCAATAGAAAATAAACCACCAGTGCCGAATAAGAAGATTCTATCAAATGTGAGAACGGCTAAAGGGATGGCTCCAAAAGCGATGCTAAATATTATTGGCAAACTAAACTTAAACTTACGCAT
>CAZXFQ010000006.1:29166-41741 GCA_964640685.1 uncultured Candidatus Saccharibacteria bacterium
TCAGAATTGCTACTTAGTACTTTCCACCCGCACCCAAGTCTTTTTGAAGGATTTCTTTTGGACCTTGCGCTCCCAGAAGATTAGCAACCACAGCCAAGCCCGCGTTGGGTAGAGCAGCAGTGACCAGAATACCTCGCGCAGATTTTGCGCATATCTAATAGGGAACCAAAAGTATTCTAATTCGCGCCAGAAGCTGCGGGATTTGGTCTCAGGCCTAACCACTCCATATTGCCAGAGCTGCAAATAACCGCCAGTGGAGCGCTTTTTTTGCTTGAAGTAATCGCTTAGTTTAGTCGGATATTTGACTAATACCCGCGCTTCAGGGGCATATCCCAATCTAAATCCCTGATTATGTAGTCCATAGGAGATATAGGCATCATCAGCCAAAATGTCCTCAGGCAGCACCCAGTTTAGGTTGCGGATTAGCATGCCATAACCAGTTAAAGGGAAAAATTTACGTTTAGGTACGATACGCCTAGAAAAGCCTTCACTATGCTCTGTAAGATCTAGAGTGCGTTTATGATGTGCTGCGTCAGCGAGTAATTTGCCCCAATAATTCAACATAGTGGTTTTTGCCAGTTTACCCACTGGCCTAGAGCTAACTCCCCCAAGTAATTGTGCTCCAGCTATATGCGATTTTTGGCCAGCTTCAGCCAGCTCTACAATCTCCCAGACAGCATTCTTCCCAAAAGTCACATCCCCATCAGTAAGCAACAGCCAGTCGCCTTTAGCCACGGCTAGACACATATTCAAAGCTACCGGCTTACCTTTTTGTTGATCAATCAGAATTTGCCAATTAGTTTCTGGAATTGCCAGCTTTTTCAATTCCTGTTTTGCCGCTGAACGAGTCTGCACATCAGGAGCTACCAAGATAAGTTCCCAAGCTGAGTCTAGTTTGTGTTTGCCCAAGCCTGAGAATTGACTATCCAAAAGATGCCGTACCACTTTGGCAATAGTTTTTTCCTCTCTGTAAGCAGTGACAATTATTGAAAGCATAGTAAGCCAAATATTATTTTATAATGCTATATTATAGTGTCATTGGTCTAAATTAGGTAGTGCCACAATGTAGCCTCTCACTAGTATGATTGTACATCTTGTCATTCCAATTCTATTGATTATAGTTATCAACCAGTTACCAATTAGTGGTAATGGTAGTGCTAGCTTCACTGAAGTTTTAGCCAGAATCTTCAACTCAAGCAAAGTGCTATCGGTCGCTGGGGGCGACTGCGGCAGGCTTGATAGCAATTCTGATAATAAGTTAACAATTATCGACCTAGCCAATCTTGCTGCCAGATTCAATTCAAACTGCGCTACCCCTGAATATGTCTGGGGCTGTGGTAGCCTCGATACGAATGCCAACGGCGCCGTAGATACAACTGATCTGAACTATTTATTGAGTAAATACAACAATAGCTGCCATATTGGAGCAGAATTCTTTGTCGCAGATAATGGCAGCGCAGCTGGCGACGGAACTATTGCGAATCCTTGGGACTTGCAGACTGCTTTGAACAAGAGCGCGCAGGTAATTTCAGGTTCCACCTTATGGTTGCGGGGGGGGAACTACGGAAGTGGGGGTGGAACCGTCTATAATTCCACGCTAAATGGCACAGAGGCGCAACCAATCGTGATCAAAAGCTACCCTGGGGAATGGGCGGTAGTCGATGGAGGATTTGATACTAATGCAGCTGCCTCTTGGCTTTGGTTCTGGGGATTTGAAATCACAAACACTACTACAAATCGCAATGTTGACTATGTAAACATAAAACGCACCCAGGGTATCAATATGTACAGTAGGGGATTTAGAGTGATTAACATGTATATTCACGATGTAGGACATCCTGCTATTGGCTTCTGGCAGCAAGTTGAAAACGGGGGAGAAGTTTATGGCAATGTAGTCTGGGGTTCAGGGATATATGATATGTCACCTCAGTGGGCTGGGGGAATCAGAGGCGCGGCCATATATGCCCAAAATCAAATTGGCACACGTAAGATTGAAAATAACATCATGTTTTCTAACTTTAGTACTGGGTTGAGTATTCATGGCGAGGCTGGCTACGTAAATGGCTTTAGAATTAGTAATAATACAGTATTCAACAATGGCCAGGCAGATTCGATGCTCTATAGCATTAATCATGGAGTCGATAACTATGTTCTAGACAGCAATAGTTTTTACGAATATCCAGATACAAATGCAGGAAGGGTTAATATTGGCTACTTCGGTAGTAATAATTCTGCTGTAATTACTAACAACATATTTCCAAGTCACGTGTATATGAAGAATTGGCAGAGCTTGCAATTTGCGAATAATACGATTATCAGTAAGGATTCGCTGCTTGAATTGAATGGTGCGGAAAATATTACCTATGAAAATAATACGTATTATGGGGGAGGGGCAGATTTACTGATTAATGGTGCCACCAAATACAAAGACAGAACTAGCTTTTTAAACTTTTTAGGCGACTCAGGCGCGACTTACACTAAAAACCAACCTACATTCCATAAGGTAATTATTAGACCAAACAAATATGAGTTTGGTAAAGCATTTGCGACTGTCTACAATTATGACCTAAGGACTGAAGTCTCGCTAAATCTAAATGGAGTATTGGGAAACGGTGATAAATATATTGTCCGTGATGTGTTTGACTACAGCAATCCTATTGCCAGCGGGGTTTTCACTGGCCAGCCAGTGGTCTTGCCAACTAGTTTATACAAATTTCAGCCACTTATTGGCAATAATCCAGTGAATCACAGGCATACTGCGCCAGAGTTATTAAATTATGTTATCGAACGTGTTGATGCGGATGCAGCGCCGCAAGTTGAGGCTGTCAAAATTGCATCAGCTGGTTTGAGTTTTACGGGATCAAATGCGAATATGCAATTAACCACCACAACTCCAGAAGCGACAATTCACTACACGCTTGATGATTCAGAGCCAACTGCTAGTAGCCCAGTAGCCACAGGCAACATTCTCATAACTCAAGATACTATTGTGAAAACATTTGCAAAAAAAACTGGCTACATAGATGGACCTAAGCTAAGGTTTGCAGTGAACAAACTTGACCTACAGAGCAATCTGGTGGGCTCATATGAATTTGCAGAACAAGTGGATTCAGCTACTGTGAATAATTCTGTTGTAGGTGGAATACTGCCAAGTGGGTTGGTTATAGGGCCAGTCAGTAGGTTGCCCGGTCCAAATGGCAATGCAATCAACTTTTCTGGTTCTCCAATTAAGAATTATGTAGGGTTTAGTGGAGTATATAATTCTACCAATAAATTTTCTGTATCTTTTATGGCGAAAGTCGATGAGGGCGCTCCAAGCGGAACAATTATTGGCAACGGTGGCAGCCAATGGAGTACCACAAATTATATAGTATCGTATCTAAATAACAGTGGAGTTAGTAGTATGTCTTTTCTGCTAGGCACCAGTGCCGGGCCGATATTGGCAGCCAATACGGAAGGGTGTCAAAATGTATTCAGCTGGAATTTCTACACAGCTACCTTTGACCAAAACAGCCTGAAATTGTACTGCAATGCCACACTGAAAGCGAGTTCTGCGAATCCAGGCTATCAAGCTGGCTCAGGCAATGTATTGAGCTTCGGCAGACTTGGCAATTATGCTGACAGTAGTTACTTCAAAGGAAATATTGATGATGTCAAAATCTATCATAATCAATCTTTGACTGCTGCTGAAGTAAAAGCCGCATTTGAGCAGTACAAAAACCAGGTTGATTAAGTTTTCTGGGGGTTTCTAATTATCTTGTATAAGCTTATTGCCAAATAGATAGTCATTCCCAATAAAGCAAATCCAACAATGATTATTGCTATTTGACCTATGTTGGGAAGCTGAATATTGCTTGCGTTATTGTTGAGCAAACTTCCCCCAGTTAGGACACTATTTGGGAGTAATGTAGGCAGTGAGGCTGGACTTACTACCTCGAAAATTACTGGTAAACTGACTGGCTCCGAAGTAGGATCTGCTATAGGGATAATTGTAGGTGGGGAAGCAGTCGGAGAGCTAGTGGGGGCAGCCAAAGTTTCTGAGCTTTCTGGGACTAGCACTTCTATAGTTAAATTGGTAATATTACCGCTGCTAGGGAAAAATGAGTCAGTGCTAGCCACTCCATTCCCAGATGACTGAACTAGTCTAGCCGTACCTAACTTATCTAGCTTAACACGCAAGGTACCTAAGAGTGTTTGGTCAGCAAAAGCATTAGACTGAGCTACACTAAAACAGACATCCGTTTCAGTAAAAGATAATTCCCCGGCACACTCGCCCCTGCCAACCACCCAAGCATTGTCAGCTATGCTAAAGTCCAGAATTGCAAGATTATCTGCTGATAACCTCACTTGCACGGCGTAAATATTGTCCTGCGTACCAGTATATTTTAATTGTAAGTCCAACTCAGTATCAACAACGTACATGCCACTTGAGGGGCTAGTAGTTAAGGCTCTGGTCTCAGCAACTTGCAGGCTAAATAAGCCAAAACCAACTAGGCTCAGTGCAAGGATAAATTTATAAAATCTATTTGTCATTAACTAAATATACTAAACTGCTGGTCACTCTGTAAGCTAGATTTACTAGACGGTTTTGACTTACCAGGCAGCTTAGACTTAACTGGTTTTGCCTTTTTAGGCTTGCGCTTCATGCCTAGTTCCAACTTGAACTCTGGGTGAGTCAGTTTATATTCACTTACCAATTCATGCAGTTTCCACATAAATAGCTTGCCTTTATTTTTGGCGTGAGGATAATCAGTAGCAAAGGCAGCGGCATCTTCCATAAATGCTCGGGGAACCGCTTGACTGAGCTTGATGTAAAGAGCTTTACGGGTATTGTCCTGCAGTCGCATGGCTAGGCGATAGCCATAATCTTGAAACTCGTGGTTAATATTTGTTTTTTCAGTATTGTCGATGTATTCACTCAGCTTGGACTCCAAGATACTGGACATTCCTTTTAGAGACTGCACTTTTTTTTTGGGAGCCTGCCCAGCTGGGTAGATTATCATTGCCATCAGCTCAATTGCACTTTAATTTCAGTTAATACTTCGTCGATGCTATGGCTAGAGAGGAATATTAGAATATTCTGCTTGCCGGCGTCTACTAGGTGTAGACAGTGCTTGGCCAATTCGGCTTTGGTCCCATTCTCAATAATTACATTCACATTAGTCGCTTTGCTCAAGTAATCATAGATTTCTTGCTCAGAAATCACTCCTTGCTGGGTAATATGGCTAAACTTTGGTAATAGCAGAGAATTAGCATTTGCAAATGCCTGGTTGTATTCACCTAAAGCGGCCATTGTACGATTGCCAATGTTAGGTTCAAACACAGCCACAATATTTGCCTCAGGGAACTCAGCTCTCAGTGCCTCAAGGCTAGCTTTGGCCTTGGCGGGGGAAGCCCCAAAGTCGTCAATTATCTGCAACAGCGCGCCAGTTTTAGGGAGGAATCCTTCCCAGACTTTTTCCAACCTACGTTTAGGTCCTTTGAATTCTGCTATTGTCTGTTGACAGACAGCCATACTTACTCCCAACTCCAATGCCATAGTTACTGCCCCTAAAATGTTTTCCCGATTGAAACTGCCAAGCAGTTGCGCAGGCATTTGGCCTACTGCATCCCCCAATTCTGAATCTAATTTGTAGGCAATAATCTTGCCAGATGCTTGCCCCGCCAGTTTCTCTAGTTCGGGATATTTGGCGTTATAGACTACTACTGCAGTTGTGGGCAATTGCATAATAAGCTTTTGAAAGTTGGCATAATACTCCTCAGTAGTGGCAAACACATCGGTGTGGTCGTAGGCGTACCCGCTCAGGAGTAAGTATTGCGGATGATAATGAAAAAATTTAGACTGATAATCACTACGCGAGCTAATGTACTCGTCGCCTTCAATCACTGAGTACTCAGTAGTCTCAGTTTTGAGCTGAATTCCTGTGTCAAAATCCGGGACAATTGCGCCAATCATATAGCTTAGCGGCTTTCCAGCCGCCTGCAAAATTTTGACCAAAAGGGCAGTAGTAGTGGTTTTGCCAAAGCTACCTGCGACCACAATTGACTTGTTCTTCACAATCAATTGCTGCTCTAAAACTTGCGCAAAATTCAGGATGGGAATGCCACGCTTATGTGCAAATAATAGCTCTTTATGATTTTCAGCCAAAGCCCCCTGTGCCACAATTACTTCGGGAATGAGGAATTCATCTGCGGAGTCCAACGAGTATGTACTGTATATAAGATTACGAAAATTATAGCTAATTCTTAGTTTCACACCTGCATGCTCACTCAGGTATGATTTCATCGGCTCAAATATGTTTTCATCACTGCCAGTCACCGTCTTGCCTTGCGCGGCTAGTGCCACGGCCAGTTGTCCGGTAGTAACCCCGCCTACTCCTGTAAAGTGCCACCAGCCCGGTTTAATTTGCCACTGCATCTGATTTAGTAACATTAATTAAATTTGGTTATACTGAATTATGTATAGAGCCTCCAGAAAATCGCAACTTGTCCGGGCCATTGTTTTTGCCGAGGATACTGGTCTTATTTTACTTGAAAAAGTGGGCTCAAGCCAGCACTATCGTCTGCCATTCTTGCAGCTAGAGTTGGGGGCAAATGCCAAGGGTGAGTTGAAATCTGAATTGGAGGCTGAGTTTGCCATCAAACTAAGGTTCCGCAAAATACTGCCTGACTCATGGACTAAGAACTTCAGGCCCAAGCAAGGCGAGGGTGTAACCAATCAATTTGAACTGACTTACATTTTTGAATTGCTAGGTTTCGACAAACTGAGATTCAAGCAAACTGAGGCTATTTGGGTTGAGCCTGATAAGGACACTTTGAGTCACCTAACTGACAGTGACGCGGAAGCATTAACAATGTTTATAGACTAATTTTATGAGATAATGCAATATGCAAACATTAACTAGAAAATTTCGTATTCGTAATCCTTTCAATCCTGACGAGCACTACGCTCAAGAAGTGCTGATCAGCGATTCGCCTCAATATGACTACACTGATAGCACGTGGGTGGCGATTGATACTGAGTTTCTGACTCTTAAAGTGCCCTACGACAGGCTCTGCACTATCCAGATTGCTTCACCATTACCGGGCAATCCTCAACTGCAAAGGGTAGAGATCATTTGGGTGTGGGAGAAATTGTTATCTGGCGACACTAAAGAATTGAAGGACTTCTTGAAAAGTATCCTGAAGAATAAGAATTTGACAATACTTACACATGTTTTCAGCGCTGACCTGACGCGTTTGGAATTATTAGCTGGAGTGGCTGCAAAGTGTCAGGCTTTTGACACTAAAGTTGCCGCAAAAATCGTGATGACTAATACTGACTATCATGGTATGGACGATTTGATCACTTCTCTGGTCAACCCCATGTTTACCAAGGATCGCAGGGTCACTTCCTCGCAATGGGATCTGCATCCTAGCGCTTGGGAAGACAAAATGGCTGAATATGCCATGAACGACGTGATTTTTCTCAAACCTCTGCAAGATCGTCTCACTGAAATGGCGGAGCGCCGTGGCAAGTTAGAGCTGCTGCAAGACACCATGGCAATCATACCAACTATCTCCGCTCTTTATCGCAGCGGCTATGACGAGCGGGTGCTGGGGTATTAAAATCTAGTTCCTAATTTCTAGTTGCCAATTTTTAAGGGAAAACCAAGATTAGGATTAGCCAATCCATCTTCTGGTCTTTGGCTGTTCGTGATTCTTAAATTTACAGTATTAGCTGTAGTTCTGGTCACTGCTATCCCAAAAGATGGATCACCTACTTTAGGTGGAAGAAGGATGTGGATAAAGTCTATATTAGCCATTAGAGCTACTATTTCACCATATTCTCCTCTAAGTATATCTTGGGCTACGTTGGCCTCATCTGGGAATAGCTCTCCGTCTTTCTCGAGTCCTTGTAACAGAGCCCATTCTCGCCAAGTCGCTCGCAAATATCGTTCAAAATGTGCTGGTCTTTTAAAGCTTTCATCGTAATCCTTTACAAAATAATGGGCAACTAGCTGGGGACGATGCTTGCCATCAAAGCCCTGGTTTAGTTCTCTAATAACTTGTACTAATATATTAGGAAAATGACCGTTTGGCATTCTTGGAGCGGAATGTGCCACTAAGATTGGATTAGCTGTTGCCAGTTTAGGATTTGTGTTAACAAGTGCAATTGCGCTAGGTATACCTAATAGCATTGCACAACCAACGAACCCGCTCGAATAACAGGTATCACCAACGTTTAATCGGGCAATTTCCTCTGTATAAATTCTATATTCTCTTGGTGGCGTTATTTCTAGCATTTTTTAATAGCTAACTTACTCAAAAATCTACATAGAGAATCATACACCATTCGATACTATATACCTAATGTATAGCTACTTGGGAATGCGGTGAAAGTGACTCCAATATCACTCTAATCTGACTACATTACAGCTCCATTTCGCGCATTTGTGAAAATTACCAAATTGTGTAGATGCGCAAGATTACGTAGATGCGGTAGACCCCCCATAGGTGTTATAATATACCTAATATATACTGTTATTGCATTATGGAATTTTTTAGAAGGCTTATGAGAAAAAAATATGCTGCTGGGGCTAATGTGGTTCCAGCAGCTACTGAACAGCCTCAACTAAATGCTACCGTGCTGCAAGAAATGGAAAATGGTATCTACACCAGTCCATATGAACATGGTTTGAGAAACTTTCTCGCAAATACCCAGGAACTTGTATTTGCAACGTCTGTTAGGTTGATCGAGCATATCAACCCAGGGACTGGAGAGACTACTGAATATACTATCAAAGCCGCAACAAATACTTACAAACCAGCTTCCAGGATTCATTTCCTAAATGGTGTAATGCATGAGGAAACTCCACCCACATTACTGGACTATAACTTGTTACCCCGTAGCATTCCTGCGAGAATCTGGACTAATGGACAAGGAAGTTATCAGGGAAGCGTTCAAGACCACACTATCAGCAATATTGCTGGAATTATGGCAATGGACGTTGGTGCTGACATGGTTGCGTTAACAATGCAAGGGAGTTTAAGGTCATTGCCTATGGGTGGGGTACTGGTTTGGCAACGTAGTACAGGTGACTGTGCAGCTGATATAGACGCTGCGATCAAAGTTGGCCTAGTTCCGATAGAATACGCAGTGGGAAAAACAGGTCAAATAATCGCGGTGAACTTTATCAAGCCCGATGAAAATGGTCAGGTGGAAATTCTCCCAGATCGTACCGAACAGCTGCGCGCAACAGCAAAAGAATTACTTCCATTAATAACAGCAATCCATCTTCTGGTAACTGGCAAAGCTATAGAGGGTCTCACCGTAGAAAGTTTAATGAGACACGATGGACTAAATTTCAGCATTCCTACCGAGGGTAGCTATTTGGCCTTACATTTAAGTATAGACGATCTCTACACGAAACCTAAGCGCAAGCCAGAAGATTATTTTCCAGTGATTAAAAATATATATATACCAGTAAGTCTTAGAAGGAAGGGTTTTGGAGTGAAACTGGTTGAGCTTGTGGAGAGGCAGATGACTGGGTATGGCTATCACACTATAGTTGCTACTAATCCCACGAAAACTGGTAAACAGTTTTGGATAGAAAGGCTGGGTTATGCTGACAGTCAAATGCTGCCAAGCTTTCTAGTAGAGAAAAAGGACTATATGTATTATAAACCGCTAGAATAATTATTGTGTGGGAGAGCTGCTGCTATTTTACTCTGCTGGATCTAACTCTAGGACTATGGTCACCCCACCCACATTTGTTGCCATGTAACCTCTCAAAGCAGCTTCAGTCACTCTTTTCCCATCTTTACCCCCCACTCTTACACAGGAAGCAAAGTAAGTAGTGTCAAGAGGTATTCTATTTAGGTAAACTGGGTTTCGAACTTCAAGGTTACCTTCATCCTGTTCGCCAGCCCCAGGGTTACAAGTAGCGCCAATTAGAATACTTGCCCCCGTCAATAACACAAGAACATCTAATGCACTCTCGGCAGAATCAGTTGCATATAGTGTGAACCTAGTGGGAGCTTTATCAACTAGTCTAGAACTAAATTGATAACCTTCTATTTGTATACCGAGTTGACTGAATAATTCAGGATTTTGCAATAACTTTAGGAATTCCGTCATTTCGCTTATTGATTGAAACTGATGTATTCTGTCCTTTCCTTGTGTTGCTAACTCAGAGCTGCCATTATTAGTAATAGGTGCGAATTTAATTTGCATAGTAGCGTAGTCTATATTTAGTCGGACAGAGCCAGAATTATTAGTAATTACATCTACTATCCATTCTGTTGGATTTGTTACCTCATTGTTAATAATTTTATACGAATTGGGTGATATATCGGCTGATAATAAGTTAACTTGATCTACTACCATTGGTTGACCAGCCCACATATGGCTTTCTATTGTAGCTATATCAGCACGCCCTTTTGTACGTATTTCCGATAGAACAGCTTCACGGAATCTTTGTAGCCCTTCAGATAGGGGTTTTTCTGTATTTCCTTGGACTGTTTTAGGTTGTCCGTCAAATGGATCGAACATTGCTATTAAATCGGCATTTAATCTATCAATCAAAGAGGCTAAACTTGTTCCGATCAACTTAGGTGACTGTCCAAATACCTCCATTGCCATCCTACCAAATGAGCTCACTCTCCTTTCTTTTGCCTCTGGCGATAATTCAGGGTTCATGAAAAGAAACTTACGAAAGCTCTCAGGGCGATCATAAAGAATACTATATCTTATTGCTTTAGGATTTATCCCATGCAAGCCTAATACAGCCAATTCCTCACTTGTTAATATGACCCCTTCGACTAGAAGGGCATTTTGAATGCCGGTGAACTCTATTGAATGGCCGCCAGCTTCTTGAGAAAGCTGCATTGTTTTCCGTCCTGGGGTAATACTAACAATTCTGGCGCAAACTCTACGACTGGTAACCCACTATCATATTGTGCTTCTTCTTGAATACCCATAGTTTTTTAGAGAGACAATTTTTGTAGTAAATGGAACATCTTGGCGTTTTTTTTCCTGGTATTACTATTATTATGGATAATAGTATATAATCATTATACAGTAATAATGTTATTTATTCAATATTATAGAATATGGATATATTAAGGAATTTCCTTAATAAAATAAAAAAAGTAGTAGTTGTTGAAACAGATCCACCGCCGGAGGCAACACCTTTGCCGTTGGCATCCAGAGAATCAATCTAAGAGCAGATTGCGCAGGTTAAGCGAATGGCACAGTTAAACCACCAAACCCTTTGGGAATCATTAATTGAAACGCCTGAAAAGCAAAAGATAAGTGCTGAGATCGTTGCAGAGAGGAATCAGGGAATTCCAGGCGCTGGTTATTTCGAGAATATCTTGCGTCTCCATGCTCTTACTGGGTTTGGATTGACCTTCTTTCCAACAGATCCCATTCCCCAAGAAACCAGCGCAGACTTACATATAGATCGTGGCATCTACAAAGAAGTACATTTTCCACGTACAGCAAATACCAACAGTGCTAACGGGCGCATCAAGGAATTGGCCGGAGAAGCTGTGGTGTTAGAGGTGGCTGGACCAACTAGTCAGTATGCACTTTTTGATCTAGCTGCAGTACCAAATCATTTTGTAACTATCTCTAATCAGGTCCACAACACTTCGTTGGCGGATTTGATCCTTTAAAGATTGCCGAGGATAATGGCTATAAGACAGCTGTAATTGACGCAACAAATATGGTCGATGTGGATCCATTAAGCCTAGATGCCGTATTAGTCTCTTCTATGAATACTAACCCAGTTACTTATAGAGAAATTGGACTGTTTCTTGCTGAAGCAAACAGAGTCCTAAGGCCCGGTGGAGTGCTTGTACTTCAGGGTGTAGATCCTTTTGGATGTCGAGATGTACAATGGGCAATGTTTGGAAATACTCAATTCAATATCTCTGGTGGCTATATGCCTATAGCCTTTACTACCCATGAGTATCACGGCGAGCATGTCATCTATGCAGTGAATTTGGTAAAACCAAACTAATATTCTTTTCTTTACTTTTGCATGCATTTTCAGCCCTAATTGTCGCCACGTGGAATTTTATAGCTACCTATAAAAGCTCTAGTTGCACCAAAAATTCAGAGAATAAAACTCCAGCTCGCCCAGCAACTATTCACGATCACTTAAAATATATCGAGGATTTCTGAGTTGACTATGCAAAGAAAGCGTGGTCTTCACCAAGGACTTCACATCCGCTTCAGCTGCAAGCTCTCCAAGGTGCACTATTAGCCCTGTGTAAATAGCCTCGAATTCATCCTCGTTTAACTGAATCTTCTCATAGACCATCATCACCGGTGTTTCTATCAATCCCAGTGGTTATACCACTGCATAGACGCTGAAGTGACCTGCGTCAGTGCTCATTACAATCAGCACAAATCCAATCAATATAGCGATGGTTATAATATATACTGATTATACAACACGTGATTCTCGATCCCAATTGTTACAGCTCTTAGCAAGAAAAATGCCTGGTAGTGTTTCAGCTGGTAGAGTTTCAGCTGTCAAAAATTAGCCAGGGTGATAGTTTTGGAGCAGAATTACTTTGGGTGA
>CAZXFQ010000007.1:0-2924 GCA_964640685.1 uncultured Candidatus Saccharibacteria bacterium
GATTAATTCATCATGCACCTGCAAATGCAATTTTACAGTAGGCAATAATTGTCGCAATTTACTGTCAATCTCAGCTGCTTGTGGATTTTGCAAGAGACGATCAATTTGCAACATTGCCAGTTTCATAATATCGGCCGCCCCACCCTGCAGTGGAAAATTGAGCAGTTCACGCTCCAGCCCGCCCCTAACCCGGGCATTGGCATTGCGTAAGGCACTAGCGTCGCGCCTTCTACCCAACAGTGTAAAGATTTCACCTTGATTAAGGGCCTGAGTCTTGATGCTCGCAAAATATTCTTTAATCTTAGGATATTTACCAAAGAAGGCGGTAATAAACTCTTGCGCTGTCTTTTGCTCAATCTTCAAACGATCTGCTAGTCCAAACCCCGAGATGCCATAGACTATACCGAAGTTGACGGTCTTGCCTATGCGGCGCTGCTCCACAGTCACTTCGGTTAATGGTATCTGCAAAATCTCACTGGCTGTCAGGCTGTGAATATCTAGGTTTTCTTGAAAAGCTTTGATAAGCTTATCTTCTTGGCTCAAGTGCGCCAGTAAACGCAATTCCTGCTGGGCATAGTCAAAGGCCACAAACACCCTGCCCTCCCCAGGCGTAAATGCGGAGCGGATTTTGCTCCCTAACTCACTGGCAATGGGAATATTCTGTAAATTAGGATCATTGGAAGACAGTCGGCCCGTTGAGGCCACAGTCTGACTATAGCTTGTATGAATCTTGCCATTATCTTGCAATTCTTTACCCAAGCCTCTTATGTAGGTGGACATGATTTTGCTAATTTGGCGATAATCTAGGATTAATTGAACCAAGTCGTGATCTTTGGAGAAATTCAGCAAAGTACGTTCATCTGTAGAATAGGCCCCTGACTTGGTTTTCGTGACAAACTTGCCCGAAATTTCCTGAATTTTCAGATTAACAAATAATAAGTCTGACACTTGCTTGGGCGATGCTATATTGAATTCGGTCTTAGCAGAATCGTATATCGCTTTTCGTAATCTATCAAGCTCTGCCACAGCCTCTTTCTCCACCGCCTGCAGTACTTTTAAGTCTAGATATACTCCTTCGCGTTCCATGCGCAGAATAGTAGCGACCAAAGGCATCTCAATCTCTGCGAAGACTTTTTGGGTAGTAGGAATTTTAGCAATTCGCACTTTAAATAATTCAAAAAGTCTCAAAGTTGCAATACAATCATCACAACAATAACTCCCCAAGTCCGCCAAAGGAATCGCTTCCATCTCAAGTTTACTACGGCCAGTGCCAGTTAGGTCTGAAAGACTGGTCATTTGCCAGTTTAGATAAGTCAAGGCCAATTCTTTCAGCCCTTTGCCAGCCACCTCACCTGCCTGCAGTAGATAAATTGCAATCATTGTGTCGAAGGCCTCGTCAGTGCGCAACGCAGCCAATTGTTCCTTCGAAATAATGTCAGCGTTGCACAAAATGTGCAGGTCGTATTTGAGGTTATGCCCTATAAACTTTGGCAACTCAGGCAACATGGGCAATCTGGGCTTGTTGTCTTGCGACCATAATCCAGAGAATAATTCACTAAGCGCTTCCTTCACTTGGCTATTTTGCAACACCGTCGCAGGGAGAAATCCAGACACAAGATTGTTCTCAAACTTAAAAGCCAAACCCAAGCCTAAAATCTTTGCTTTGATCACTGCTTTAGCATCTGTCTCTGTATCAAAGGCAACTATTTGAGCTGTTGCTGCTTGGCTAATAAATCTGAGCGCCGCTGCTATTGTATTCAGATATTGCCTGGTGTGCAATTGCTCACCTGATAGATTTAATTCTACTTTCGGACTTTGGACCGCGAAAAGTTGGGGCTGAGATGTTGGCAGAGCCATCTTCTGATTATTCGGGGTTGGCTCAACCGCAGTCTGATACTGGGAATTGGGTAATCTTTTGAGTAAAGAGTTAAATTCAAATCTTTTAAATATCTCAGTGACTTTAGCGGGGTCATAGTCTGAAAGTTGCGCTGAGGCCAGCGCAAAATCCAGAGGAATGCTGCTATAGATCTGCGCCAAGCTATACGACTGTTTTGCCGATTCAAGACCAGCCAGTATTTTATTCAATAATTTGCGCCATTGTTTTTCTTGCCAGCGAAGATCATTAGCTTCAATCGTCTTGAAAATAGTGTCTAGGTCTCCAAATTCTTTGAGTAGATCTGTGGCACCTTTTTTGCCAATTCCTGGAACTCCTGGAATATTGTCAGAAGGATCGCCTAACAGCGCTTTGTAATCGACTATTTGCGGAGGCAGAAATTCGTAGCGCGCCATTACATCCGCCTCTGCGTACAGCTTGCTTGCTGAATAAGTACTACCTGCAAGGTATACGGCGGTCTTGGCTTCATCGGTGATTAATTGCAAAATATCTTGATCACCTGTCACAATAATCTTTTGCAAATCATGTAATTGAGGCAATTTCACAATTGTTCCAATTAAATCGTCTGCTTCATAGCCTTTTTGACTGAAAATTGGAATACTCAAAGCCTGCACTATCTCTTTCACCAAAGGAAATTGTGCTCTCAGATCATCTGGCATCGGCTTACGATTGGCCTTATAGTCAGCGAATTGCTCATGCCTAAAGGTCTTCTCACTTTCGTCAAACGCGCATACTACATAATCAGGCTTAAACTTCTGCAAAGTTTCCAATAAAATCACCGAGAAGCCAAATGCGGCGTTGGTCAACACACCCTCTTTGGTTTGCAAACTGGGTGGATATGCATGATAGGCTCTATGAATAATGGCATTGGAATCGATCAACAGAAGCAATTTGGCCATGGTTTTATGATCAATCTGGTTAAACTGAATACTCAATAACATTTAATTGTAGCGCAGATCTGAACTTTGTCGCTAGACTTTGGCGCCGAACTTTGGCGCCGAAAATTGGACATCTTCTAAAAAACTAAGCA
>CAZXFQ010000007.1:3024-6202 GCA_964640685.1 uncultured Candidatus Saccharibacteria bacterium
ACTTTGGCGCCGAACTTTGGCGCCGAAAATTGGACATCTTCTAAAAAACTAAGCAAGCCAACGCTAAGCACTGCAGCATCACATAGTATACTGAACCAGTTGTACAAAAGTAGACGAAAAGTGGTCAAAAAGTCATACAAAAGTTGTACAAAAGTATTTAGAAAGTCGCAAGAAAGTCGGCTGTTTTGACAACCGCTTCATAAGCATAGAGAAACGTGAATGTTCGAGGCGAAAACTGAGTTCGACTAGTGCGACTGACCAAGATCACCCCTGCGTCATATATAGACTTAAGCTAAATAAGCAAGTCATCTCATCTAGAGTTAGCTTAACTCTATATACACCAAGACTAATAATTGCTAGGATTATTGAATGAGCATAAAATATGAACGCACAGTCAAACCTCAGTTACTGGCAGAATTAGCCAATGAGAAGATAATCATCGTTACTGGTCCACGGCAGTCGGGTAAGACCACTCTACTGGAAGCCCTAGCGGAGGATTTGCGCACCAAGAAAGAGCAGGTGTTTTACTACAATTTCGACCGCTTTGCGGACCTAGATTTTTTCAAAAGCCAGCAGAAAGTGGAGGCATTTTTGCGGATTCGCTCCATGAAACAGAGATTGTACATTTTCATCGACGAAGTACAGCGTAAACCGCAAGCTGGAACGTTCTTTAAATTCTTTTATGATGCTGGCCTAAATGTAAAGTTTATATTTTCAGGCTCCAGCTCAATCGAACTTACAGACAGCTTTGGCGATGCTTTGACGGGCCGAAAAAGATTATTCACTCTCCTACCCCTCAGTATTAGCGAGATTGCGACTGCTGAGTTAGGCGAAGAATGGGGTTTTAGCCAGCAAGGTGACCCAGTGGCACTAGCCAAGTTGCAGGAAATTATCTCAGACAAGCTGGTCTGGGGCAGTTACCCTGAGGTTGTGAGCAAGAGCACGTCCACGGGCCGGCTGCGCGCGTTGGGCGAACTATATGAGAGCTATATTCAAAAGGACGTGAAAGATTTGCTAAGAGTGAAAAACATCAGCGGCTTCAATCTACTAGTAAAATTGTTAGCGTTCAATGTCGGCAAAAGCATAGTAGTAGAAGATTTTGTTAGACAAGCTGATTTGCACGCCAATACTGTCAACTCGTACTTAGACATCCTTACTGGCACAATGATTATGGGCTTTACCGAAAATTACAATCCAGAGTTTGGTGTCGGTCTACCTAAATCCCGGCATTACTATTTCTTTGACAATGGCATGCGCAACTACGCTCTGGGGCAAATGCAGTCAGATTTCCGCCCAGATCTCAATCAATTAGCTAGTAATTTAGTGTTCACTGAGTTGAGCAAAGTTCTGGATAGAGCTTGGCAGATTGCACATTACCAGACATATTCAGAGAACCAGATTGAGTTCATCCTACAGCCCAAGGATTCCAATAAGTTCAGTGCCGTCACTATCCGCTACAGCGACGAGACAGCCCCTCTAGGCAAAGGAATTCACGAATATTTGGCCAATAATCAGCCCCAAAGATTGCTAATTATTACAAGTACAGTAGCCTCTGAGGAAATTATCAAAAATATTCCCGTGCGCATGCTGCCACTGGCAGAATTCTTGGCACAGCCTTTGAATTATCTGGTCAGTTAACTAGATAATCAAAATGGTTGCAGAGTCACCATTGCACCACCCCAGCCCGCTGCAACATGCACCAATTTGAATTTAGCAGAAGTACCATCGACAAAGCCTAAACTTTCTAGTTCTGGAACTGGAATCGGCGTGCCAAAGCTATAAACTCGATACCCCTGCGCAATAAAATTATCAATACCGCATGGATTTGGGACGCCTCCTCCAAAACCTGAGCCACCTTGGCAACCAATGATACTTTTATTGCCAATAACTCCTTCATGGAAGTTTTTGGGGTAGCCGTCGATTATGCCTGAGGTAGGTGTGATCATGAAATAGGGTTCTGGAAAGATGATATCATCACCTGAGATTGTGACACTATCCGTGCTTTTGATAATTAGAAGAATATCGTCCAGTGTACTGTCTGGAGTGAAATTGATTGTTTTAAAACGTCCAAGGCAGATTTCTGTATGCGGCGACTCACTCACCGAAAAATCATATTGATCTCTGGTATCGAAGTTCAGTCTCGCAAAACTACCGGTGCAACGGCAATTTGCAGGACAACTGTCACTATCGTCGATATTGCCGTCGTCACAATTCTCCGCTCCTTCTAGCAGTCCATCGCCGCAAATTGGGGTGCGCAAACTATCGAAGCTCAGGACATTTTGTAAAGTGATTGGTGTTGCAGGAGAAAGTGGCAATTGAGTAACAATTACTGGCACTGGGGCCATTGTGGTGTCTTGATCGTATGTAATCGCTTCTATCCGCCTCACCTGCAAAGGAAAGTTAGCACTTGCAGTGGCTTCTGGTTTAATTGTAATAGCGCTGCCTAATTGTCGATTCAGTAGTCTTATACGTAAATATTGATACTCCGAACCCGCCGGCACAATTGTGCTATCTATACCAGTGTTGCTAAAGTTAATAGCTAATATGTCGGGCTGAGCGGCTGAGGGTAAGACTATATTCCTCAAAAAACCGCTAACGAGTGTATTGGCAGTGAGAATGTCGTTACCGGGGTCAGCGTCGATCAACCGTGAGGCATCGACAATCGTTTGCGCAGTTTTGAGTTCACCTGCAAGTTTATATACCAAGGTCAGTTCAAGGGCGCTCGCTCCTATCCAGTTCAGTTCAATGTTGTTTTCATAATTACCAGCTGTTGTTTGCAGACTTAAGTCCAAATAATCCTCGTTACCTAGGGTAAGATTATCTATATAATTGACATCGTAGATTGTCAGAATAGTGCGGCGGTCAGTGCTTTCCTCCAAAGCGCAGCGGGCCTTGCTCACACCGTCTTCTAGCAGGGTTTCGCAGTCATAGCCGGGAATATTGACTGCACTGATGGGGGTATTCACTCTCGAGAGGTTGCCCGCGGCGTTAATTAACCTAGTTTCTGCGTCGTTATAAGCACGATCATAGCCTAGATTTTGACTAGTTTGTTTTAAATCCTTTGTCACCGTAGCAGTAATTGTCACTATGGTAATGCTAATCACTACCAAGACCAAGAGGGTGGTCACCAAAATCTGGCCTGGCATTGCAGATCTGAAAGTATTTTTATTCTGGTTTT
>CAZXFQ010000007.1:6302-13432 GCA_964640685.1 uncultured Candidatus Saccharibacteria bacterium
TTTTTATTCTGGTTTTCATTCTGGCTCATATTTCTAGCAAGTTTTTTTTATCCAGGTGGCAATGGTGTGCAGGAGCCTGGTCCAGGAGGGCCAGAGTTCTGACAGTACGTATTTGGAGCTGGCTGCATGCAACTAATATCAAAGCTCCAGACTGTATCTGAACCATCAGCGGGATTGCAGTTGGGGGAAACTTCAATGATTATCTTCGTATTGGTGCCTGGGACATCTATGGGCGTGCGCTCATTCGTCACCCAGTAGTTCCCAAAGCTATCATAATAACTATCTGTAATTACCTGAAAACCGCCATTGGTAGTGTCATTACCATTAATACACCCAGTATCTATAATTGTCCCGGATACATCTCCCTTGATTAATAATCTGTCAGAAACTGCTAAAGTGCCGAAGCCCCCATAAATCGTATAATTAGGTCCTGGAGTGACGCGCAGCTCCTGGTAGTAAGGCAGATTGGAGCCGTTGGAGCCCCCTGTAAGCCTGCATACCTGTGGAGGGCCAGACAGAGGTCTACAAAAGCTATTGGTCAGTGCACTCATGGTCGTCGTCAGATCTGCTGCACTTGGACTGTTAATATATTTTCCGCTAACACTGGCAACCACACCTGGCTGGGTCCAGGGCGAGATGCGTGTGGCATCAATGGCACCAAATGTCACCCAATTGATAATGCTACTGCCAAACTGAGGCTGGGTAAGTTCCTGCCACTTGGCAATTTCCTTAGTGGCTTTAGCACCATCGTATATTAGGGCTAAATTGAGTGGACGTCCTTCTACACCAAACCCTGTACTATAAGCAATCCCGCTTCCCAAGAATGTCTGTGGAACCTGGAACCAGTCAGCATCGTCAATCTTTAGAATCACGGTTTTATTGGGATTGAGTCCTGGGTCACGTTTATTTGTGGAGATAAAGCGTTTGAGTACATCACTTACCGAACTATAATCGCCTCCTGGCAAAATCGGGCACTCTGCCGTAGCTGACATGGTCGTTGTGCCACAAGCGTAGTGCCTTTGGACGTTGAAATCGGCCACAGATCCTGATAATGGTGCTCCAACGGCATATTTGCTATTCAGGTAAGGTACACGCGCAAGCCCTGCATTGAAGGCCGGATTAATCCAGTCAATAATCGGCTTGTAGAAACTTTTCAAGGTAGTTACCGCCCCAGCGTCGCCAGCATTATAAAACTTACTCATTACAAAGTTCCCCCAGCCTGTGGTATCACCAATTGCTACCCTATTACCACTACCACTACTCAAAAGTGCATTGAGCAAGGAGTCAACGTTGGACTTTATCTGCCTATCCGCGTTAGAGCCATAAGGTGATCCCGAGCCATCAATCAAGATAATATAGTCCAATTTGCCACAGCACTTATCACTACACCCCAGTCCACCAGTACCGTTATCGCTTCCGTCATCACATGTCTCGCGACCTTCGATCACATTATTGCCACATACTGGTGTCCGAAAAGCATCGAAGTCCAAGCCGTAACTAATTGGACCTGGGGTATCTGGCGATAAGGGATATTGACTATTTACCACAGGAACGGCTGTCTGGAAGCTGTCGAGCGTATAATTAATGGCTTCAATTTTGCGGATCTGTTCGGGAAAACTAGCTGCATTGCCAGTGTCTGGCCGAATAGTTAGACTGGTGCCCAATACTCTGCTGAACATTTTGACGCGAATGTACTTATAATTAGCCCCAGCTGGCACCAAGGTAGTGTCAATAGCTGAATCCTCCAGACTAAAGCCTAAGGAATTGGGGTTGCTGGCACTTGGGGCAACTGGAAAGATTCCGCGCAGAAATCCTGAGGTTCCAGTATAATTTGTCAACACGTCATTGCCACTGTCCGAATCTGCCAATCTTGTGGGATCAATCAACTGTTGTGCAGTTTTCAGCTCTCCACCCAATTCATATACTAAAGTTAGACTTAAAGCTGCGTCACCAACCCAACCGAGATTAATTCTACCCTTGTAAGGACTGCCAGTGTTACCAGCGAGGATAATATCGAAATGCTCTCCAGGCGATAGATCATAATTATCCACTGATTTGCTGTTATAAATACCGATTATCGTCCTTCTTCTACCCGGCTGGTCAATCCCACAGATGATTTGGGGGCTGGCAGTTTCAGAAAGTCCTGCGTCACAGTCAAAGCCGGCCAAAGGTCCAGACTCAAGGGCACTAGGATTACTAAGATCAAGGTTAGGATTGGATAGTATCGCTGCCACCTCGATTAGCTTACTCTCAGCGGAGTTATACGATCTGTCGTACTCCGCGTTAGTACCAACTTGTCTAGAATTTTTGGTCACCGTCACAGTAATTGTTACAACTGTAAATGACACCACAAGTAGGATCAATAAAGTCGATACTAAGATCTGGGCATTCCACTCTTTAGTTTTGAATTTAAGGGTAGTTAAAAATTTCATGTCTATGGTTCACAACAGGAAGTGCTCACTATAAATCTCCCCTCGTTGCAATCATCATTGTTGGGGAATCCAGCGTTACCGCTACATACTCCAGTACAATCATCAATCGCTAAGCCGCCTTTGGTACCATTGCTGCTAGCACAGCATCTTCTACCCTGCCTACAGCCCGGTGGTGGTGTTGGTGGCGTTGGTGGTGGTGGTGGTGTCACAGTACAATCATTGCGACAAGCGTTAGTGTCGTCACTATCACCATCATCACATGTCTCAGTCACTCCATCCCCGTTTGGGGCCTGAATTAGGTTGTCGCCACATCTAGTTTTCAAGCACGATGAATTGCACGTATCAGTATTGAAGGCGTTACCATCGTCACAAATCTCGCCGTCTCCGTAACCATTAGGTGACTGTGTGACGCCGTCGCCACAGCTTGTTAATTTACATTTATTCGTGCAGGTATCAGTGTTGACAGCATTGCCATCGTCGCATTGTTCGGTATCACCCTCACCATTGGGTGACTGTGTAACGCTGTCACCACAGCTCGTGAATGTGCATCTATCATTACAAGTGTCAGTGTTGGCAGTATTGCCGTCGTCACATTTTTCTCTGGACTCAAGGATGGCATTGGTACACAAGGGCATGCGCAAGGCGTCTAAACCTAAGACAGAATTGATAGGGCCCACCACCGTTGGGGACAATGGAAATTGAGAAATGACCGAGGGCGCAGGCACGTTTGTGCCATCAGCGCCGGAGAGATAGCTCACCGCACTAACCTTGCGCACTTGACTCGGGTAGTCTGCACTTACTGCCACCGGAGTGATGGTAACACTTGTGCCCGGGTCCCTGCTGAGCATCTTCACCCGTAAATATTTGTATTTGACAGCGGCAGCTACATGATCTATCGCAGTATTGTTGGACCTAAATAACTTCACATTACTTTGAGCAAGATTGACTCGCAAGATTCCATCTGCTCCGCGGGTTAAGCCGCCAGCAAATAGTTGTTGGTAAGCTGAACCAGCGCTGCCAGCAGTCAGTATCCCATCTGCAGAATTGGCATAAATATCTGAAGCATTGTAGAGTTCGCGAGTGCCTCCAAAAGTAGCCTCGTATACTAGCGTCAATTCTAGCGCGGCTTTGCCGGTCCAACTCAAATCTATTTCCCCATTGTAGAAGCCTGAACTTGCCGACTTTGTCAGGGCAATATCAAAGTATTCATTGGCCTCCAATTCATAGCTTGTGACATTCTGACTATCAGCAATTGTTAGTATGGTCTCGCGTGTATTTAAACCATCAACCTCTGTCCATTTGCAAAGTACGCTCACAACATTCTCTGGAGGGTTACTTGGTTGCGAAATACAAACATCAGCCCCTAAGTTTGCAGCTATTGAGGGGCTGGTCAGGTCAATGCTGGAGATTACCGAACTATTGCGAATAATTTTGTCTTCTGCGTAATTATAAGCAGATTTATATTGTAGATTTGTAGAGACTTGCTTGGAATTACGCGCTACAGTGACTGTAACCGTCACGACAGTAAGGGATATAACCATCAATACCAGCAACGTAGTGACTAGTATCTGAGCTGTTAGACTCCGGCTGCCCCATTGGATATGTTGCAACCGGAGTAATTTTTGCTTTGCCACGAAAAATGATGACACCATGTGTATACTTTATCGCATTTCAGAGGCTTTGGACAGTTGCCTAGTGCTCAATTGAATAAGGACAAGAACTTATCGGCTTCTACTACCTCATCCTGCAAGAGCATTTCTGCCAGTTTATCTAAACGCGCCCTTTCGTCGATCAAAATCTGCTTGGCTTTGTCGTACGAATCTTGAATAATTCTTTGTACTTCTTGGTCAATAATCTCTGCTGTAGCCTCGGAGTAATTTTTGTCATTGCCTCCACCCCAACCAATATGTGGTTCTTCATCACCAGCGCCATATTTGATCAAACCCAAGCGTTTGCTCATCCCAAATTGCTTTACCATTCTTTGGGCAATGTTAGTGGCACGCTCGATATCATTGGCGGCGCCAGTAGTGACGTCATTAAATACCAGCTCTTCACTAATCCAACCCGCCAACAGTGACGTGATTTTACTTTCCATCTTAGTCTTGGTCATTTGTAACTGATCAGTCTCTGGTAATGGCATAGTGTAGCCTAGTGCCATGCCTCTAGAGAGAATAGTAATTCTATGCACTGGGTCGCTCTGAGGTGTGCGCTTCATCACAATTGCATGTGCTGCCTCATGATACGCTGTCATACGCAATTCTGACTGGTCGCGCTTGCGTCTACGAATTGGGCCTGACTGCACCTTAGTTGCAGCTTCCTCAATATCGTCCATAGTGATCTCTTTGCGATCACCCTTGGCCACGATGATTGCTGCTTCGTTGATCATATTGGCCAAATCTGCTCCTGAAAAGCCTACTGTGCGCCTAGCTACTTTTTCAAGGTCAACTGCTTCAGCTAAAGGTTTATTTTTGGAGTGAATCAACAAGATCGCTTTTCTGCCCTCTATGTCTGGCGCGTCCAAAACTACTTTGCGGTCAAATCTACCGGGCCTCAATAACGCTGGGTCGAGCACATCAGGGCGGTTTGTTGCCGCAATCACAATTACATTATCACGCACTTCAAAGCCGTCCATTTCTACCAATATTTGGTTCAAAGTCTGCTCAGTTGAGCTGGACTGAATTGTAGTCCCACGTTTACGACCCACGGCGTCAATTTCATCAATAAAGATTAGCGCTGGGGAAGCCTTTTTGGCTTTATCAAATAAATCGCGAACCCTAGAAGCACCAGCACCTACCAGCATTTCTTCGAACTCAGAACCAGAAGTATGAAAAAATGGTACTCCGGCTTCACCAGCCACCGCCCTAGCCAAAAGAGTCTTCCCAGTCCCCGGCTCACCCACCATCAGCACACCACGAGGAATTTTAGCGCCTAACTTGGTATATTTGAGCGGATTGCGCAAAAAGTCTACAACTTCTTTCAATTCTTCCTTAGCTTCGTCAACTCCAGCCACATCTTTAAATGTCACATTCATCTTTTGACCAAAGAACATACGGGCTTTACTTTTTCCGAATTGCATCAGACCACTGTTGGAGCCATTGACACTTCTTAGTAACATGTAGCCAGTGAATAGCAAGCCAGCTACTAAGAAAATATTTATTATGAAAGCTAGATCTAGCTGATATATTGGTAATACTCTGAATTGCACATTACTAGAAGCTAGGTTGACGCCTTCTTCCTGGATAAACTTGGTGAAATCATTAGTGGCAGGGCCAAAGTTAATATAACTCTGGCTAAGTTTAGTAGCAGACACTCTACCAACTACGCGGTCGCCAAACTGCCATATAGAAGAATATCGTTGATTGCTCACACCTTCCTCAAAATCACTGCGTTGCAAAAGACTAGCAGCATTGCGGGCATAAGTGACCCTGACTGGCAATGTGGCAAGCTCAATATTATTGGCAGTAAGTTCTCTAGCCAAATCCACTTCGCTGGTTTTTTCTAGGTACCAATCTGCTCTGGCTGGATCAAACCAATCGACTAACACTCTGTCCTCTAATATATACAACTCACGGATACTATTGCGTGGCGCAAAATTAAACAACTGTCTAATTGCCCCTAACGGATCAGTGGCAGGTTTTAATAAATCGACTAAATCACTAACTGGTTTCTTTTCAAGATTGCTGGCAGTTTTCACTTCCGTCTGGCCACCACTCTGGATAGTCACTTCAGGAGCATCAACAATATCTACAAACTTGCTCAAGCCAACTGCATTGCCATCATTGCGAATGTCAACTCGAGAGTACTTATTGTCCTTAATATTGCGCACAAAAGTATCAACTGTCACCTGCTCGCCCAGGGAAGGATTTGTAAATACATTGAAAAGTAACAACCCTACAATCAGCGCTACCGACAAGAACACCAAATTACTCACAGAAAATTTGACTAATCTAGTGCGGGACTTGGCTGCTTTGTTAATAATATTGGTAGCTCTGCTGCCAACAGTCTCATTCTTGGGATTCTTAGCATTCTGTGAATCCTGTGTGTCTTGCGAATCTTTGTTTTTCACTATATTTTTATGGTTTGAGATTAACTACATTAATTAAATAACGTCTCCGGATCCTAAATTTTACATTGATTAGGATTTGAAGTTAAGCCGCAAACAAAATAGTAGGAGTGGGAATCGAACCCACGACCTTCGGTTTATGAATCCGATGCTCTAGCCGACTGAGCTATCCTACCTCATGATCTGACCTTAAAACTATCAGATTATACCAGTTCAATTGATTCTTAAAGACTATTTTAGAGAATCATATAAGTATCTAATTTCATTAATCACGATATCTGATCGATCAATCTGTATGTAATGACCGCTGTCTTCCACAACAACATGCTTGGAATTCGTTGAGAATTTCAATAAATCTTTTATTGATTCCCTTCTAATCTTTAGTGTAAGTTTTTGCAACTCTAAATCTTCAGCACCGGAATCATCTTCTTTAATAAATGCTTTCAAGCTTTCAGTACTTAAGACTGTCATATTTAAATTATTAAAATCATAATCAATTTATTATGTTTGTTTTAAATTTTACTTTATAAATTGGCAACTATATCTGTAAAACTCTTAGGGTATTTTACTTGCAATAATTCTGAAGCTTCGTTTGCTCTAAACCACTTATATTCTGTATGCTCAATACTTAATCT
>CAZXFQ010000007.1:13442-26980 GCA_964640685.1 uncultured Candidatus Saccharibacteria bacterium
CAAGCTTTCAGTACTTAAGACTGTCATTTTTAAATTATTAAAATCATAATCAATGGAATAAATACTTTTAGTGTCATCCAGTGCTCCAATGCTTTCCTTTAAAGTTGTTTCTATTGTATTCTGCTTTAAAGCTTGCGATATATAGGGTGCTTTTATATCCTCGGGCAGGTAGTCATAAAATGAACCGTAGGTTAGCGATTCCCTAGAACTTAATCGAATTAGCCCAAAGCGGGAAAGCACTGGTATAAGCTGCAATTGAGATCTGGATTGTTGTTCCAACAGCTTACGCTCATCATTAATATTTTGTCCAGAAAGTTCCTTGTTCTTTTGTTCAAAAATCTTCTGTTCTGATTCGGTCAACAAACTTAGCTGATAATTATTGTCAGTACTGGTTGTTGGGTCCACTAAGACTAGTCCTACAACCCTATCGCTATGTTCTGATGCTAGTTTAAGCGCAGTTAACCCAGATTTTGAATGAGCAACGTAAATAAATTTTTCAATTTGTTTTGCATCCAATAGTTGTAGTAATTCGGAAGCCACATTTTCGGAATTTCTTTCGGAATTAATTGGATCACTGAATCCCAAGCCTGCCCTATCATAACTACAAACTTTAGCGAATTTAGAAACTTCTGGTTGAACCAAGCTCCATGAATACGAAAAATCCCCCAAACCTGCATCCAAAATGATTGGAATATTTCCTTCTCCTGTGCATTTTAAATGTAGTTTTGTTTGCCCATTTATACTAACTAATTCCCCTGGAGCTTTAAATTTACTGGCATCCGATCTTCGGGAAAGCTCTTCATAGCCAAATCCTAAAGCTAAAATAGCAAAAATCGGTACTAGTATACTAGCTAAAACTATTCCAGTCACCAATAACACTTGTTTTGTCTTCATTAATCGAAATTTCAAAAAAATACTTACGCTTTAATCTCAATCTCAGCTGTGCAAATTACTATACATAGGGGCATGGTATTTCACAAGATCTGTGAGAAATAATGCCAAGTATTGTGGGATTTGACTCTAAGAATGGAAGCTAAAAATTGCGGGGGTCCGATTCGAACGGACGACCTTTAGGTTATGAGCCTAACGAGCTACCACTGCTCTACCCCGCGTCTTTATTGCACAAAGCTTGCAAGTCTCAAATTATACCATCAATTGGTCAAAGAATTTAACAACATTTCCTTCAAGTAATTCCACCATTGCTGAGTTTCAGCTTCTTGGATGGGCTCCGGATTCTTTCTCACGAGCTCGTAGCTTTCACGCTCGGACAATTCTACCAGATAAAGCTGCTCCCCTGGGCGTGTCATATTAAGACTGTCATATGCGTAGCGCTGTTTATATTCTAAAGACGAGAAATAATCCACACTACTTTGTAACTCACTGCTGCGACTGCGTAGCTTGTCTAGTTTTTCTTCTTCTTGGACAAGTGTGTTATAGTTTTGGCCTGCTTGCACCAACGAAGCATAGATGTTAGCGATTAAGCCTAAGAACACTACCCCCAAAAATATAATAATCAGAATTCGGCTCCAGTTGAAGCCCAAATGGTTAGCAGTTTCCTGTAAATTGAGCCAGCGTCGCAGGGCAAACTTGCGACTTAAGTGCAGTATTTTGTTCATTCGCGGTGGCGGTTAGTTGCACTTATATCTTATAGTATTAGCGATTTTACTTGAAAAATGTTAAAATCTAATACTTTTATTTAATATATCATACAACCTTTTGTGATTGCCTCCAAAAGACTCGTACAGATTATTTGTGAAAATGGAATTAAGCTCTGGGATTAGCCAATTTTTGAAACAAGTTGAAACGTTAGGCCGCTCACCAGCGACCATTACGGCTTATCAAAATGACCTGGGGCAATTATCAAGTTTCTTGAGCGAAAAAGAAGTAAATAAGGTTACCACAGCAGACCTAGAGGCTTTTAATCGTCATTTGGCAGCTAAAGGATTTACACTAAAAACCTTATCCCGTAAGATAAACAGTATTAAATCCTTTTTCAAGTATTTGCATGCCCAAGAAAAGGTTATTGTTGATCCAAGTAAGGCTGTGGCCCACCCTACTCTACAGGCAAAATTGCCTAGAGTTTTACATGCTGATGAGATTGAATTATTACGTACAGAGACTAAAGCCAATATTCGTTTACAGACTTTAGTAGAGCTAATGTTGCAAACTGGTCTGAGAATTGGTGAAATTTCCAGATTGAAATTAGAGCATATTCGCATTAAGAATTTGACCGGGCAGTTATTGATTGAAGAATACGCCTCCTCTGCCATGCGCATTGTTGAGTTAAATCTAGCCGCAGTGAAGGCTATCAAGGCTTTTATTCCACATAGATTGCAAGTTAGCAATGACAAAGGCTACCTGTTTAACACCAAAAATGGCGGCGGAATGATTATCCGCAATATTCGCTCTACTGTGGATCGGCCCTTTAGAAAAGCCGGGATCAAGAACGCTACCGTCAATGATTTGCGCAATACATTCATAGTCTACCAACTTAATAAAGGAGTATCCCTAGAGAAGATTGGGCAAACTGTTGGTCATAAGCGTTTCTCAAGTACAGAAAAATTTCTATCGATGATGTCTCGAAGCAAGCCCGGGCGCGGTGCTAAACTAGCAATTCTTTAGACTCGCTGGTTCTATTTCCACTGTTAGAAAATTTCCTGACACTTTCCTGCGATCACTGAGTTAAAGTATTACATACTTAACTTAATTCTTCATTGTATGCAAGTATCAACACCTAAGCACTTGCCTCGAATTTGGCGCTACATTCTAGTGGTGTCGATATTAACAGTCATTATTGGCCTATTTAGTTTGTTCATGGCCGGCGTCGCCAGTCTGCGTAATGACATTGCAGTGAACAATTTCAATGAAACTAGCAGCCTCTACAACGGTGAATTGAACCAACAGGCTCCTAAACTCATGCCCATAAAGGATCTCACTACCCCAGATGCTAATAGGCTTTCCAGTTTGGGTAGTGTTTCCAGACAAGAAAAATTGAAGAGGTATGTGGAAAATTCCAACATCACCAAAACTGTTGCTGATGTTCGAATCACAGCTGACTTCGTCAAAAAGGGACTAGAATATCAACCAACATTCAAAACTAGATTTGCAACACAGTATGTGCTCAAAAACTCTTTGAACGAAGAGTCGCTGGTAGGCTTCGAGTTTCCTTTTCCAGTAAATATTGCCACTAATGAGATTAGCAACGTTAAACTCACTGTTGATGGCGTGGAAGTCAGCAACGCCAAGGTCAAACTTAGCTCAGCCCTGGGGAAACAGGCTAGTGTTTATACTTATCCAAGCAATGATGACGTCGATGGTCTGCGCTGGGAAGGCAAGGTTAATGCCAATGCCGAAAAGCAAATTATGGTAACTTACGAAACTGTAGGGATTGCACGCTTCAACTATCAGGGCTTTGCTAATAATCAAGGCGCGCAAGACTTCAAATTAAGCCTACTAATCGAAGGTACCCGCAGCTATGATGTCAACGCTGGACTGACAGTTGATAAGCGTGAATTCGGACAAAATTCAGTGCAATTAACATGGGATAAACAAAACCTTTTCTCCACTCCAGTGATTAATGTAGTGGTAGCAGATAAATTAGCTCCCAGCAGTCAAGTGGCTAGAATCTATTTAGTTATGGCGCCAATCTACCTAGTCTTTGTATATGCACTGATCTGGCTAGGTTACAGAAATCGCAAGCAGCTGAGACTACGTGACATCGTTTTAATGAGCTTTATTTATACTCTATACTTCCCATTACTACACTATTTCGTCAGTTTTACGATTGACCCGACAATGGAAGTATTTGCGAATCTACCTGCAATTGGCTACTTCTCTATGTCATTGCTTGGTGCTTTTGCCCTGGCGTTAGGGCTGATTGGCAGCCTGATGCTTTATTTGTTGAGCAAAATCTATGGTCGTAAGTTTGCCTTCCAAGCTGGTTTACCTAGCATACTAATGTTCCTAGGGTTCTTCCCGCTAGTGGTAACTATTCCGGAATACTCAGTATTGATGCTGTTAATCGGGGCATTAATTCTGACAGGCTTTGTGGTGCGGACCATTGTGCAGACTGCCACTACAAGTCACGAGTCTAAAATCTAGACAATTAAGTTTCTAAGTGCAAACTGGCAATCGCCATGTTAACGGTTCATGGTTAGGGGACAGCATTTGCTGTCCCCATTTTTCAACCGAAATTAGCTGGCTAGCTCGCTGTAAAGGTATCGTCAATTCCTGCAAGAGTATCGCCAGTTTCCAAGGACGGAGAGCTAACCAAAATCACGCTGTTAGCAAGGTCTGCGATTAGATTCTGCGGAGAGTTAACTCTGCCATGCTCTATCAATTCTTGCAATAAATTCCTTTCAACTTCGGTGAGAGCATTTGTTAATTGAAAATGGATAATGGCGAAAGGATGCCTTTTGACAAAACTGCTCAGGCCCTCCCAGTCAGGGTTTCCATCTAGGTGCACGGTAAAGTGTAATTTACTGCTGCCTAGATAGCACTCAGCTAAAACCTTTTGTAGGCGAGTAACCAAGCCTAAGTTAAAATTGATCAGGGCAAAGCTAGCTAGAGGTCTGCTAGAGTTGGTGCTCGCAGCACTTAGCCTTTGCAAGGCCTTGGTAATCGCCTTTACTAAAGGTTTCTGCCCAACCAGATTCTCTTGTAATCTCTCTTGCAACAATTTAAAGCGCTCAGAAGAATCCCCTGCTTGCCCACTTGTTTCAGCTTGCTCATTTATTTCAGCCTGTTTGGAATTGAGATTGCGGTCCAGCAAACCCAAAGATTTGGTAAAAAGCTCAGTGGAGTTGACTCCATAGCGCTTGCGGTAAAAATCCACCATTAGCGAAGAGTCTATGAAGCGCAAACCACTCGCATGTTGGTATTCACAGAATTTGCCCAGATCACCAATAGCTCTTGTACTAATGTCACCACTAGCCAGACCGGCTTTAGTGAATGCCAACGCTTTGGCCACAACTTGCGCGTTTAAGTCCAGTTTATATTGTTTAGCTAGACGATTTGCTGCAAGTAACAAAGTCACAAATGGTTGTAAATCCTGGTCCCCTGGGGCTATCTGTAGCTGCTTAGTAACCACATCGGCAGAATTAATAACATTCATTAAGCCATAGTGCCAAAGACTTTGCTGGGCTTGGCGACGTCTATACTGTGTAAGCGCGCTAAGCCCGTAGGCCTTAGCCACACTCTCTAAGAGATTTTTATCCAGTCCCAAACCCAAAGATATCTCACTCAAATCCGAAGCTAGAATTTGTAATAATAGCGCTTTACCATCAATAAACCTAAAACCACTTGTGTATGCTAGGTTACTGGCTGTCTCGATTAACTGAATAAACTCGAGCTTATTATAATAGCCATGATGTTGCCTCGATTTGGCCAAGATCAGTTTTTGCTTCTGACTATCAAGAGATAAATTGCGTAATAAAAACTTATTGCTGGGGAGCTGAAATAGCCTTTCTAGCAACGCCGACTTAAATACTTTATTCCCCGGGGAATGTCTGAGTAAGTTTCCCAGCAAAACCGCTAAATCAATTTGCAAGTAGTCATTGACTGCCGCTGCCTCTTCCAATTGATACAAATCTCTGGGCGTATATGGCTGTCTGCTTAGGTAAACCGCTACGCATAGTAATGTAATCATAATGCAGAACACAAAACTGCTTAGGGAGAATTCTGCTGGATTTAACGTGTTAACTATTAAATTGCCGCCATTGATTGCTGTAATTATAAATAACAGAAGTATGCAAATTAGCACTATAAAGCGCAGAATCTTACCAAAAGACCAATACATTTCCCACAGACTTACATTCCTGCTGAGTATTGCTACTAATTTTTTGTAACTTAACTTTGTAAGCATTTTAGTTCAGTAAAAACAACCATACTTTAATTAAGGGAGCCAGTGGTAATAATAAGTAACCAATAAATCCCACTGTGAAGATTAGGCTGCTAAGAGAGACTAGTGAAATCAACAAAACAATGGTGATTAATCTCAGAAGTGGTTGCGCTAAATGCGGCAATGTGAGTAACTCAAATCCAATTCGATTGACCAAGTCGATATAATACGAGACTAAGTGCTTGGGATTGTCCCAATACCACCATCCCCAAAACTTGAGTGTAATCTTGATTAGCAATAACATGGGCAGTTAAAACTACTAGGTTAATAATTGTTCCTGGGTTCCTACTAACATCACCTTAGGCGCCAATAAGAGCTCCCCCACGAAAGCATCTTTGCGTCGTTTGCGTAAATTGAAATCAGCTAAACTAAACACAGTGTAATTGACCTCTTTCTCGCTGCGCTTCTCATGTTCAGCTACAATACTTGTAAGTTCTGGTAAATCTACATTGCCAATCAAAACCAAATCCAGAGGATGAGTCATATGAGCATTTGTACTGCTGGTATAACTGCCGGTCAGAATGGCAAAATGCACCTCACCTAGTTTATTCAAATTACGAATAATATCTCCCCCTAAGCCAAATGTTTTCAATACGATTCCACGGAGTTCATCTAAAAATGGGCCCCCTGGATTTAAAGCATAATACTTGCGATTGCCTCGCACATCGATTGTCAAAAGCTTGAACTCTTCCATACGCACCAGTTCTCTACGTACAGCGTTGATTTCCTCTTTGATCTCCCGCACTGCTGCTCTTAAATGAATCGGAACTTCAGGGTTTGAAAAGAAATACTGTAACAATTTGATACGCACTCTGGAAACGAACAAAAACTCCATTGACTTACGAGAGTTATACATGTTTGTACGATTTACTAAACTTAAGCCTGCTAATCAAGTACCTGATTATATATAATTAGCAGATTACGTACAAACATTTTCACCGCTAAAGGGCTTAGGCAATATTGGCTTCCTTTTTGAGTTTTACCTCAATCTCGTCACGCAATTTTGTATTCTCAGCTAGTAATTCCTTTACCGCTTCTCTACCCTGCCCTAATTGTTGATCATTGAAGCGTAACCAACTGCCAGCTTTTTCGATTACCTTGAACTGAATTGCTGCGTCAATCAATGAGGAAAGTTTATCAATCCCTCTTGGGTAAACAATATCAAAAGTTGCCTCTCGGAAAGGTGGAGCCATTTTATTTTTGACCACCTTCACACGTGTGATATGCCCAGTGACATCTTCATTGGTCCCCAGTTTTTCTTTTCTGCGTATATCCATGCGGATAGACGAGTAGAACTTCAAAGCATTACCTCCAGTGGTAGTCTCAGGATTTCCAAACATCACCCCAATCTTCATGCGTAACTGATTGAGGAAGATCACTGTAGTGCCAGTTTTGCTCGAAATTGCTGTAATCTTTCGCAGGGCCTGGCTCATGAGTCTTGCCTGCAAACCCATATGAGAATCTCCCATCTCACCTTCTATCTCAGCTCTTGGAGTCAAAGCAGCTACCGAGTCAACTACGATAATATCTACCCCTCCTGAACGCACTAAAGTCTCGACTATCTCTAAGGCTTGCTCACCATAGTCAGGCTGAGCTAGGTATAGGTTTTCGAGGTCAACTCCTATTCCTCTGGCATAATTGGGATCTAAAGCATGCTCTGCGTCAATAAAAGCTGCAATCCCACCTCTAGCCTGGGCCTCAGCGATGATATGTAATGCCAAGGTAGTTTTCCCAGAAGACTCCGGTCCATAAATCTCAATAATCCTGCCTTTTGGCACACCACCGATCCCCAAAGCAATATCCAAAGAAATAGCCCCTGTGGGTATAGCTTCAATATCACGTTTTTGAGAATTCTCCCCTAATTTCATAATCGAACCCTTGCCATAACTGCGTTCAATTTGCTGTAAAGCAGCTGCAACAGCCTTTCTTTTCCCATCAGCAATCTTACCCTCTTCACTCAAATCTGCAGGGGCTGAATCTTCAATCACACCTACTTCTGCATTTAACGTCTCATCAGCAACACCACCCTCAAGTCCCACTGGTTTACTTGTTTTTGGATTTTTATTAACTGCCTTATTTGCCATAGTTCAACATTCTTAAACTTAATTAATAGATTCTACAGGGGAGTGCTTAAAATTTCATTAACAATAATTAAAATACCTCTAAATAACTTTAACATACTTCCCCAACACCCAACCTTCATTGCCACCGTAGCGAATTTTGTACCAGCCGGTATCATTGCGCTCTAACCAAACATAGCGTTCATTTGGCGAAGCCTTTCCTACAACTTGAGCGTTTGCCGAAGGATTTTGGCGCACATTCAAAGTGCCGGTTTCCGTACTAGCAATTTCCAGAATCTGAATACCCTCTCTGTCGATATTCAATGTTACTTGCAACCTTGTATCTCTAAACTGTTGCCCAAAGCCATTCTTCAGTATAAAACTTTCATTAATCTGCCCCGTAGTCAGCGGCACTTTCACTTTAAACTCACTGGTAACTTCTGCGCCGGGACTAAGTACAGCATCGTTTTTCAATACTGGAAATTGCGATTTTGACACCCACTCATTGTTCAAGAACAGTTGACTATCGCGGCCATCTGCGGTAGCCAAGAACAGCTCCGAATCGTCACTTGCAAAAATACTATGCTCACCTGTATTTTTTAGCTTTAGTCCTAAAGTGACTTCTGTGCCAGCTTTTACAGATGCAGTAGGGTTCTCATAGCCGCTTAGCGCTACTTGGTATTGCTTAGGTATAGGTTTGTAATTGGTCTTAATTCCTTCGATTAACTTCTTGAATGTCAGTTGCCAGCTGCCAAATAATTGTTTCTGAGCCAAATTAGCAGTTTTTTCTGCAGGAGCAATCTGCAGGCTCAAGGCACTCAAGTTGATATTGTCAGGATTAATGCTATTTTCATTGGCTAACTTTAAGAGCAGGCTCTGCAGGGTAGAGCGCACATCTAGGTCGAAATCAGTATCCTGGCTGTCAGCAAGGTACATAATTACTAAAGACTTATTATTCCCGTCTGCAAGGGTGATTTGCTTCTCCACCCCACCTTTGATACCTTCGTAAATCTCGCCTTTCTTGCTAATCACAAAATGCGCAGGAATATCTTTGAAGTTATAGCGCTCTGAGACGAAATAATAAAATAGTCCTCTATACCAATCTCTTGACTGCAGTTGTGGACTGCCTGTTAAAAAAATTGGGGTTAGCAAAATACTAGTAGGACTTGCGAAATTACTTGAATCAACCACACTAGCAATGTCCAAATTCAAGTCAGATTTCTTAATCACATTCAGCTCACTTGTTGTATTTGTTTGTGCATTAACCGGGATCACACCGGCGAAAAGGCACAATAAGATTGTACTTAAAATAAACTTCTGGAGTTTCAGCATTTTACTTAGTTTAACATCAAAGCCTACACTTACACGAGTGCTTAAACCAGTGTTAGGTATAGAAATAATCCTAGCTTAGGATCTACCCTGCCGCTTTTGGCCGCATAGTCTAAGTCGGTGAGCTTGCGCACTAATAATGTTAATTTGGCGGGTGGAATCTGCCCCGCAAGTTTGGTTAATCTGGAACGTAAAAATGACGGCAATTTCTGGGGACGATAGTAATACAAAATTAGATTACGTAATTGCGAACTTAAGAAACCAATTATCTGAATTGGCTCTACCTCTTGATTCAATAAATCTGTGAGTAAATCAAAAGCTAGTGGTTTGCTCTGCGCTGCAAGATTCAGTAATTCCCAGATCTCCTTATCAGCAGTATGATCAAGAATATTGAGATCAGAAGTAGCTACCATTTGCCTCTGACTCGCGCGCAAAAGCAATACAAGTTTACCTAATTCTAAATCCAGTTTAATCAGGTTGTAATTGGCTATTAATTCTGACAACTCATTAATAATTTCCGAACCCAACCCAAAACCTTCTCGGGCCAAGCGTTTGCGAGTGAATTCTAACTTCTGGCCAATACTAGCAGGCTCGTAATTAAAAACTTGCCCCTCTTTATTGAGATATTTGTAAAGAGTCAGGCGCTTATCAATATTACCCGTCTCTCTGAAAATGAATAAGGTATTGGGGTCGTCTTTAACAGCTTCTAGTCGCTTACTGACATTTTCTCGAAGATCTTTTTTAGCATTGCTCAAAAAATTCACCAATACAACCACCTGCCTAGTTGCAAATAATCCCATACCTCCGCTCAGACCAGCAATCTCGTTGATGCTAGAAAGTTCATCTCCGAAATATCTGAATACCTCCGATTTAGTTGATTTATTAAATTCCTGGAGTAATTGTGCAGTCTTTGTAATTGCATGGAACTGCTCAGCGCCGCCCAGCAAGTATAGATTCGACATCCTGGCTATTAATTGCGATAAAAAGTGATTACCAAATATTCATCTCTCAGTTCAATTGATTTAATGGGGAGTTGCTGAGGCACCTGCTGAGAGCTTTGCTGTGCAGTAGACAGTTTAGCAAAGATCTGACTGCCTTCACCCAGATTAAATACATTTAGCACCTGCTCCAAGCTACTCTGCGCTGGACTAATTAATAAGCTAGGTAAGGGAATCAGACCCAACCCTCCATCCAGCAATACAAATTTCTGATCCTTAAGCCCAAAGTTAAGATTCAACCAGAGAGGACTACCCTGGTCTTCTAAATTCGCTACTGTCCGTAAGCGTCCGGGATCTAGGTCTATGGCTAGATTACGACTGTGTTCGAGGTTTGCATTCAGCGCACCAGCCAATTCAGCCTCAGTCACAGTGATAGTTAGATTATCCAGGTCTGATCCTGAAGCACTTTGACCTGCCACTTTAGCTGAAAGATCGAGGCTCTGAGCCTCATTTTTGACTGGGGTAAATTCTGAGCTCGCTAAATTGTTATTCAAAATACCCTTAACAGGTCCCCATAATGATTCGGGCTGAGCTACCAGAGTGAACACTCCCAAGACCAATATACCAACTACTGCTAGCAAAACGAGACAGCTAATATTGCCGCAATTAATCCCTCTATTTGGTCTATCTCGATAGACAATCTTTTCCTGCACTACCACTCTCTCAGGAATGTCTGAATTACCAGCAATGCTAGAAGTACTGGCCTCCCGCTTGGAGCCCAACATTTGTGACAAACTGGGACGAATTTTCTCTTTAGACATAACTCTATTCTAACCTGTTTTTAAGTTTACACAGTTGTCTCGCTTGCAATTGGATCAAATTTACGCAGGCGCGAGATAGCTCGTCGAATAGCTTTAAGACTCGGATACTTGCTAAAGAAGCGTAGGAACACTCCCACTTCCTCTATGCGTAACAGTCCACAAATTCCAAAATAAGTCATTACGGAAGCAGCAGTGGTAGTGGCAAATAGGAAGAACAAGTATATCGTCTTTTCAGTACTTTCGAGACCAGCCCAGATCTTATAAATGAAGTAACAGACTACTAACATAAAGGCCCCGGCCACCAATTTTTTGGCGAGCGGGCCAATGACTTCGCCCCACTTAGCTTTAAGATAGCGTCTATTCAACCAATAAATCAAGATCACTGCTTCCAGAGTGAACACCACACTTGAACTCAGGGCCAAGCCGCCAACAGCAGGCGCGCCAGCCTCGCGGTTGAACAAGTAACTTAGATTCAGAGTTAATTGCCCCAAAGAAAAATCAGAATAATGGCTAAAATAATTGGTGAATAAAACTCCGGTACTCACTCCTAAAATCAAGGTAAATATTGACACAACTAATGGCCTGAGAGTGTCGTGAGCAGCGTAAAAAGTACGATAAAGAAAAATACGCAGACTTTCAAAGATAATGCCTGGTGCAAAAAATAGGATGGCCCAAGCGATTGTATAAGTCTCCAAAAAGCCAATCTGGTCGCCAACCAGCCCGAAAGTCATTCTCGAAATTGGCACTCTCAATACCAACAGCAATACGCCTGCCGGCACTGAAAAGAAGAATATCTGATTCATGATTCGCAAAAAAATCTGTGTGGCTAGAATCCGATCATTCTTGGCAAATGCCTTAGCCAGAGTTGGGAATGACGCTGTGGCAAAAGAACTACCAATTAAAGCCAAGGGTATAGAAATCACAGAAATTGCTAAATTGTACAAAGCCAATGATCCCTGCACTAGGCCGAAGGCGATGAATTTATCCAAAGTTTTGGCAATTTCTTCTACTGATAAAGCAGCAATGCGCGGCGTAGCCACGCGCGCAATCTTGTGAATATAATAATCCTTAACGTCGAGGATAGGTGCGTACTTAATTCTAAGATGAAACACTACTGGTATCTGTATAGCCAAATGCAAAATTGAACCAATCAATGTTCCCCAAACTAGCACCCAGGGTGACTGTCCCAAAATTGGCAGAAAAATAAACAACCCTATGATTCTGCCAACGTTATATAACAAAGGCGCCAACTGCGGAACTAGAAAGCGGTCGTAAAGGTTCAATGCAGTAGTTAGATAGACGCTCACTCCCAGAATCACTTGTGGAATCATCAGCACCCTGAGCATTGCGACGATTTCTGGCAGCTGGGCTGCCGGAATTGGTGTCTCCGGTTGGATTATATAGGTAATTAGCCAGGGAATAGTGAATTCCGCAGTTAAACCTATAAACAAAGCTAACAAAGTGAATAAAATCACGGAACCATTAACCAAGGTGTTGAATACTCTCACAAAGCGATACTCACCCTTTTCTGCCAACACTTTGGCAAGCAAAGGTAGCACAGAGGCACTAATTGCGCCTAGAAGAATTACTTGCGAAATTAGTTCCGGAATATTACTGGCAAATACGAAATTACTATAAACTTCCTTGCCAATACGGCCCGCCACCACAGAACTATATACCAGCCCAAACACTTTGGTGACTAGGCCAATCACCATCAACATGGTGGCTATAGACATAATCTCAGTCTGTTTCTGCAGCAGCACATTACGAATATTGGAAATTGCTCTTTGTACCATATGATCCTCCTATAACTGTTCTGAGCTTTGATCTGATCTACTTCGTCTAAATCTTGAAATTAGAAATATCACTACCACTAGCACCACCAATCCAGCAATCCCAGCCATTACCCACAGCCTCTGAGTCTCACTAGTCTTGGCGGCCTGCGCAAGTTCACTTTTAATATCTAACTCAATGTCATAGTTACTTTTACTCAAACGTCTCTGTGACTCGGTTTGTGTCAATTTAACTGGTAACTTCAAATTGTAATCTTTGACCAACTTAGAAGTAAGCTTTAGTTTTAGCTTTTCTTGGCTATTAGCCTCCATTTTGATTGGTAACTTAGCTTTTGTGAGATCAATCTGTGTGGGGTCAGTCTGCAAACTGGCTTCAAGCTCCAAGCCCTTATCTGCAAGCCGCTTAGCATCATCAGAACTTATCTCAAGGCTGAAATTGTAGGCAATACTGCTCTCATTTTTCAAATCAAACTGCAAACTGATCTCGCCTAAACTCGAAATCTCAATGTTATAGCTTGTTGGGTTGAAACTAAAGGCCTGTTGTGCAATAGCCGATTTAGCCACAAATCCACTCATACCCAGCAATATCACTATGAAAACGCCCAAGCTAACTGGGTGTAGCAGCCGAATTTTCTTAAGCAGTTTTGCCATTTGTATTTTCTATTTCAACTATGCCTCTCAACTACACACCGCAACTA